>JADLCR010000015.1 GCA_020847095.1 Oligoflexia bacterium | reverse complement strand
TGGCCATCGGAGTGGCGGGCTTCGTGTACCAATTGACTTATTTGAAATCCGCGCAAAGAAAGTTCGTCTTTTATGGGGCGATCGAAAAATACTTGCCCCGTTCTAATGATTCCAGCCCGTGGGGAAATGACCGGAATGTTGATTGATCGTGAGGCGGTTTCAAATCTTACTGTATAAAGTACGCTTCTGGCCTTGCCCGCGTGATAAATGAAGGCCCCCTCATTTTTCATAAAAATCAAAATGCCTTGGTTTCCCTCGACGTCCATTGGAATAATATTTTCAAGATTTGGATAATTGATGAGTTGATTGGATCGGCTCATGGCCAGGGGCTCAAAGGGGGCAACGAAATAAATCGCTCTTTGAGAAAGCCAATCGCCCAATGAAAAATGATCTTCAAACGAGGGAAAGTTCTCATGGGACAGGAGCGACAAAACTCTCTCTAAAGTTTGGCGCTCCTTTGACTTGTAGTGTTTTGACAATACGAAAGCTTGCGTCTCAAAAGTTTGGATAAAGACAAATAAAAATAATAAGACCTGTAAACGAATCATTTTATCTTGATCGAAACTGTTAAGCCTTCGGCTGTAGGGATCAGTGTTGATCGAAATTCATTTTGATCGACGACGAAGCTGTTATATCTCTGAAGTGCTTCAACGGAGTTTCGATCTTCGTTTGGAATATTCGTTAAATGAATCATGCCCCAAGCGCAGGTGTTATCTGCCAGAACCGCGCCGCCAAGGCGCAGGTTTTTCGAAGCCCATTTAAAGTAATTAACGTAATTATTTTTATCCGCATCAATGAAAACGACGTCAAAGGGCCCATGCTTTTCGATTTTGGCGAGATTTTCAAGGGCCGAGCCTTCAAAGAGACTGACTTGTTCGCTGAGTCCCGCCAGTCGAAAGTTGTCTTTGGCGACCTTTGCGTGAAGAGGATTGTACTCAAAAGTGTAAAGATGCGCACCCGCGCCACCTCCTCGGAGTAAGCAGATGCCTGAATATCCACCCAAAGTGCCCACTTCTACAATTTTTTTTGCGCCAGTCAATCGGGTCAAGGTCTCCAGCAATAGGCCGTCCATTTGACCGACTTGAATCATGGGAAGATGATTTTCGGCGCAGTTTTTTCGAACCGTCGCCAAGAGTTCATCTTCGGGCTTAAAAACTTTAACCGCATATTCCGCAATGGCAGGGTCGCCTTGACCAAATAGCTTTTCTTCGGACACGAAAGTCTCCTAGTTGAGCCGAACGAGTTCGAGCTCCTTTTGGCCCTGGTTATAGCGATAGATGTTCAGGTGAGCAACGAGATCTTGATCAAAACTGGTGGTGAGAATTTCATTGGTTTTATCGTTATCGACGTCATCAATAGCGAGGTTTGTAACCTGGCCATTAAAAGTAAAAAATCCGTCACGATGATCCGGGAGTTGGGCTGACGAGAGAAGCTTTTGATTGTCATAAACTTCAATGAAAAGTCCAACCTCAGTCTTAACTTTAAGAATTTGAAGGGTTTTGGTTGATTTATCCAGTGGAGCCGTCGCGACCGCGAGTATCGTTCGATGGTGCTTCGGTGTGAATTGAGTTCTAATCGCCTCTCGAATGTTGGGGTTGAGTACGGATACAAACAACACCGACAAGAATAAGATGGCCGCAATATGCGCCCCATTAGATTTCGAATTAGGAAACGACATGGTTTTTTCAGTCACACAGGCCTCCGCTCTGACTCTCCATAGAGCAAGCGAGGGGCCAAGGGGGGAGCAAAAATTGCTTAATTATTTCAATGCCTTGGAAGCGGGCACTTTTGCTCTCGTAGGCTTGCTGATCAACAATTGCACACGCGCGAAGGTTGCTCATCAACTAAGTTGCTGTTATGACTCAACTTTGGGTTAAATAGACCCCATGCGACTGAGCCACACTAGTGGTGTCGAGAATTTCAACAGAGGGGATTTATGTCTCAGCACGGTCAGATTCATGTTTATACCGGAGATGGCAAAGGCAAGACAACCTCGGCCGTGGGATTAGCGGTTCGAGCCTCAGGTGCCGGTCGAAAAGTTTGCTTCATTCAATTCGACAAGGGACATGAAGCCGAAGATTTTTATTCAGAACGAAAAGTCCTTCAAAAGCTATCGAACTTTGACATTCACTCCACGGGCAAAATTCGAATGATGCCCTCTGGACAGTTTAGGTTTACCAACAGCCCGCCCGATTTCGAAGAGGCCCAAAGAGGACTAAAAATCGCCGTGGAGGCTATTCGATCGGGAAAGTATGGACTGATAGTATGTGATGAGATCCTTTCGTGTTTGCTGACGGGGCTTTTGCAGGAAAGCGAAGTAGAGAACCTCGTTAAGGAGTTCGATCTAGCTCGTTGTGAAGCGGAACTTGTTTTAACCGGGCGCTCGCTTCCCGCATTTTTGAAAGAGCGTGCGGACCTTATTACCGAAATGAAGCCCATTAAGCATTATTTCAATAAAGGGCTTCCGGCTCGTAGAGGAATTGAGTTTTAGTTATGATTGGAGAACCTCGCAAGATCGAGTTTATTTCAGAGCTTCAATCATTGATTGAGCAACGTCGGAGCATTAGAAAATATAAATCCGATGATGTCCCAAAGGAGCTTATTGAAAAAATAATTCAAGCGGGACTCTGGGCGCCTTCAGGAAAAAACCTTCAAAATTGGCGATTTGTTGTGGTGACTGGCAGTAAGCGCGACGCTTATCTCAAGTACAGCCAGCGGAGCTGGGCCAACATTAAAGTAATCCTAGAGAAAAAACTTAAACCCTCTCTGTACGAGTTTACCGAAAGATTCTTTTATACGCTTGGAAACGCTCCGGTTATTATTTTTTGCCTTTCGAAAAATGATCCAAATGAGAAGTATCTAACAAGTGTTGGAAGCGTCTATATGGCCCTGCAAAATATGATTCTCACGGCCGAGGCCCATGGGTTGGGCACTTGCCCTATGGGCGCGCCGCTTGAGATTGGTGAAGAGGTTAAAAACTTTTTGGGAAAAGATGTAACGGCGGGGTTAGAGCTTCTGTGCGCCGTTACGGTGGGCTATCCGGATCATGCTCCGCCGGCGGCTCCCAGGCAAACCGAGGGTCGAGTTACTTGGTTGGAGAGCTAAGAAATACCAAACTCTCAAGTCTTGATGCCGAGCCATCGCGCCTATAACTGAAATACTTTTCAGGCTTACAATAAGTGCAGTCTCTCATGATTTGGATGTTTTCTAAACTAAGCCCTGCCCCAATTAGTTGCGTCTCAGCTACCTTTGGAAGATCAATAAATACTTTATTTGAATCAGGATGCGGCCGCACCACTTCGGACTTGCTTAGTTGACTCACTGATTCCCCGATTGACTTTAAAATTTGTTCGGCGACGTCAAGGCCGACTTCAAAGTGACAAGGGCCAATCGAAGGACCCATAAAGCATTCGATTTGTTCAATCTCATTACCGAGGGATTTTAGTTTCTCAACGGCCAATCGGGGCAGTCCTTGGGCCACTCCGCGCCATCCGGCGTGGATCGCCATGACATGAGTGGGCGAAGCCAAAAGCAGCGGGATGCAGTCAGCGGTATGCACACATAAGCCGATTTGAGCTCTTGCTGTCCAAAGCCCGTCACCAAGCGGTAGCGTTGTTTGCCCTTCGATGGCTTCATGGATGTCCGTTCCATGCACCTGTTTAAGAGTCGAAATGGCAGAGAGCTCCGGATGCTGTTTTCTTATGGACGCAAGGGATTCATTTTTGTCAAAAAAGATAGCGACGGCTCTGCTTTTTCGAAATTTGAACTTTTTAGAGCTCATAACGAATTAAGGGCCAGTAACAATTCTTTCAGGTCATCAGGCCAATCAGTTTTAAATTTTAATGGTGCCAAGGTTCGTGGATGCTCAAATCCGAGTTCCGCGGCATGAAGAGCGTGTCGCTTTAGATTTTGAGTGATCTGTTTAATTTTGGAATTTGTTAGAAGTTGAGATTGTCGCTTTATGCCGTAGATTTTATCTCCCAAAACTGGATGTCCCATCTCGCTCAGGTGAACTCGAATTTGATGTGTACGCCCCGTCTCAAGTCTCACCTCGATAAGGCTGGCTTGGTTTTTATAGGACTTTATGACTTCGAAATGAGTGACGGCCCTTTTCCCATGCTCCTGAGAGCAAAAGGCTTTCCTAAATTTCGGATGTCTTGCCAGATTTGACTCAATAGTACCATTTTTCTTTTTTGGTATTCCGGCCACAATCGCCCAATACACACGATGAATCTCATGTTTCTTGAACATTTGCGCAAGACCTTGATGGGCTTTGTTAGTCTTGGCAACCACAATGGTGCCGCTTGTGTCTTTATCAAGACGATGAACAAGTCCCGGACGCTCAACGCCGCCGATATCACTTAAATCTTTGATGTGGAAAAGAAGGGCATTGACGAGAGTTCCACCCTGATGAGTTTTCGCCGGATGAGTGACAAGTCCCGCCTGCTTGTTAATAACGGCCAAATCGTTGTCTTGATACAAAATTTCTAAACTGATCTCTTCTGGAGTTATTCCTGAAGTATTAGCTGGAGGGATTTCAACTTCGACGACCTCATCTCCTCTGAGCCGGTAGCTAGCCTTAACCTTAAGAGTGGCGACTCCACTGACTTTGACAAGTGCTCTTTCAATGAGTCTTGCAATTTGATTTCGTGATTCAATTCCTTGTTGATTAGCCAACCATTGATCAAGTCTGAGGCCCGCATCTTTTGGTTCGGCCTGAAACTTTAATCGCACCGGTGTGGTCATCGCTTTATCTTTTCTTTCATTAATTTCATATAAGATTGAGCGATGCGGTTTTCATCAAGGCCAAGGCATTTTGCATATTGAACAAGAAAGCCTCTCACGAATACCGGAGCTGGTAAGCTTCCATATTCATTTCCTTCAAGGGCATCTAAGTAGGAGCGGGAAATCTTGGTCGAATCAGAAAGTTGATCGAGTGTCACATTCTTATAAAGTCGAATCTTTTGTAAAAAAGTGCCATCGAACAGCTCGGCGTTTTTAATTTCATTTTCAAAACTGGCATCTTTTTTATAAGACCCGAATCTTGTAGTGGCCGTCACCCCGGCCTCAACCGGCTTAGGAGTCGTCACTGAAGGAGGAATAGCGGGCATAGAAACTGGCGGTGTCTGCGGCGTAGAGATAGTGGCATACGGAAACGACTGTGCGGCCATTTCGGTTCCCGATGGCAAGGGAATATCCACCTGATCATTTTCATCGTATTGCTTTCTGCGGGCGTGATTGCTTAGAACTGAGTAAGCCTCATCAATGAGTTTTAATATTTCTTGGGCCTCTTCCTTATTCATCAAAGAATAAAGAGCTGGGCTGTTTGAAGAATAAGTAATTCGGGCTTTGTTATAAGCCTTGAGAATTTCTTCTTGAGTTGCAGAAGGTTCAATATCAAGCAGCTCGTAATATGTTTGTTCTCGTAGATCCTTCATCGCTATCTAAAACCTTTACCATGTGTGCGAATGACTGTACCAAGTTGCTAAACGGGTGCTCCAACAAGAGTGGTCGTCGTTTTCTTACCGATTGCCAAACGGCATTATCGTAATCTAAGTATCCAACATACTGAACATCTATTCCAAAGTATTTCTTGCAAACACTTGCGATGGCTGAGCCCGTGTCCACATCATTTTTGGTGCGGATTTGATTCATAATTAAGAACAAATTAAACTTTTCGACCTCTTTTTTAAGGGCGTCAGCGTGCTGGGGATTTTTAGAAATGACGTGCTTGATAAGGTCATTTGGAGTCTTGATACCCATGTTGTTTTTTTGGTCCATGGCTTCGTCCACAACCGATTTGAGGCCATATTGAGCCTCTAAGTTTTTGATCCACCTAAAATAGGCGGCTTTAATGAACCGGTACGCATTTTCTATAGATGTGGGTTCGGGAGTAACTCCAATGATGGGACGATTTGCTAACAGAAAAAAATCTAAGGTTGATTGGTGGGTGCCGGCACCTAGATCGATCAAAAGGTACTCGCCGGGTAGGGTCGTCAGTTCTTTAAGCAAACGCGATTGTGCCTCGTCAGTAATATTTGCAGCACCAAGTGCGTCATTAGCGCCGCTGATAAAGGCAAGACCAGGAACTGATGTTGGGGTCAGCAGCTCAGATAAGTTTGTACAACGGCCATGGAAGAAGTCTCCCAACGTTTTCTTTGGAATCTCAGCACCCAAACAGGTGTGAAGATTGGCGCTTCCCAAATCTAAGTCTACGACAGTGACTGTTTTGCCAGAACGGGCCAATGAGAGGGCAAAGCTTGAAATAATAAAGCTCTTACCGATGCCGCCCTTACCGCCGCCGATTGCCCAAATTTTCTTTTGAGAGCGGGGAAGATCTAGTTTTTTCACAGGCTGAGACATTAAACTCTCCCAACCCTTTTTCGGCAGGCTTGTTACATGTCTTTACGCTAGGTTAGAGAATTTCGTCAGGACATCGGGGTCACGGATATACAGGGGCTCGAGGTCACTCCAGGAAGTCTTCTCGCATCGGCCGGCTCGGACTAAAGGCCAGGCATACTTGGCCGATGGAAAATGCAGGTCCTTTCTCTTGATGAAGAGGGAATTTTTACGCTCAAATTCTCGTCTTTGGTCCGGGTCAGTAAGTCCGGCAATCGCGGTGACTTGGTCTTCAATAAAGTCACTAATTTTTTTTTGAGCGGCAACTTGCGAGGATTCAATGCAAATCCATTTCCCTTTAGCGCCTTCAGCAACGGAGAAATAATAAAGTGATTTATGAGCATCCAAAATAGCAATCAATCTTCCCGAAGGAGGTCGCTTTTGAGAGAAATAACCCTCTGAAATTAAATCGAGGCTTGTGACGGAATAGAGCTCGGCTTTGATGGCATAGGCCAGAGTCTTCGCCACCGTGACTCCAACCCGGGAACCGGTAAAGCTGCCTGGGCCGCGATCAACAACGATGGACTCGATATCTGGCGGGTGCAATTTAAATTTTTTAAGCAATAGTTGAATATGTTGAGTCACAAGCTCGCTGCTTTGATGGTCTCGGGCCCAAAACTTCTCATGGAGAAGCGTATCGCCTTTGAAAAGCGCTACGCTACCACGGTCAGTTGAAGTGCTAAGTGAGAGGCGATAGCTCAAGAGGCAAAGAACCGAACAATGTCATTGAACATGGAAAATGCCATTAGTCCCAAGAGAAGAAAAATCCCAACTTGTTGCATGATTTCCATCTTTCTAAAACTAATGGGCGCCCCTCTTAGAAGTTCAATGGAGAAGAAAACCAGATGGCCGCCATCCAAAACGGGAACGGGCAAAAGATTCAAAATAAACAGGTTGATCGAAATAATGGCCATTATTTTTAGAAACGGCGAAATTCCAATTTTCCAAGTGTCACTTGCGAGCTTGCCGATCATGAGTGGGCCGCCCAAGCTTTTGGCAGAAACTTCTCTCTTAATTAATTTCACAAAACTTAATGCCGTTAATTTTGTCCAATGAACAGTATCCGTAAATCCTTTAGAGAGCATGGCCGGTACGGAGCGAACGCGATAGACGAAAGTTTCCGGCGGTGCATACATCAGGCCGGTTACGATACCTAAAGCATAGGCCTCTTTTTCGTGGCCCGTGGGATCAGTTTGCTTCACAAGCTTCGGAGCTAGCTGAAACTCTTGCTCATGGCCATCGCGCTTGATGCTTAACTTCATTTGTCCCATAGAGGGGTTGTAAGAGCGCACCATGTTGACAACTTGATCCCATCGAGTGATGGGCTTTCCATTTAGCGATACTACGCGATCGCCCACAAGGATTCCTGCCGTCGCTGCTGCCGATTCGGGCATCACGTTTGAAAGGTAAAGTTCGCCCGGTTCAATACCGCCAAGAACATCCTTTTCACTAAGCTCCATGGTGACTTGGGTTAGGCCTTTGTCACCCTTGCGTTCAACTTCGAGTAAAATCGAATTGTATCCTGCTTTTTGAGCCTTAAGAATTCTTTGCTCTAAGTCTTGCCACTGAGTGATTTCCTCGCCATTCACTTTTCGCACGAGATCGCCAGTTCGCAAGCCCGCACGGTAGGCTGCCGTGAGCGGACCGGCGACGCCAATTGCAGAGGCGCGAACTAAAGTGGTCAGGCCTTCAACATCGCCCACATGACTTTGAGTGCTCAAAATGTTGGCATTTTTAATTTCTTTTGGAGTGAGTGAAAACTCTAACTCTGATCCGGCGCGATTAACTTTGATTGAAATATTTTTTCCGGCCGAATCTTCGACACGCTTTTTAAAAGTTTCCCACTTCTCTATGGATTCTCCGTTTACACTGAGAATCAAATCGCCCGATCGAAATCCCGACTGATAGGCGACGCTGTCTTGATAAATCTCACCTAATTGGGGTTTGAGCACTTCTTCACCAATACCCGCGATGGCGATAAACAAAAAGAAAGCAAAAATGGCATTCATTAGAGGCCCTGCCAAGACGACGGCAATGCGCTGGCCAACGGGCTTGTGATTGAAAGCATACTTACGGTCTTCGGGTTTAATCTCGGCAGACAACTCGTCGCCAAACATTTTGACGTATCCACCAAATGGAATCACGCTAATGCAATAGGTGGTATCGCCCACTTTCTTTTGAAACAGTTTTCGCCCAAACCCTAGAGAAAACACTTCAACGCGCACACCGTAGTATTTAGCGACGCTAAAATGTCCTAGTTCATGTACGAAAATGAGTACGCCAAGAAGGACGATGAAAGGAACGATAAAAGAAGCACTTTGGTTAATGAATCCAATAATGTATTCCATAGAGGGACAGTTTACTAGAATCAGTGTCTCAGGGAAAGGATGTTTTCCTGGCACTTCTGTCGAGCCCAGGCGTCGGCGGCAAAAATTGATTGGATATCAAGGTTTTGACGTGGTGCGCTTTCCAGGGTCTTTTCAATCATGTCTGAAATAGAAAGAAATGAAATCTTCTCATCCAAAAAGGCTTGAACTGCAGTTTCATTGGCGGCATTCAAAACCGTGGGAGCGACGCCCCCTTTTTTTAGCGCCTTTTGGGCCAAATTCACGCATGGGAAGTTCTCATAGTCGACTTCAAAAAACTCAAGTTTTTGAGCTTTAACCAAGTCCAAGGGTTCAACAGCGCCAGGCTGTCGTTGTGGATAATATAGGGCGTAAGAAATGGCGGCCTTCATATCAGGCGGTGAAAGATGCGCGAGCATGCTGCCATCAATAAACTGAACAATTCCGTGAACTAGGCTCTGTGGGTGAATAAGAATTTTGAGTTTGTCGTCGGGCAAGCCAAAAACCCAGCGCGCTTCAATGTATTCAAGGCCTTTATTCATCAGCGTCGCCGAATCGATCGTAATCTTTGGGCCCATTTTCCATTTGGGGTGATTGAGAGCTTGGGCAATTGTTACAGATTGAAGTTCGGATCGAGTTTTCCCTCTGAAAGGCCCGCCACTGCCGGTAATAATGAGCTTGTCGACCTGTTCTATTGAGTGACCCTGAAGGGCCTGAAAGAGTGCATTGTGCTCGCTGTCTACCGGAATAATTTTACCGCCATGCTTTTCGGCAAGTGCTGTTAAGAGCTCACCACAAGTGACCAAGGCCTCTTTATTGGCAAGAGCCACAGTTTTTCCAGCTTTAAGGGCCGCGATGGTCGGTTTAAGAGCGGCAAATCCTACGATCGCCATGACCACAGTCTTAATTTCGGGATCAGTGGCCAATTCTTCAAGGGCTTCGGGATTTTTCGTTTGTGAAGTTAATACGGTTTTTGAAACACCAAACTCGCTGGCGTGCCTGGATAGTTTTTCGGCATTGGAATGGGCCGCAAGAGATGCGATTTTAATAAAGCCTTTGGATTTTCGAACAACTTCAAGAGTGCTTTCTCCAATGCTTCCCGTGCAGCCTAATATCGAAATCTTCACGGCATCACCAAGAACTTTGCAAACACATAGACAATTGGGGCGCCGAACAAAACGCCGTCAAAGCGATCTAAGAGTCCCCCGTGTCCTGGCATAATGGATCCGGAGTCCTTGACGTGAAAGGCGCGCTTAATCAGAGATTCCGATAGATCGCCGAGTTGAGCGACGACCGAAGTGACCACGCTCAATAAGAGCATCATAAGCTGATCCACCTCGGGGAGCCAAAAGTGCCGAAAAATCATGGCCACTAATACGCTGGCAAACAACGAACCAATGGAGCCTTCAACGGATTTCTTCGGAGAGATTCGCGGAAAGAGTTTGGTTTTCCCGTACCGAGTGCCCACAAGATATGCCACCGTGTCGCCCGTAAAGACAATGAAGAGAGTTAATACGAGCCACTTGTTTGCGGGCTGAAGCCCAGCAAGCAAGCAAAGGTAAACCGGGCAAACGCCCGCATAAAGGATTCCCAAGACACTAAGTCCAGCTTTGTTCACGGCTTCTTCGAGAGAATAGTGAGAGTCTCTTGCCAGAAGTAAAAAAAGAACAAAAACCAAAAGGGTACTCATGATGAAGCTGTGTAAAATCCAGTTGTGATAAACAATGCTCACGGTGAAGCACACAAGTCCAAGGGCCAAGAAATATTTTCTGATGTCTCTATAACGCTCGCCCTGCAGAGTGAGTCTTCCGAACTCTCTCAGCGCCAAAAATGAAAGTAAAAAAGCCGCCAAGGCCAGCATGGCAAAGTTGCCGAAGTTAATTAAGAGAATTCCTATGATTACGGCAATAATGGCACTCAAAACGCGTGTCTTAATCATTGCACATTAGCCTCTGACGAGACTTGTTGGCTCGTCAATCCAAATCGCCGCTCACGTTGTGAGTAGTTATTAAGCGCTAGATCTAGCTCTTCTTTAGTAAAATCCGGCCACAATGTTTCGGTAACATAAAACTCGCTATAAGCGCCCTGCCACAACAAAAAGTTGCTCAATCGATGTTCGCCGCTAGTTCTGATAATCAAATCCGGATCGGGCATTTCTGAAGTGTCCAGAGCTTGGGCCAATTCGTCTTCCGAAATGACTCCCTGTTTGGTCTCCCTTAATTTGTTAATGGCTCTTACAATTTCTTGGCGAGATCCGTAGCTGAGTGCGAAGGTCAACTGAAGGCCGGTGTTGTGTGAAGTCAAACTCATGGTTTTTTCGAGAGCTCGTCTTGGACCGTCAGGCAATTTAGAACGATCACCTATCGAAAACAGCCGAACGTTGTTTTTCATAAGAGTTGCGCGCTCACGTACTAGATACTTCTCTAGAAGTTTCATGAGTACGGATACTTCTTGCGTGGGGCGACCCCAATTTTCTTCGCTAAAGGCGTAAAGGGTGAGGTATTTGATGCCCAACTCGCCGGCGTACTGAACTATTTCTCGAACGCGTTTAGTGCCGCGGATGTGCCCAAATAGTCGGGGGCGCTTGCGGCTCTGGGCCCATCGCCCATTTCCGTCCATAATAATTGCCACATGCGCCGGGGCCATAAATCATCCCCTTAAACGGTGAGGATTTCTTTTTCTTTTGAAGCTGAAATTTGATCAATCTTGGCTGCAAACTCGTCTGTGATTTTTTGGATTTGCTCCATGGTTCTTTTGTTGTCGTCTTCGGTGATTTCTTTCTTTTTCAGCAATTCTTTCAATCGGTCGTTGGCATCGCGACGGCTCATTCGAACAGCCACGTGAGCCTCTTCAGCGATTTTCTTTGCCACTTTGGTGAGATCTTTTCGGCGCTCTTCGGTCAAGTCAGGGAGTTTCATCCGAATGACCTTTCCGTCATTCATGGGATTGATTCCCAGGTCGCTCTTTTTAATCGCTGTTTCAATTTCTTTTAGAAACTGAACTTCCCATGGCTGGACCACTAACATTCTAGGCTCCGGAACCGATATGGATGCAATTTGTGATAGCTGGGTAAGCGTGCCGTAATAATCAACTTTAATGCCATCAAGCATGGCTGAGCTTGCTCGGCCTGTTCGAAGCTTCGACAATTCGCCTTCAAGGTTCTTGATGGCTTTGTCCATTTTTCCGCGCATGTCTTTGATCATTTCCTGCATTATTCTTCTCCTCGAACAATAGTGCCAACCCGCTCTCCACTGACCACTTTCTTAATGTTTCCGTGCTTGGTCATATTAAAGGTGATGATCGGCAAGTTGTTGTCCATGCAAAGGCTGATGGCGGTTGAGTCCATCACCTTGATGTTTCGCTGCAAGACTTCGATATAAGAAAGCTCTTTAAACATCTGGGCGTTTTTGTGTTTAACGGGATCTTTATCGTAGATACCGTCAACTTTTGTGGCTTTCAAAATCACGTCCGCATTGATTTCCATGGCTCTTAAAGCGGCCGCCGTATCCGTGGTGAAGTATGGATTCCCCGTACCTCCGGCAAACAAAACAACACGACCTTTTTCAAGGTGTCTGACGGCGCGCCGTCGAATATAGGGCTCGGCCAGCTCATGCATTTCAATGGCAGATTGCACGCGTGTGTAAACGCCGGCTTTTTCAAGAGCGTCTTGAAGAGCTAGGGCGTTAATCACCGTCGCAAGCATACCCATGTAATCTGAGCTTGCCCGATCCATGCCGCCAGCTGCGGCCGCAATGCCTCGAAAAATATTTCCGCCGCCGATCACGATCCCAAGTTCGACCTTGAGATCGATGACCGATCGGATTTCTTCTGCAAGACCTTGCAAAACTTCAACGCTGATTCCGTAGCCCTTTTCTCCGGCGAGGGCCTCGCCACTTAATTTTAACAGAACCCGTTTGAACTTTTTCTTGCTCACAGAATTCTTAACCTTTCGCTGCTTTTGCAACTTCCTCGGCAAAGTTGTCCTCTTTCTTAGCTAGGCCCTCTCCCATCACCATACGGACAAAACGTCGAATGTTGATGTTTTCGCCGAGCTTGGCGACCGTCTCTTTTGTGAATTGTCCCACGGTAATATCGGGATTTTTCACAAAGGGTTGATCCAAAAGGCAAATCTCTTGAAGGTACTTTTGAATGCGACCTTCAATAATCTTTTGAATAACATTGGCCGGTTTGCCACTGGCGGCGGCTTGGGCTCTAAAAATCTCTTCTTCTTTTTGTGTGACCTCGGTCGGAACTTCATCGGACTTCACAAATTGCGGATTAGATGCAGCAATGTGAAGGGCGATGTCTTTAGCAAAGTTCTTAAAGTCTTCGGTTCGTGCGACAAAATCAGTTTCGCAGTTAATTTCTAACAGGACGCCAATTTTACCGTCGCCGTGAATGTAAGAATAAACGATGCCTTCAGCGGCCGCGCGGCCTGATTTTTTTTCGGCAGCGCTAAGGCCCTTTTTTCGAAGCCATTCTACCGCTTTGTCGACATCGCCTCCGGATTCAGCCAGGGCCTTCTTGCAATCAAGCATCCCGGCCCCGGTTTTTTCACGCAAATCACGAACTGCAGTTGCTGATACTTCCATGGCTTACTCCTCCGTTGATTCAGGTGCTTCGGTTGAAGCAGCGGGAGTAACTTCGGCTTCGGTTTCTGCTTCGATCTCTTTGTCGTCAGCAGTTCCGGCAGCAACGAGGGTTCTTTTCTTCGCACGCTTAACAACAGCAGGTCCGCCATCACCGGCAGCTTGTGCCGCTTGCGTGGCAGCCGCTTTACGTTCGGCGGCGCGAGCTTTTTCTTCTCTCGCCACGTCTGCTTGTTTGTCAGTCATAGCGCGAAGCTTTTGTTCCCAAACCACAGCGCCTTCGTTGTAAGACTCGGCCACCATGTTAGAAAACAGTTTAATGGCTCGGATCGCGTCGTCGTTAGAAGGAATTGGGTAGTCGATGAGATCGGGATCGCTGTTTGTATCCGCGAGACCAACAACTGGAATTCCCAAACGGCGCGCTTCTTCAACTGCAATGTGCTCTTTTTTCAGGTCGACAACAAACAGGGCTGCTGGAACCTCTTTCATGTCTTTGATGCCTTCAAAACTTGCCAAGAGTTTTTCTCTCTCTTTTTCAAGCTGAATGACTTCTTTTTTAGGAAGTAGGTCGTATTCGCCCTTTTCTTTCATTTGCTCTAATTTTTTAAGGCGATTAATGCCCTGACGAACGGTTTCAAAGTTTGTAAGTGTTCCGCCGAGCCATCGTGTGGTCATGAAAAATTGGCCACATTTTTGAGCGGCTTCTTGGATCGTCTCGCGGGCCTGTTTTTTTGTACCCACGAAAATCATTTTTCCGCCGTTCGCTGCGATGGTCTTAACAAACTCAGCGGCCTTTTGCGCCAGGCCGACGGTTTTTTGTAGGTCTATGATATAGATCCCACTTCGTGCGCCGAATACATACGGCTTCATCTTCGGATTCCACCGAGCGGTTTGGTGGCCAAAATGAACTCCGGCCTCCAACATTTCTTTCATTGTCACTTGGGACATAACTGTGCCTCCTTATGGAATTGTCCTCCCCTCTGCGCTCAAAGGAGCGACGGTTTCCAACAACCGTCTTCTAGCAAAGGGTGTGTCGTTAAAAATCGCTTGTAAGTAGCATAAGTAGTTAAAAAGAGTCAACAAAGTGGGTGGATCAATCGGTTTTATTGCACTAAATCAAACTAATTGAATCTGAGGCCCGAATTTCCGGGGCGACGGTCTTGGCAGCGGTTTCTAGCTCGGCCGCGACGCTAAGGGCGGAATCAATGGCGGCCCCAACGTTGCGGTATTTTCCTGGAGTTTGGCCACCGCAAACAAAGAGGTTTGAAAATCCACTGAGCGCTTGGGTCCTTTCAACGGGCAATTGGTCAAATTGACCTAAAGCAGAAGTCGCAACGAGAATGCGCTCCCAACAAGAATCGCCGAAAAGCTCAGGAAACGCTTTTTTAACCACGCGCTTCATGTTTCGAATCACTTTCGAAACCTCTTCATCTTCTTCGCCGATTTCAGGCGCCACCAAGGTCATCCAAGTTGAAATGGTGCCCCCATGAGTCTGGCGCATGGGATCTGCCTGGCTGATAAATTGGCCAATGACATAAGTAGGATCTTCGACGCCGTCTTGAAGTACCAACAGATTTTTTGGCGCCATCGGAAGACGGGGTGAGACGATATCAAGGCTCGCAACGGTAAGGGGCTCGGTTTTCGAAATTTTCTGCACATGCTTGGAGGTTAAGGCCCCTGCGGGAAGGAGATCCTTCAAGTAAGAAGGAGAAAGGGTGAAAACAAAATACCGAGCGGAGACTTCTGTGTCGCCGTTGACCAGAATGGAGCTCACTTTGCCGTCGGTTGTTTTAATCTGATTAACTTCGCAGCGCACTCGGCGGCGTTTTTCGGGAATCATCGCTAAGAGCTCGGTGACAAGGCTGTTCCAGCCCCCAGAGACCGTGACCCGCGGGGATTGGGTGTAATAGGTCAATTCTTCAATCAACTGCCGTGTCTTGTTTGAAGGTGCTCCAAAGCCAACAAAAGGAATCCATTCGGATTTATTTTGAGTCAGCGGAGCTTCTGTCCAGCTTTCAATGGGAATGTTAAGGTTTAAGGCTTCTTTGAGTTTTACCAGGGGCTGCTTTGCCATTTCCCCATCAACGGGCAAAGATTTTAATCCGTAATCAAGCCAAAGGCCGTTTTCCAATTGACCCTTGATGAGTCCGCCAAATTCAGACTGAGCTTCGAAGATAAGATAGTCAATGCCAGCGCGCTCAAGTGACGCCGCAAGGGTCAGACCAGAGAGTCCCCCTCCGATGATTGCGACTGATGTCTTTTTTTGAGCGATTTTTGCTGTGGCCATACAGCCACCAGAGTAAGTTTACTGGAGCTTCGATTTCAAGTTGTATTTTCGATCGACGTGAACGGCAATTTCTTCAAGGGTTTTGCGGGTCATGCCACGGATTTTGGGGCTTCGATCGAGGTAATGGGCGATGGCCGGGCTGATAAGATAGTAAGCTGACGTCATGGTTCGCCCAATGGGTGTTTGGAGCAACACCTCATCTCTAAAGGCAGCAAGAATTTGTACATCTAAGGCGTCGGCATTTTCGTAGGCGGCTGAGGCAATAAAGCAGCGTCGTTTGCCTCGACTTGCCATGCGTAAGACTCTGTCAAAGTGCTCTTTGTTTTTGGCAACTTTTTTATAGTCTTCAATCTTTCGCACAATCTCGGCATAAACCGGAGTTAAGGGTAAAAACTCGGCAAGCTTTTCGGCGCATTGTTCAAGCCGCTTAGCAAATCGTGGTGATTGGTCATAGATGCGCATCAAGTCCCAATACGCGCTTGCGATGACGACAAGTTCTTTCGAGCGAGCTGAGTTGTTAAAGTGGGCGGCTGTAATTCCGTTAGGCTTAACTTCGTAAATGATTTCTAAGACGCGAAAGTACTTTTCGTAGGCCACGACGGATCCTGGAAAGTCTTTGATAGCAAAGCGCTCGCGGGCGTCTCGAACCAAATGCACCCGGCTTCGCCAGAGATTGAGGCGGTGTTGTTCTTTTGCGATACGCTTCGATTTTTTAGCAGCATCTTTTGCCAGTCGGCTTCCGAAGTTGTTGTAACAATTTGGGCAAACGGCATCGGGAACATTTTTGATATTTAAATCAGAACCGAGACGCCCTTTTAAATCGGCATCCAGCCTGAGAAGTTCTGGAGAAGGTTTGCCACAGCTCGGACAAGTTTTTGCTTCGCTCATAGTCTGTCTTGGGCCCAGCTTGCTGCGCCCAGAAGACCGGAGTTGTCGTCTAGGCGTGATTTTCTTACCTCACACCATTTTAGACTTTCTTTGAATGACTGGGTTATCAAAATCTTTTGAAATTCATTTTTGACTTGGGGAAAAGATCCGCTTAGCCCTCCGGCTAGGACCACTTCGCGCGGGTTGAAAATATTTAAGATGTTTCCTACCCCAATGGCTAGGGCTTTGGTCCATTGAGCGATCAACTCTTGAGCTAGACTTTCGTCGCTTGCGGCCGATGCAAAAACCTCTTTTACCGATGAGGCGCGGCCACCGCGCTCCAAATAATTTTTGAGAAGGCCCCGTCCGCCAACAAAGACTTCCAAACAACCCCGTTTTCCGCATGCGCACACGGGACCGTTTTGGTCAATCGTCATATGCCCCAACTCGGTTGCCAAGCCACATCCAAGCAGGAGTTGGCCACCAAGGACGACTCCGCTTCCAACGCCCGTTCCCAGAGTCAGAGTGACAACGTCATTGTGGCGCGACTTTTTCCATTCGGCATATCCGGCCAAATTCGCATCATTTTCGATGATGGCCTCGGTGCGAAGCGCTTTTGACAAAGACTTGGTAAACGACACGTTTTCCCAGCCTTCCAAATTTGGAGTTTCAAGGATGCATCCCTTTTTCGTATCAAGGGGGCCTGGGCTTGCAATGCCGATGGCGGCAATCTGAAAGTGAGTGCTCCAATTAAGTGCTAGTTCGATCCACTTTTGAATGGCTTGTTTTGGCCCCCATTCAACTTCAGTGGGGAGGGATGTCTTTTTTAAGAGCTTAAGCTCTGGTGAAAACAGTCCCAGTTTTGTGAGCGTTCCGCCCAGGTCAATAGCCAAAATCGATTTTGCTTTTTTCTTCACAGTAAATTTACCGGATCCATATCGATGCTTAAGTCTATCTTAGATGGAACTTCTTCTCCAAGCTGCAGACCAAATTGCATCAAATTATTCAAAATCACAGTCGAGGGGCCTTTGGCCAATATTTGAAAGCGAAACTTATTCTTCAGTCGGCTTAAAACGGCTTCTGTGGGGCCTAAGAGCTCGACGGATCCAAACTCAGGTTTTATGGTGGAAAAATTCTTTAGTCGTTTCATGATTGCCATTGCGGTGCTTTCGACCTCGGCTAGTTCAGGTCCCTGAATGCGCAAGGCGGCCAATCTTCCAAATGGAGGGTAGAGCAGTTCTTTGCGGCACTTGAGTTCTTCTTGCGCAAAACCTCTGAAGTCATGGCGAAGCGCATGTTGAATAGCAAAATGCTCGGGAACGTAGGTTTGAATCAAAACCTTTCCGGGCTTGCCATGGCGACCGGCACGGCCAGCCACTTGGGTCAGGAGTTGAAAAATTCTTTCGGAACTTCGGAAGTCTGGAATGTGCAGACCGACATCGGCGAGCACAACCCCCACTAGCGTCAACTCCGGAAAGTCATGCCCCTTGGCAATCATTTGAGTGCCAACAATGATATCAATTTCTTTTTGATGAATGCGATTTAAGAGGGATTCTAACTTTTCTCGGGTGTTAATTTCGTCACGATCAGCTCGGGCGACCCGCACCGTAACGCCTCGTTGGCTAAACAGTTGCTCGATATCTTCAGCGACGCGCTCGGTCCCATTTCCCAAGGGGCGATACTCTCCGGTCAGACATTTAATACATTTTTTGGGCAAGGGTTTTTCAAACCCACAGTAGTGACAAAGTAGCTTTTGGCCGCGATCGTGGGCTGTCAACGTCACGCTACAATTGAGACAAGTTTCTGAGTAACCGCAGTCGGGGCAGATCAGACACTGGGCGTAACCACGTCGATTAAGAAAAAGCGCGCTTTGCTCGCCTCGCTCAAGGCAAACGGCTAGTTCTTGATAAAGCTGTGGGCTAAGCCAAGACGGAAATCGGTCGTCACGATTTTCACGAACCAGTCTCATGTCCACAATTTGCGTGTCTGGAAGTTCTCGATTTTCTACCCGCCCTTTAAGTTCTAACAACTTGAACTTGCCGGCCTCCATATTGGCCCAACTTTCAAGGCTCGGGGTTGCGCTTCCCAAGACAACGGGACATTGCGACAGGCGCGCTTTCATGATCGAAGAGTCGCGTGCGTGATACTTAAGCCCCTCTTCTTGCTTAAAGCTGGAATCGTGTTCTTCGTCGATGATGATAACGCCCAAGTTGTCGAGCGGACAAAACAGTGCCGAGCGCGCCCCCACTAGAATGCGTTTTTCGCCCTTAACCGCACTCCACCATTGGTCGGCCTTTTCTCTTGGGGTGAGGTGAGAGTGAATAACAGCAACCTCATCTCCAAAGCGAGTTACAAACCGCTCTATCAGTTGGGGCGTAAGACTGATTTCTGGAACAAGCACCAAGGCCGTTTTGTCTTGAGCCAAGACTCCTTCGATTACTTGTAAATAAACTTCGGTCTTTCCACTGCCTGTAATTCCGTACAGCAAAAAAGTTTCAAACGCCTTTTTATGAGCGGCTTTTAAAATCTCTGAAATGGCATGGGCTTGATCCTCGTTGGGAGTGTGCTTTTGATTCTGAGACCGAGAAACAACGGCCGTTGGTGAAATCTTGTGTGAGGCGCGTTTTCTTTTTTCAGGTCCTGGAGCAAAGGCAAGTCCGAAAACCTGACCGATCGGGTGAAGGTAATAGTGGGCAAGCCAAGTGAGCCATTGTTGGTGAATTTGACCTAGGCGCGGTTCGGAATAGATTTCAGATATTGGTTTGAGCTTTTCTAAGGTTTTTGAGTCGACGTCTTGGGCGCGATTTAGAGCCACACCAGTTAACTGGCGTCGGCCAAAAGGAACAATCACTTTGGTGCCAGGTGTTAGCTCCGTTTTTAAGTGATCAGGAACTTTGTACGTGAATAAGTGTCCAATGGGCGCATCAACGGCCACTTGGACAAGGTCCGATGAGCTCATCGGAATCGTTTATAGAATTCCTGAACGATCGGCGCAAGGCCAGAGTTGGGCCATAAAGTTTGGGAGTCGGGCTTGCCGCGATAGGATTCGAGATTAAACTGCTGCAATTGTTCGCCTTTTAAAGTCAAGCCGACGACCCGATTAACGGTTACGGTCACTTGATTTCCATTAAAATTATAGATTTGAGATTTTGGGTACCAGAAATTTCTAGAGTACTCAGCGTACTCATTGCCAAAAAATTCGGCGCCCGATGGGGAGCGCATTTTTCTGATAATAAAGGCATCCTGCTCAATCCAGAGGCCCGGAGGCTGAGTACCGTCACCGACGCCAGGCTTTCCGTAAGCATATTGAACAGCGCCGCCAATTCTCCCCAGTCTCACCCACGGCTCAGTTTCATTTTTGATGTCTCGCATATCCCGAATGGCTCGGCGCTCGCGCAGTGCTTCGTAAGGCAGCACACCCCAGTTCACAAAAATACGACGAAGCTCCGTGCTGTTGCGGGTATTCAGAGCCGACATAAAATAATCTTGAGGGGCGGGTTCTGCGCGGTCGGCCCCGGTGGGATCAATCCAATAGATTTTGCTTCGCTTAAAAATGCGGGCCAAGCGAAAGCCATCGCCTTTTGCCAGCACGCGCATTTCAGAGCCGTCTTGTACAAGCCAATTCTCTTGAACGACGAAGCGATCAGCGCCTTGGGTAAACACCACTTCTTGATCAATAGAATAGGCGCCTGCGCCATGTTGGGTGCCCGTTTTTGAAAAAACAAAGTGTGAAGTAGGAATGTACCCGTGGGCTGAGTGTGACATGAGTGAAGCGGCCAGGAGCATGCTGAGAAAAAGCAGAATGGTCATTTTGGCATCTTCTGGTGAAAAGAAAATCATGGGCCTAGTTCCTTACTTGAGCGTTTTCGCTCGCTCTAAAACATATTCTTTAAACTGCCTGCCGATTTCGGGGTGCCTAAGGGCAGCGTCGAAATTGATTTTCATGTACCCCAATTTGTCTCCGGCATCGTAGCGTTCAGCGGTGAATTGATGGGCCAACAGACCGTGCTTTTTGATCAATCGAACCATCGCATCGGTCAATTGTATTTCGCCGTTTTTAGAGGGTTTTGTTTCTTCGATGCACTTAAAAATATCGGAAGTAAAAAGATATCGTCCTGGCAATGCCCAGCAACTTGGAGCTTCGCTTGGCTTTGGCTTTTCTACGAGATCATCAATATGCCATGTGTGTTTGCTAATGGTTTTGCCAATTTTGGCAATGCCATATTTTGAAACATCTGATTTCGGGACTTCCATAACGGCAATTGTAGAAACCTCTTGGTGATGAAACACCTGGGCGAGTTGTTCGGTGACGTTAGGTTTTCCGAACATCACCTCGTCTCCCAACAACACCACAAAAGGTTCGTCGCCGACGGCAGGTTTGGCCGCCAAGACCGCGTGACCAAGCCCGCGGGGGCTTTTTTGTCGGATGCTGATGACATTGACCATTTCCGAAATCTTTTTAGACAGATGATAGAGGTCGTCCTTTTTTTGTTTAGAGAGTGAGTCTTCTTGCTCAAAATTATGATCAAAGAAATCTTCAAGTGAATGTTTGTTACGGCCCGTCACAAAAATGACGTCCTCAACGCCCGCCGCGACGGCCTCTTCAACTATGTGTAAAATGATCGGGCGATCCACAATGGGGAGCATTTCTTTTGGAATAGCTTTTGAGGCAGGTAAGAAGCGCGTGCCCAATCCGGCTACAGGTATGACGGCTTTTTTGATCGTTTTTGACATATTTAAAATACTTAGCCCACGAATCCCTATGGTGCAAGTCGGCAAATGGCCCTTGATTGCAAAAGCTCTTCGGGATTCTAATAAGACCATGGGAAAAGGTATCGTTTTTGGACTACTCGTCTTGTTATCCCCAGTTGCTTGGGGTCAAGTTTTTACGGGAGCTGCAACAGAGGCGCTTGGTGGGGCCGGGCGCGCGGCCGTGATGCCGCTGGAGTCTCACTATTTAAATCCGGCAGCTGTAGCCTTTTTAAAATCATCCATGTATGTCGGTGGCGCCTATCAATCGCTTCGAGGCTCAATCGCAAACCCCGAATCAACAACCGCCATTACGATAGCCGATTCTTCAAGCGAGCGGATTGTGAGTGGTGGGTTTGGTTACGTTAATAAAAGGCAGTCCAGCCCCGCAGGAATTATCAATGATCAGGACTTTTCTTTAAGTTTATCCGCAAAAGTTATCCCCACCGTGGGGCTTGGATTGAGCACCCGGCGGCTTGTTCGGCAAAACTCAAACGGTCCAAGCTGGGCAAAGCATAATGCGGGCTTTGGGCTTTTGGTTGTCCCCATTCCCGTTCTAGGATTTTCATTTACGGCCCATGACATGATTAACGATGACGCTCTCGATATGGTTCCGGTTTTAGGGTTGGGAACCCATGTGATCATTATGGATATTGTTCGGTTTCGAGCCGACGTCAGTCGCCAAGAAAAATTAAACCCAGAGAAAAAAGGCACCTTGAATATTGGAATGGAAATCGATCCGGGCTACGGATTTCAAATTCGTACGGGCGGGTGGTGGGATGGATTAGCTAATCAAACCTATTGGACCGGCGGATTGGCTTGGATTGGGCCTAATCTGAGTCTTGCTTACGGAGTGCGCAACAATGTCAACGTTACCGGAGATACGGCGCACACCTTCCAAGCGTGGCTTGTTTTTTAGCCTTGCGCTTTTATTAAAGAGCGGCTACACACAAGCCTTCGGAGTTTTAAGATGTCATCGAAAACAAAAGCTACCCGTCTCAAAAGAAAAAAGCGCAAAACCAAAATGGGTAAAACCCGTAAACGCGCTTATCGTTCAAAGGGCACTACGCCATCACGTAAGACCCTTTTCGGAGACTAAGGATTTAGCGTAAAATTAAAAGGCTTGATGACCCAGGTATCTTTGCCTGGGTATTGGTATTTCCATTTTTGAAAAGCATCTAAAGCGGCCTTATCCAATTCGGGATGACCGGAACTTCGCACCAAAGCAATGTGACTAAAGCGATTGTTCGCTCTTAA
The DNA here is from genome assembly GCA_020847095.1 of Oligoflexia bacterium. GTDB lineage: Bacteria > Bdellovibrionota > Bdellovibrionia > JABDDW01 > JABDDW01 > JADLCR01. The sequence continues at coordinate 14,317 of JADLCR010000015.1, read as the reverse complement.
AAAGCCACTTACAACCACAGCGCCTTTTTTGCCCTTCAGTTTGGCCATCCACGGGTATTCGGGTTTTGGGTTTCCTGGAATTTCACGGACCTGTGAGGCCTGCAAAGTGTTTCCCGGATTCATGGCGGGCGGAGCTCCCGTGCCTGGGCCCCCTCCGGCGCCAGCTTGTCCGCCGCTGGTGTCCATGGCTTTTTGCTCTGAACCTCCAGATCCACCTGGAACGCCGATTGGTTCGTTAGTGGGTTTGGCGTCTTCGACAACGGCATTGGTTGTGGGTTCGGCCGGTCGCTCGGGTTCAGGTTCTGGCTCGGGTTCACGAACGGGCTCTACTTTTTGGGCCACCGGAACGGGTTGCGGAAGATCTGGCTTTTTTGGCTCAGGCGTTTCTTCGGGTTCTGATTGCTCGGTTGTTTCGTCAGGAGTAGGGGCCACTTCTTTTCGGGCAACGGGCATATCGCCGTCATCATCCAGCGGTTGAGCGGGTGGAGCTTCTTGAATCACCTTGGCCGGAGGTGCTGCTGGTGGCAGCTTTTGAGCAATTGTTGGTGCGTCTTCTTTTTGAGGCTCAATGGCTTGAACCACTGGGGCTGGTGCGCCGGCCGGCGGATTTGGAATTTGCACTTCAGTGCCTCCGCCCGACACATCGACCGTCAGAGGTTCGCCCACTTCGCCCCCTGGGGTGGCGATGTTGATCCCAGTGTAAACGATGGCGGCTGCAAGTCCTGCATGAAAAGCTACGGACAAAAACCATGACAGCTTGCTTTGATCTTTCATTGGCGTCTCCCCAGTGTCAGTCGACGACTTCCGTCTATAGGATTTTCGTCAATTAGAGCCTGAAAAGCAAACGTTTCGCCGACCTGAGGGTTGGGAAGCACTTTATCTGGTGGGCCAGAGACTAGAATCTTACCTTGATCAATCACACTTAGACGATCGGCTAAGTTTATGGCCCATTGAAGTTCATGAAGTGCTATTAAAAATGAACAACCGGTTAAATGACGCCATTCTTTGATGACTTCAATTAAATCCAATTGGCGGTGCCAATCTAAATGGGTAAAGGGCTCGTCCAACATCAGAAGTCTCGGGTTTGCACAAAAGGCGTGCGCCAGAAGGGCTCGCTGCCTTTCGCCACTTGAGAGACTCAAAACGTCTCGGCCAAGTAGGTCCTCAAGGCCAAAAAGTTTAACAACCGTTTTTAATTTCTGCGAATCGTGATGAAGTCTAAGACTCAGTTCCAAGAGCTCATGAACAGACGACGAAAATATAAATTCTTGTGACGAATCGTGCAGCCCAACACAACGTGCCCGTTCAAAATGGGATTGTTGATGAAGAGGTTGGTTTTGAAATTCAATTTTTCCCCCAAAAACCGGAACGGTCCCGAGGATCGCCTTGAGAAGAGTGCTCTTGCCGGCGCCATTTATTCCAATAAGACCGTGAATCTCGCCAGCTCCCAATTCAAATTGAGTATTTTTAATGGCAAAATTTTTTCCGTAGCCCGCGGTGACGTCAATCAGCTTGAGCATGGCCAGGCCTCATCAGTAAAAAAACTAAAAGCGGCGCCCCTAAGAGCGCGGCAATACTTCCCGCGGGTATTTCTCGATCAGGACTCAAGAGTCTTCCGGTGGCGTCGGCCCAGGTGAGTAGGCTTGCGCCAATGAGTGCCGAATAAATTAAAAGTCCGCGGTGCTTAGAACTTTTTGTTAAGCGTCGGGCCATGTGGGGGGAGACAAGGCCGATAAATCCAATGAGCCCCGAAACGGTTACCGACATTGCAGTCATGAGAGTGGCCACAATGACAAAACGTATACGATAAGTTTTAGGACCGGTGCCAAGCGAGAGAGCTCGCGAATCACCAAGGGATAAAGCGTCCAAATGGGGCGCGAGTTTGAGCAAAATGAAATATAAAAAGACCATCGGTAAGAAAAGCGCATAAGACCATCGGTCCCGAGTGGTTCCAAATTCACCCAACAACCAATTTAGTGCCGCTTGCAGTTTTTCAGGATTGAGTAAAGACATGATTGTCACGACCAAGGCTCCGAAAAACAAGCTGACCATGATTCCAAACAATATAATGCTTCGGCTTTGAAATCCGAAGGTGCGACTTGATAGGCCCAAAACAATGACCGCCGAAAGGCAACAGCCCAAAAAAGAAAACCCCGGAATCCACAGATACCAAGGTTCTAGGTTTAGCCCCAAGGCAATGACGGCTCCCAGAGCCCCGCCTCCGGAAAGTCCTAAAGTATAGGGCTCACCTAACGGATTTCGAAGAACGGATTGAAGTACTAGGCCACAAGACCCAAGAGAAAGACCAACAAGAATGGTGGCCACAAGTCTGGGCATGCGAAGCTCGCTGATCACCAGCATGACCTGTTCGTCTAAAAGCTCGGGAGAAAGCAACCACTGAAGATAGTCTTTGAGTTCAATGCTCATTGAGCCAGCGCTGAGAGAAGCGAAAATCGAACACAAAAAAAGCAGCCCGAGGGCTAATTTCTTAAGTCTTGGCATAACTGCTCGATGCTTTTAATAAGGCGAGGCCCGGGGCGCGTGAATGTATTTGGGTCGACCTTAATAATTTTTAAATCACCTTTCGGACGAAATTTTAGCCAGTCATTTTTGGTGCGCGCCTCTATTTCGGGTGTTTGAAAATGTTCGGCCAAAACAAGGTGAGTGATTCTTTTAATCAAGGTGCTTTCGACTGAAGATTTTGCGTAACCCTCTTGTTCTTTAAGAGCATTTTCGCCGCCACAGAATGTGATCATGTCATCGATAAATGTGTTTTGACCAACACCCATCAAAGGCGAAGTTTGAATTTGAACAAAAACGATCGGCTTGGTTTTGGGCTTTTTCAATGACGATTTAATTTGTTCAAGTTTTGTGTGCCACGCACGGTGAAAGCTTTCGCCGATTGAACCATTGCCCAGTAGCCAGCCAATGAGCTTTCCCGCATCTGGAATCTCGTTGAGCCTTCGCATGCGCACCACCGCTAGCGGAAGTTTGGTGGATTTCAAGCGCTTTTGAATTTCTTGGGGTCCCTCGTTAGGAACTAAAACGAGATTGGGTTTAAGCGACAGAATTTTTTCGTAGTCTGGTCGACCGTAGGGGCCCACGGTGGTGAGTTTTTTGGCCTCTTCCGGAAAATCAGAGTGCTCGGTTGTGCCCACAAGCATCCCCTGCAGGCCCATGTAGTAGATGATTTCCGTAATGGCGGGGCTTAAAGAAATCGCTTTTTGTGTTGCCCCTTCGACTTTGCTAAACACGGGTGCACTAACAGAACCTTCAAATTTAATCTGACCTTGGGCGATAACAGCTAAAAGCAAAAGTTTAATCATTAAAACACCCCCGAGACCGTGAGTTGAAAATTTCTTGGAGCCTCAGGATAACCCAATGTGAGCTCTCTAGGTTGATTAAAAATATTGTTAATGGCGAAGAGAAGCTGAATTTTGTCGACCTGATAGCCAAGCTGCAAATCCAGCGTGTTCCATTGCCCTAGATTAGCCAATTGATTATTGGTGTTGCGGGCGAAGTAATCGCCCCAATAGGTTTCGCTCAGAGTCCAGCTCCATCGATCAAGAACTTGTCCGATGCTGAGACTGGCCTGAATGGCGGGAGAGTAGGTCAAGGCTTCTTTGGTTTGGGTGTTTTCATTTTTGAGGTAACTCAGGGATCCCATCAAGATCCATGAATTGGGATTCCAACGGGTTGTCGATTCAAAACCGGTGGCCCGGGCGCTTGAAATATTCTGTGGGATGTAGGTGCCGGAAAAATTTTGATTTTCAATGAGGTTTAGGCTGTCTCTGGAAAAAGCCTCAAAGTAAGTGGTGACTTCGGACCAAGATTTTTCAAAACCTAAACTGAGCTCTCGGCTTTTTTCGCCCACTAGCGCGGGATTTCCACGAAAGCCCAAAGACTCGCCAAATTTTTGCGATAAACTTGGGGGGTGGTGACCCTCGGCGTAGGAGGCGAAAAATTTTTCTTCTGATGAACTCATGCCCACAAGTCCGATGGCGGGGCTAAGCGCGCCTTGTTCGGAACCTGAGTAGCGAGCCGAAGCAAGAAGCGTGAGGCTTTCATTGAAGTCCCATCGGAGGCCTCCGCCAAAATCATGGGTTTGCTGGCTAAGCGCACCGCCGGGAAAGTAACTGGCTGTAAAAGTCTCGTTGTAGCCTTCGTAGAAGCCATCGACGGAGTAATTTTCTAAGGTCTTTTTTATTCCCAGGCCGAAGTTTCCGCCGGTTGTGATGTTGGGTGCTGTACTCCCGGGTCGTTGGTCAATTTTCTTAAATCCAATATGAGGCTGCACCTCAAGGGATTCAAAGATTTGAATTTGCGCCGAAGCTCCGGACATGATTCCCCAATTATTGAAGCTGTCGGCAGAAGAAAAATAAGTGGATCCGGGCGCTGATCCGATCTCTTGGGCTCCAAGAGAAAAAACTGACCAGCGGTATGAATCAGCGTTTTGAAAAACTCGTAAGGTGGCGCGTTTTAAATCCTTATCCGACCGTGGGCGATAGCCCGAAGCAGTGGTGTGATACAAAGTTGCTTGAGAGCGAACGGGACCTTGAGTAAGAGGCGTGGCTAAATAAACCTTCTTACTTTCAAAAGAGCCCGCGCTGAGTCGAACCTCTGGACTTTGCAAAATCTTTGAACGAAACGCCACGGCTCCATGCATGGCATCTCGACCCAGCTCTGAAGATCCCGGACCCTTGAGAATGGTCATTGATTCTAGTGATTCATCGGCAATGAAAAGCGGGTTAAATCCGATGCCATCTGCAAAACTTAAAGGAACTCCGTCTTGAAGAACTAGATTTCGAAATGAGCTTTGGGAGCCGCGAATACTGATGAGAGGGCTTCCTTCAAATCGCGATTGCACTCCGGGCAGCTGATTGAGGCTGTCACTTAACTGAGTTTTTGTATCAAGCCGCAATTGTTCACGCTTGATTGTTTCGACGGGCCGATGGGTTTGACGAAACTGAAATCGATCGACGGCGTCGCCCGATACTTGCATTGGCGGCTCAAACACAGTTTGAGCATGGGTCAGAGACGAAAAAATGAGAAGAGCCAGAACTCTTAGGTCCACGAAGAGTTACCTTTCTATTTAACCTCGATGGCCGGTCTCCTGACTTTACAGTGGCGGGTCCGTGGGAGAATTTCACTCCGCTTCCCTCTGGATTTGGTCTTAAAACCCTTTTCCAGTGTGCCCTTGCGGCTTTGCCGCGGGCGCGCCATCGGGTATCAAATTGTGAGTCTAACTAACGGCAAATGATTGTTGGCGTCAAGGACTATGTGGTTAGCCCGGCGGGGATTTCTTTACGCGCAATCTGTTTTGCTAATGTGAGGTGTTCGGGGTGACCAATTTCTTTTGAAACTTTTGTCACATCTACCGGTTTGTAAGGTTTGAGGTTGTCTTTTTTGAGCTTAATCATCATTTGATAATTATTTTCAATAATCGACTCGGAAATTTTTCCATCGCTCACCGCTTTGACCAAAGCCTCGAGAGCCTCTTTGTGGATATCAAGGGAGTGGCAATAAAGTAAGATGTTGCATCCTGCTTGAACGGCTCGAATGGCCGCATCGCCAACGGCAAAGTTTTTGGTAATGGCTTTCATCTCCATATCATCGGTCATAATGGCGTTTCGATACCCAAGACTTCCACGCAAAATATCTTGAAGAATTTTTTTAGATAAGGTGGCTGGAACTCCAGGATCAACCTTATCTAGAACCAGATGCGCAGTCATGAGCAGTTCGGCTCGAGCTCGAAAAGATTTTTTAAACGGAACAAATTCAACAAGCTCTAATCGCGAAAGTTCATGTTTGACCACCGGCAAGTCTTCATGGCTATCCACCAAGGTGTCGCCATGGCCAGGAAAGTGCTTTACGCACGGGATGACTCCGGCCTTGATGAATCCGCGAACTAATGCCGACGCCATTTTGGCAACGATTTCGGGTTCGGTTCCGAAGGCACGATCTCCGATGACGGTGTTTTGCGGATTGGTCAACACGTCAACGCAAGGGCTGTAATCGAGATTAATTCCAACGGCGGTGAGTTCTTTTCCCATGGTTTCGGCAAACTTGAATCCCAAAGCTGCTGAACCGATTTCTCCCAAGATTTGCATGGGAGGCCATTGGGTAAATGGCGCTTTAAGTCTTGCCACCCGTCCGCCTTCCATGTCGATGCTGATGATGAGTTGCTGCGCCACCGCGGGCATGTCGGCACGTTTGGCTGAAAGTGTTTGCAGGTCGTTGTTGAGATTGGCCAACTGAACCGGTGATTCGATATTGCGAGTAAAAAGAATCACGCCACCCACATTATTCTCGTGAATGAATTTTCGGACCTCGTCTTTTGGCTCAGGTCCATCAAAACCGACAATCATGGTTTGGCCGATTTTTTGGCGAAGATCTTTGAGGTCCATTATTTTTTCTCCTCGGTTGGAGCGGGTTTGGGCTCTGGTGCCGTGGCCTGGTCACCAGGAAGTGTTCCAAAGAGAAGTTTCAAACTGGATTTGTCGACGGTAAAATCTTTTGTGGCCGCTTCTTGAGAATCAGCGCGTCTCATTTCGATATTGTTTGTTGGATTGCGAGTGAGCAAAAATTCTCCGGTCGGAGTCACAAACGAAAAAAAGCGATCACCTTTAAACTCGTTAAGAACTTTTAAAGCCTCTTTGCCTTTAACTTTTTCTTTTCCTGACACCAAGGCTTTTCCGTTTTGTGTGGTTCCGTCTTCCTCGGCGATGGCGTAGTAAGCATAGTTCTTGCCAACAGAAAGACCATTTTCTTGGCTCATCATGAGGTAGAGTAAAAAGGTCGAAAGAAAGGTGCCCTTTTTGATTTTCTTTGCTTCTTTCTTCTCGGCTTTGCCATCGTTGATTTTTAAAGTCATCGACTCGCCTTTGAAGGTGGCATCAACCAGTTTGACGGCGTCGCCTGCTTTCGAGGTGTACGAGTAACTAATGGGCTTTAGGTCTGGGGCTGAAAAGGCTTTTAAGCTTTCTGTAATATTGCCGCCCTCGGCATTGGTCTTAAGATAAGTGACGGCCTTAAATTTACCGTCACCAAATTCGTAACGCTGAACGGAGTAGCCGACTTTTTTGGCACCTAAATAAACGTCAAACCAACCTTCAAATAAAACTTTACCCGATGCCGTGTATGAAAAAAGACTGAGAATAAGACCTAAGCCGAGGCGCTTCATGAGAATCCTTTCCGCATACGTGAGCCCAAGTACAAGCTTGCCCTTGGTGCTTGGTTGATGTCAACCAAGTGGCGATGCGGTAAAATAAAAAACTGAGGTCCAGCAGCCATGGAAGGCAGAAATTCTCGAGGACAGATTTCGATTTTGATCGCCATTTTGTTTCAGGTGCTATTCGTGTTTTTTGCGATGGTCATCAATGTGGGCGTGCTGGTCCATGACAAAATCAATTTGCAAAACTCGACAGACATTGCCGCTTACTACGGAGCCATGAAGCAAGCTGAAATTTTTAATGCCATGGCTCATGTGAATTATCAAATTCGCCAGGCTTGGAAGTTGATGGCCTGGCGCCTTTGGACTCTTGCTGATGCGGGACGCAATCGTGATTTTGATTCCTACTCAACGAATCAAGGCGGCAGGAGGCCCCCTTTGTCAGATGGGCCGCCGACCTATGTCAATTCGAGTTTTACGGGGCCGCTTGTTTGTCTTCAAAACCCTTTTTGGTTTGAGAACAATTGGGAAATCAGAAACAACCGCCCGGTGAGTCGACGGACGAGTCTGCAGAATTTGTGCAAGAACTCAAACATCAACTACCGCTTGCCCGTGATTCCAAGTTTTGGATTGGATCGTTTGCCCATTGTCGGTCAAATCCTTGGCCCCCTTTTTCGATTTAGCCGAGAGTCCGCCAATCGAATTACCGGGCAGTGCGATCGCGCGGGCTATGACAACTACGTGATGGCCTTCAAAATTTTGGCGAGCTACAAAAATGCCGTGCGCGATAGACGGGCAGCTATGAGAAGGCTTCAAAACTTGTTTTTGGCCTCGAGGCGCGCCGATGATTTCACCGATCTATTTGGAAACTCGGTTAGAGCCACGGTGGAGAAAACATTTAGAAACAATCTCACTAGCACCAATGCGCCTGGAGTCGAGTTTGAATTTTCGCACTCGCTGACGCAACCGTTTTTAACTCCCATTGAAGTGCGCGCCTTTGTTAAATACATGGACTTGCGCGGAGGCACTGGAACGTGCGACGGGCAGCCTCAAGACATTATTATTAAACCTCGTGACACACCGGCCACTAATCAAATTGTGCAAGCGGCAACTTTTTACGCGGCCACCGACTATTCCAATGCGCAGCCCACATCGGCACAAGCGTTTGCGCTTGAAACCACTTCGGGAAACACTCCCATTAAAAGTCTTGTGGGATTTGAAAAAAATCCGTGGATCTTGGCTTACGTGCATGTGCGGGCTAAATCAAAGCCGCGGATGATCTTTAGTCCTTTAGGTTCTGGAACCGTCGAGCTTTTGGCTGAAAGTTACGCCATGCCATTTGGCGGGCGCGTGGGCCCGTGGTACGGAAAAACTTGGGGGCCCGGCGACGGGCAAAGCTCAGGTCAAGGGACCGCGGATCGCGTAGATCCCCTTTTACCCATTCGCATGGGCTCGGGGATTCCGAGTCTCAACGGTAATCATCCCAATTACTCACGATTTCCGGGTGATCGTTATGGCGCGAGCTCAAGAATTTCTAGATCCGCAGGGCTTTTTGCCGTTCACTCGCGCCGAGGGCCCAACGATCGCGATATGCCCAAACACATGATCGATGATTACGGCTTACTTTTAGAATCCGATGGCGATCCAAAAGAAGATTTAATTGTGTACAACAGTTCGGGAAGACAAAACTACCCAGTGCGAATGGCAGAGATTGCGGCGATCAGTCCGGATCTTTTTGATGCTGCTTACTATTCGATTCACCCCGAGTTCAATCGTTGGATAGAAGATCGTGGTGGCCCTCAGGCCAGCTTTGTGACGCAGAATGTTTGCAATGAAAAGTGTTTTGACTTCGGAACAAATCGTCAGGCCATTCAAAGCCGAACGTTTTTTACAGTGCGCAATCAAATCTTATTTAACTTTCGCGGCGCCGGTAACCCGACCATTCCTGCCGACGCTTATTGGTTTATCCGCAATCCCGAAAATATTCACACCAGTTGGTCGGAGGGATTGGCTAATCCCGGAACCTACAACACCTTTGAAGGAATTGGTGAAGAGTCGGCAAAAGGCGGGCGTTCGGGCTATTCGGTGAAAATTGTTTCAAGGCGCTTTCTCACAAAAGGTAATTTGCCTCTCGGTGGCGGAAGCGTTACCGGCTCCATTCGTAATCCCCCTCAGTGATAAAGAGACTTCCTCTCAAAGCAGACGGGCTTGCAAACTCTGGCATCAGGAGTTCGTGCTCTTTCTCTGGCGGGACGCCCTCCGGGCTCGGCTCGTGACTCGGGCATCCTGCCCACGAGAGCCCGCCGACGAAAAAGCCCGATCCTCCTGATGCCAAAACAGCAAAACACTTCAGAAGCAGGCCCTTTTGCTTTGAGACTTAGTTTATTTGTAAAGCTGGAGTTGTGATTCTCGAAGAGCAAGCTCCGATGCCAGGAGGGCCTCCGAATCGGTCGAGCCATGGAGGGCGTCTTGCTCGGAGAGAATTGCAACCCAGCTTTACTAAAAGGACCTGTGTCTTATAGCAAGGATTTTCCCCGAAGACAGGGCGTCTTAATGAAGGGCGAGGCGACATCTTAGATCTCAGATGGCTTGGGTAAACTCCGCTTAGCCCAGTTTGAAAAAGATGAACCGCACGAGTATTTCAAAAAGCCGCATTGCAGTCATAAGGTTTTGAAGGCTTATGAAATACTTAAGTTTGGCTCGTTTGTTCCGATATGAAAAATAGTGTTGTTTTTTCATATCGACCTCCTTTCAAAAAGGAGATCACTCAATGCCGGCCTCGCCCGGCATTTTTCTTTTCAAGTAGTGCCAAGTCTAATGAGCCCCTAAACTAATTCTTCGCGTCCGGATGGTATTCGAGAGAGGCAATTGTGACTTCGTTAAACAGACTTACTCTCAAAGCAGACGGGCTTGCAAACTTTGGCATCAGGAGTTCGTGCTCTTTCTCTGGCGGGACGCCCTCCGGGCTCGGCTCGTGACTCGGGCATCCTGCCCACGAGAGCCCGCCGACGAAAAAGCCCGATCCTCCTGATGCCAAAATAGCAACACACTTCGAAGGCTCCTCTGCGACAAGCTTGCTCTGCCAAGGGCTAAAATTCTCACCCCGAGAAGTTGCTGCGTCTCAAAGTCTAAAAGCCCGTCTGCTTTAAGACACAGGTCCTTTTAGTAAAGCAGGAGTTGCGGTTCTCGAAGAGCAAGCTCCGATGCCAGGAGGGCCTCCGAATCGGTCGAGCCATGGAGGGCGTCTTGCTCGGAGAGAATTGCAAACCTGCTTTACTAAAATGAAATAGCTTTCAAAGCAGCGGGATTGCAGGCTCGTCCGCTTTGAGAGGAATTGGATGGATTTGAGAGCGGGGCTGTCGAAGTTTTAGACGATTTTTGATCAAAAAAACCAGCATTAGGTCTTAAGACCAAAGCCCCGCCTACCGATCAAATGATTGGGTAAATAGGCGGAGGCTACCGAACATGAATGTTAGATCAACATTCCTCATATTCCTAATCGTTATTGAGGCATTAATGTTTCTCCAAAGTCCTACGTTGAATGCCGATCCATCTCCCACACCGTCACCTGCGGGATCACCGCAAGTTTCGCCCGAAGATGTCGTGAATGCGTTAAGAGCGGATAGTAGAGAGAGAACTGAGGCGCAAAAAAGGCAAGATGCTATTAATGCTTGTGAGTCAGCGTACTCAACGGCTGAAAGAGCTTGTGTTAGCGGTGGAGTAATCGCAAATGTTGGTGGCCAACTTGCCGGAGCCGCTGCTGGTCGCGAAGTTGTCGGGCAAGAAAATTCTATGCTCGCTCATTGTAGGGCAATGATTTCGGGCGCTAAGGTTGCCAAAATTACTTCAGGACTTGCTGCAGCGGCTTGCGTCGGTGCGGTTATGCGATGCCGTTCGGTTTGTAATGCCAGTCGATTGAGTGCTGCCGGCGTTGATGTTGAAACTAATACCAAGGGGCAACAGATTTCTCGATCGTGTAGCACAGGTGCCTTAGCGGCCGTTGGGGTTGGTGGAGCTGCTGCGGCGTACGCGCAGGCACAAGCGGCATCTAACGAAGGGCGGCGCTGCGAACAATATGTGAATGATTATGACAACTGTAAGCCAGGCACGGCAGGCGCAAGAGACAATCCTCGCTGTAAAGACTATTGTTTAAATCCCGTTCATAAATTTGAACCGACATGCGTGGAGTGTATGCAGCCCGACGCGGAAAATAATCCCCGATGTCCGGCCTATTGCGCGAATCCCTTAAATCAAAAAAAGCCCGACTATAATAAAACCTGTCCCGGCGGGGAAATTCCTCCGCTTGATCCCGGTGGTATCGATGGAGGTGGCGTTGCCAACTCTGATGGAATGCCTGGCGATCTTTCGGAGCCGGGTTTTAATCCGTCAGATTTTATTCCCGATGACTTGTTGAATGAGCCCAAAAACGGAGAGTTTGCCGGTGTTGGATCAGAAGGCAAAGGCTCTCCATTTTTATCTAACGACGATGGCGGTGGTGGCGGAGGCTTTGGTGGTCTTGGCGCTTATCCTGGTGGACCGGGCAGCGCTGGAAAAGAAGGCGACGGCAAGGGCGGCTACAAAACCGATATTGAAAAAGGATTAACCGGCGCTAGTGGCGGCGGCATGGGCGGAGGCTTTGGCCCCGGCGGTGCGGGATTTCCAGGTGCTGGTGGCGCTGGCGGTGCAGAAGCCGGTGCGGATCTATCAAAATATCTCCCGGGCGGAGAACTTGATCCGGCCAAGCGCGATCCTGCGGCTTTGGCTTCGGCCAATGGAATCACGGCAGCTGATGGACTTAGCAACTTTGAAAAAATCAATCGCATGATGAATAAAAAGCGTCCTGCGCTAAAACCTGGATCGTAAGGAAGAGATTTGTAATGGGCCATAAGTTTTTAAAAGTGATTTTGATTCTGTCGTTGGTGGCACCATCACAGGCTTTTGCTGTTTTAGAAAATGACGGTGAGTCCACCACCCCTCAACGGCCCGGTGGTGGAGCGCCCGCACGACCGTCAGGTAATGTGGATCCCACATGCACAGCCGAAGTCACTCGTCGGCATACAGAAGCCTTGCGCCAATGCGAAGATCGATATGGCAGAGAAGGTGCAACACCTAATTCCGAGTACTTAGAAACATGTAAGCAACGTGCGCAAGAAAACCTTGAATTAAATTTGGCGGAGTGCCGACGTGTGGCCGATGCCAATCGCCGCGAAAGTGAGAGTCTCAGAGACACTCATAAGGCGGAAGTGCGAAAAAATATCATTGCGATTGTGGCCGAAATTGGAGTGGGTGTAGGGTTAACAAGAATGTGCTGTCCCCCAGGAGCAGCATCGGCACCTCCTCCGGCGCCGGCTCCAGGAGCCGATGCCGTAACTGCGGCGATTCCACCTGTTCCTGCATGTCAAGCTTCGCCCATGGGTTCCACTCTCTGCATGGTTGGCAAGGCTTGCTTAGTTGGCGCCGCTTTTCATGTTTACTCATTTCTTACCAATCGTAATGCCAATGAGGGTCTAATTGCAGGTCAACAGCCCAATCTTGCTTCATTTGAAATTCCGGAATTAGGTGAAAATCCTCAAGTGTCCCCCGCAGCAACGCCTACTATGGATGATGTGTTTGGAAGTAACAATGCGCTGACTCCCGAATTTGCTTCTCAATTGCCGCCCGATTTACAAAACTATATTCCTGATTTAGCCAATGCAGCAAATGGGGCGGGGATAGATTTTTCCGATCAAGGGCAGGTTAATTCCCTTTTGAATAATCCCGAATTAGCCGAAAATGCTAATCGAGTGTTGGGCGGTGGAGCGGGCGGTAGTCGTGGTTCATCAGGATTTAACACCGGAATACCGCAAGTAGATGCGGGTCTTGGCAGGATCCGACGTGGCCTGCAAGACAAATTCGGCGTTTCAGGCGTTGACTTTGAAGATGGCGGTGGAGGGGGCGGTGGATTTGGCCGTAGCGGCGGCGGATCGGGAAATCCACTTGATGGGCTTTTTGGAAACGAGAAGAGAGAAGAAGGTAACGTCAATGGACTAACGCGCACCTTGGCCTCCGGCGAGTCGGTCGGAGTGGCTGGTGATGACCTTTTCGGAATGGTTTCTAGGCGCTATCAAACGCGACACCGGGCCGGGTCTTTCTTACCTCCTAATGCGCCGGCCTCATCAACTCGGCGCAATTAATCCACAACACTTTCAACCCTCAAACTAGGTCGGGCTTTCATACTTTGGCATCAGGAGTTCGTGCTATTTTTCTTGCGGAAGACGTTGCTTTTGATCCCTTGGCAGCCAACCTTGTCTTCGGGGAAAATCCATCCGTAGATGCCGCTTCCCATCCATGGTCAGAGGCTCCCCTGCGACAAGCTTGTTCTGCCAAGGGCTCAATTGCTTACACTGAGAACTTACTGCATCTCAAAGTAGCGGGCTTGCAGACTTTGGCTCCGGGGAAAACTCATCCTTGAGGCGGCGGCCGATTGATAGGGGGCGAGGTGACATCTAAGATCTCAGATGGCTTGGGTAAACTCCGCTTAGCCCAGTTTGAAAAAGATGAACCGCAAGAGTATTTCGATAAGCCTTAATAAGGTCATTAAGTATTGAAGGTTTATGAAATACTTAAGTTTGGCTCGTTTATTCCGATATGAAAAGTAGGGTGTTTTTTTCATATCGACCTCCCTTCAAAAAGGAGATCACTCAATGCCGGCCTCGCCCGGCATTTTGCTTTTCAAGCAGTGCCAAATCTGAGGAACCCATTAACTGATTAGGCGCGTCCGGTTGGTCTTCAAGAAATGCAACCGCGACTTTGCTAAACAGACCTACTTTGAGACACAGGTCCTTTTAGTAAAGCTGGGTTGCAATTCTACTGCGAGCAAGACGCCCTCCATCTTGACCTAAGGAGTTCGAGCTCTTTCTCTGGCGGGACGCCCTCCGGGCTCGGCTCGTAACTCGGGCATCCTGCCCACGAGAGCCCGCCAACGAAATAGCCCGATCCTCCTGATGCCAAAATAGCAACTCAGTTTCGCGGCACTCCTGCGACAAGCTTGCTCTGCCAAGTGCTCAATTGCTTACACTGAGAACTTACTGCATCTCAAAGTAGCGGGCTTGCAGACTTTGGCGAAGGGGAGGCTCTGGCCAAGGACGGCCAGCCGCCGCCTCAAGG
>JADLCR010000014.1 GCA_020847095.1 Oligoflexia bacterium | reverse complement strand
TCGACAAGTTGCCATTTTTGAAGTTTGTATTGAATCTGATCTTCCCAATCTCGGCTAAATTCCAAAAAATTGCGGTATCCGGGAATCTCCACCACACGCCCGTTAGTGGCAATGCTATGGATGATTTTTTTAGCGGTATCCAGATTGGGTCGAGCCTGATCTGGGCGGTAAACCGAAAGATAAAGTGAAGATCGCTGAAAGAGCGAATGCCACCAACAAACGCCCCCGTCAAAGGCTCCTCCATAATTTTCAAAAGCCATTTGGTTTTCTTTTTCATGAGCTAGGCGAAAGAAATAGTTGGGGTCTTTTCTCAGCTGGCAAAATTCATCTTTAGACCTTGGTGGTTGCACCACGGTGCTTTGTGCAAATGATTCGGCATTTGTGAGTATCAGTAGAAAAACCAAAACACAAAACTGTTGCATCATGGGGTCCCCCTCGTTGGTTAACTAAATTGAATATTGAGATGGCTTAGAGAATCAATGATTATTTGACTTCAGCGTCCAACCACAAAGCTGAAAGAGCATGCGCGCTCCGACATTGGCATTCCATTCGCCATCCCCAGGGGATGGCGAAACCTCATTAAGATCGAAACCTATGATTTGGCGCCCTGAATGAGCGACGGACTTTAATAGATCGCGCGCTTGGTCGAACTCGAGCCCCCCGGGAACCGGAGTTCCTGTGCCGGGACAAAGTTTCGGATCAAGGCCATCGATATCGAATGAAATGTACACTTCTTGAGGCAGTGAATCGACAATTTGTTTGGCGGACTCTCTCCAAGGCCGCCCCGAATAAAGGGCCTCTTTGAGATCGCGATCAAAAAATGTCTTAAGTCGCGCGGGCTCACTTTGAATGAGGTCAAATTCGGCCTGACAGTAGTCTCGAATCCCAACCTGCACAATTTTTGGAACCGAAGTTTCATTAAGGACATTGTACATGATGCTGGCATGGGAATAGGTGAATCCCTCATAGGCGTTGCGCAAGTCCGCATGGGCGTCGATGTGTAAAATGCCCATTTTGGGATAGCGACGACTGAGCGCTTTGATGAGTCCGAGTGGTGTTGAGTGATCACCACCCAGCAAACCTACGATTTTATTTTTCATCAATAGAGAATCACTATGCTTTTCTACCAAGGCATTTAGCGTTTCAGAGCAGCGATTAACTTCAGCCAAACATTTTTTGAGCTTACTGTTTTTGCCGATATCTCCGCCTTTGGCGATGATGGCTTTGGCCAATTGCTTGGCCTTCTTGTTCATTGAAGTGATTTTAGGATCCGCTTTTAGAAGGGCGGCTCCTTGCAGGTAAAAATCTCCCAAATCCGCGTCAAAGAGATCAACCTGATAACTGGCTTTTAAGACGGCCGAAGGTCCTTTCGATGCGCCACTGCCGTAAGAGGTGGTGGCTTCCCACGGTACAGAAATAATATTTAACCTCGATTGTTCTGCGGAAAAAGGCAGTCCAAATATTCCGGATCCTGAAGATGCTGCCGAATTGGGGTCGAAAGAAACATTAGTCACGGACATTGATCCTTCTGTTTTTCCATTGAATCGGCCTTCGGGCGATAGCGCCCGAAAGCGCAAGTCCAGTTGCTATACAAAAAACGCCCAAAGAGCAAGGATACAAAGCAGCGCCCCAAAGACTCATTTTTCCTAAGCGGCGCTGAAAGAGCGCACACAGTACGGCGAACGCAAAGTATGAAAGGTAGCCAAAGGGATTTTGAGGTCTGAGAAGAATAGCCAGTGGCGCCCCGAGCGCCCAGCCCATGACCGCGACCACTTCAATTGTACTCCAAAGGCTTGTGGCGTTGAGTCCAAGGCGAAAATTTCGAGCCCATCCTTTGACGAAGTAACTGAGGCCTTCTCCGTACATACGCACAGTCACATCATTTGCGTGATCCGTTAAACAAGTGTACCCAAATCCTTGATTAATGGCTCTGGAAGCCAAGGTGATATCTTCGGCTGGAATATTTGCAATGGCACGGTGACCGCCGATTCCTTCGTAGCATTCGCGAGAAAACAGCAGATATTGACCTACAGCAAAAAGTCGCTTGGTTCCTCTTTTGAACCTGGATTTATACGCATCGGTTGCCAAAAGTACCAAGAGTTGAAAAGGTCCTTGGAGCTTTTCCCACCATGTTGGAGTGAGATGAGTTGGAATCAACGACAGCAAACCCACCCTCTTGGCTTTCATGACCTGAATATTTTTTCTAAGGGATAAACTGAGGTGGCTCGTGTCAGCGTCAGTAAATAAAATATATTCGCCAGTGGATTTTAAAAAGCCCTGGTGACAAGCCCAATTCTTTCCAGTCCATCCGTCGGGAAGAGGCTCTCCAGCGAAAACTTTTACACCAAAGCTTGTTGCTACTTGGCGAGTGGTATCTGTGGACTGGTCGTCAATGACAATGACTTCGTAATCTGAGTACTTAAGTTGTGTCAGCGATCCTAACAAGCGGGGGAGGTTGAGCGCCTCGTTTCGAGCGGGTACGACAATGCTCACTCTGGGAAGTCGCTCTTCAATAAATGGAGTAACAAAGGTTTTAGGTTGAGGGCGCAAGCGCAGGATAAAAATAAAAAGGCCGACCCCGAAAAACAGGTAGCCAATTTGGTTATTCATCCGAGATTTTGAAGGTAGGGAAGAGTTTCAGCAACGCCCTGATATCCTTTGGAGAACCAATAATACCAGCTGCCCACCATGATGGCGTGTCCTAATATAATAAAAAAGTGACTCCACATCTCAACGCGATCAGAACGACCAGAGAGATATCGATCCCACTGCATTGTCTCATCAATGGCCGTATAGAAAAAGCTCATGATAATAAGAGCAATCGCAGGAATAGTAAACGCGTCGGGATGATTGTAACAAAGGCAAAGCGCGAGACAACTTGTGATCCCGCAAGAAATGGTCATGTGGTGAACCAACGCTTCACCTTCTTGGAGGGCCTTTTTGTAAAGGGTTCGATGTCCAATGGTGTCCACGGCGATGGCAAAAACAAAAATAAATGTTCCGATGGCCACGTTGTAGGCGTACGCGGGAAATTTCACACCATTTACAGTACCGACGTATAAAAACCCGGTCACCGCTACGAGTAGGCCTGACATAAGGCCGATCCAGCTGACATACACGAGCCAGTCCTGCAAATCGAACTTCTTGAAACCGCTGAAGTAAAGATAAGCCTCTTCAAGAAATGTAGTGTTGGGTCTCATTGACATCCTTCAGGGAATTTTTGCCCCTTCGCAGCCATTTTAGGGTGTTTCTTACCAAATAAGTGCTTGGCCCGAAAGGGGGTTTTCCTGACAATAGGCGCAACTTATCGGAAAAGCCCAGTTCCATGTTGTAAAATCGAGATATCAGCCCTTCAGGAAGCTTATAAAACCTTTCAAAAATCTGAAATCGCTTGTGAGGCTCGGCTCCTAAGAACATCATTTTGTTTAAAAAATAATAGTAATCCGTTTGAACCGATTGAGTATAGGCGTAACGTTGAGACCACAATTCCAAGTCTTCGTGAGACTGAACGAAATCTACAAATTGACTACAAAACCTCAATGATTGAAGAAATGAGTATCCTGTTGTGGGGTGAAAATAGCCTCCGCGAAGGCCGATGGGAATAATTCGCTTGTTGTCGAGGTCATCGAATTTTAACGAGGATACCGGAATCGGAAGAATGCCCACTTCACTTCGCACAACTTGGTCAACGGCTCCAAAGTGATTTTGCGCGTAGTTCATGATGCGATCTCTTAAAACCTTTTGGTCTAAGTCCGGAGTGTTGGAGTAGTAGGTGTCTTCAAGAAGAAGCCTTGTAGAGTCCATCGGCAGGGCGTACATAAAACGATACCCATCGATTTGTTCTACCTGGCTATCCATGATGATCGGATACTCACAGCCATGAGGCCTTTGAAATTTCAGCTCAATTCCTAAAAACATTTGAAATCCCGGCAATTCGAAAATTCTTTCCTGATTTAGTCCTCGCCCATCAAAAACAAAATCAAACTGATCAAGCAAGCCTAAGGGGTTTTGAATTTCATGGGGTTCAATTTTAAGCTGGTGGGGCGCTTGCCTTCTAAGGGCGGCTTCAAGAGATTGGGATTGGATCAAACAATAAGACGTGTTGAGGATTCGGACGAACTTGGGAAACTTCACCTGATAGCGTGGCCATGTGACGCTGATAAGTGGGTCGATTATTTTTGAATATCGTTTTGTTAAGTCGTTTGGGTGAAAACACCAGGTGTGATTGCCGCCCAAAACCGATTCCTTTTCGAATATGGTGACAAACCAGCTTGGTCGATAGTGATTAATCATGAGGGCTAAAAGGCCGCCAGAGGCCCCGGAGCCAATTATGGCTATTCGCATCGGACGCAGCCTACGAGCCTCCGTAGGACTTGTCAATTTCCGCACTCAATGTCAAAATCTTTTATTAGACATCAAGTAAGACATCACAGGCTCTGGAGGGGCTAACAATGATTAAAAGATCTTTAACGGCGCTTTCACTTATATTCATTATCAGCTGCCAATCCTCGCCTAAAAACGAACCACCCGCATCTAGTCAGCCGACCTCAGGAGGGCTCACAGTGATTAAATACGACTATAAGTCAGGCGAGATTGAAAAAATCTGCTCATCCCAAATGAAACACTCCGATGAGCGTCTATCTCAGCTGGTCAAGATCTCAAGTCACGATAAAAATTTTGAAAATACGATTGCGGCATTGGATCAGATTATGGCTGACCTTTCTGACGAAACCAGCGGGCCCGTTTTCATGTATTCGGTTTCAACAAGCAAAAGTCTGAGAAAAGAAGCGGAAAAATGCGACTCAGAATTAAGCCAGTATTTTGTGGGGGTGATGTCGAGAAAAGACCTCTACGACTCGATCGTTCAGGCAGAAAAAAATTCTAAGAAGCAGAAATTGAAACCCGAAGACAAACGATTGATTGAGCAGGTCATTAAAGGCTTCAAAGAAAACGGTGTTGATCTTCCTGATGACAAGTTGGCCCAAGTACGAACGCTCAAACAAAAGTTGGCAACGCTTGAAACTCAGTTTGCCGCAAACCTCAACGAAAACACCGATTACGAAGAAATGGGACCTTCAGATATTGATGGAATTCCCGAAACAGTTTTGGCGCGGTTTCAAAAATTATCCGGTGGCAAATATAAAGTAACCACCAAGCCGACGGATTATGTGCAGTTTATGGAAAATGCTAAAAATGCAGATGCGCGTAAAAGACTTCAGATTAAGTATGAGAATCGCGCGGCGAATAAAAACACTCAATTATTGACAGAGGCTATTGAGTTGCGAAGGCAAATTGCGGGACTCCTCGGATTCAAATCTTGGGCCGATTACCGAACTGCCAACCGTATGGCTGGTTCGGCATCAAAAGTTTCCAGTTTCCTGAAAAGCCTTAAGGGGAAACTGGCACAGAGAAATAAAAAGGACTTGGCAAAGCTCTTGGCATTTAAAAAGTCAGTTGAGCCTGGCGCTAAAGTCGTTAATCCTTGGGACGGTACTTATCTTGCGTATCAGTTAAAGAAACGCGATTACACTCTCGATGATGAGATGATCAGAGAGTATTTTCCTGCCGATCAAACAGTCAGCGCTATGTTTGAAGTTTACTCGCAAATTCTTGGGGTGAAGTTCGTTGAAGTGAAGGGTGCTGATGTGTGGGCTCCGCATGTGAAACTTTATGAGGTACGAAACAAGAAAGATGACAGTTTTGTTGCTCACTTCTTTACGGATTTTGTGCCGAGGGAAGGTAAGTACGGACATGCGGCGGCATTTACTTTGCGACAAGGCCGCATAGTCAATGGCAAATATCAGTTTCCGATTTCGTCGATCGTGGCTAACTTCACGGCTCCATCTGGCGACAAACCATCTATGTTTAGTCATAACGAAGTTGAAACGCTCTTTCATGAATTTGGTCACATCATGCATCAAACGTTGACCCAAGCAAAATACGCAACGTTGTCGGGTTCCAGCGTGGCTCGAGATTTTGTAGAAGCACCCTCTCAAATGCTTGAGAATTGGGTGTGGGATCCTTCAATTTTAAAGCGCTTATCGGGGCACTACAAAGACGCTTCAAAAAAACTTCCAGATTCATTGATCAAGAAAATGATTGCTGCTCGAGATTTCAATCAAGGGTACTTTTACACGCGACAACTTCTTTTCGGATTATTTGATTACAGTCTGCATACGGCGAGCGGAAGCTTAGACCCGACGGCTCTTTACAAAAAACTTTATAAAGAACTGACAACCATCGATCCGTTAGAGGAAACGCATTTTCCAGCGGGCTTTGGACATTTGATGGGCGGTTATGATGCCGGATACTACGGCTACCTATGGTCCGAAGTTTTTGCTCAAGACATGTTTACTCGTTTTGAGAGTGAGGGGCTACTCAATGCTCAGGTGGGAATGGAGTACCGCAAGGCCATTCTTGAGCGGGGGGATTCGGAGCCTGCCGGAAAGCTGCTGGCCAAATTCTTGGGTCGAGCACCAAACAATCAGGCGTTTTTTAAGCGGCTGGGAATTCAATAGCGCAATTTAGTTTTTTCTTAAAATGTAGAGGGTGGAAAAGTTTTTCCAAAAAGGCATGACAGGTTGCTTTTTGAGGACCTTAACGCCCTCAGCATTTTCGATGACTGCAGGCGATGTGGTCATTCTGTATCCAAGAATTTTTTGCGTGATGGGATTAAAGAGCCGATCGGCTAATTTATCGATGACATTTTGGCCAGCAAAATGAGAGATCACGCAGATGTATCCGCCCGGTTTGCATACTCGGATCATTTCAGAAATCATTTTTTCCGGATGGCGAACAGCACTTATGACTGAAGGAGCAATAACCCGGTCAAATTTATTTGACGAAAAGCTCATGTCCTCGGCGCTCATCTTAATGACTGTGGCATGGGGCATTTGAAGTCGCTCAATTCTTTCCAGGGCTACGTCCAGCATGGCTTGCGAAATATCAATTCCGGTAACTCGGATTGTCTTAGGAAGGTGCTCAAAGGTTAGGCCTGTGCCGACGCCGACTTCTAGGACGTTCATCGTGCTTTTCAATTTCAGATTTTGGACGGCTAGTTTGTGGCCACGAGATAAAACCCGACCATAGGCCAGGTCGTAACTATCGGCCAAACGGTCATAGACTTTCTTAAAGCTTTTACGCTTCGACATTTTGAGGGGCGCCTTAAGGGGCTAGTTTTGATTTCATGCAGTTTCGCCCCGCCTTTTTCGCCTCGTACAAAAGCTGATCGGCTTCACGTACGAAATCTTTAGCGGTGGCTGTTTTTGAACTCGCATTGATAGCGCAAGCGCCGACGCTTGTGGTGATTTGCGCTTTTTGCTTTCCTTGAACGAACGTATGCGAGCCAATGACTTTACGAAGTCGCTCTCCCATTCGCTCTGCACCAACAAGGTCGGTCTCAGGAAGCATAATCAGGTATTCATCCCCGCCGTAGCGGGCTGCCACGTCAACCGCTCGAATATTGTCTTTGAGAATTCTTGCCACCTCTGTCAGAACCCAACTTCCGAAAAGATGGTCGTTTTGATCGTTAACGTTCTTAAAAAAGTCTAAGTCCAGCATTAAAAGTGAGAGGTTCTTATTGTAGCGCTTGGATCGGTTCATTTCGGTGTCGACCTTAGAATACATAGAACGCATATTGCTGAGACCGGTGAGGTCATCAGTTTCCACCATTTCTTCGAGCCGCTTCATCACGCGGCGCAAATGATCATGGGTGGCTTTGATTCGTAGTTTTGCTCGGACGCGAGCAAGGAGCTCTGGAATTCTAAACGGTTTAACCAGGTAATCGTCAGCACCTGCATCTAAACCTGCGACAATGTCTTCAACGGTCAAATTGCCCGTAACGAAAATAATGGCAATATAATCCCGATCCGGTGTTGCGCGAATGGATTCGAGAGTCTTTAGCCCTCCCATACCCGGCATATTAATATCCAATAAAATAAGGTGGGGGTCCCAAGCTTTAAGCTTATGAAGCCCGTCTTCGCCGCTCTGCGCCCTAGCGATGTGATAGCCGTCTTTTTCAAGTGCTTCGGCCATTACGCTGAGGCTTTGTTGATCATCGTCTACAACTAGAATTCGAGCCTTTTTTTCCATGGTTCTAGCCCATTTTTTAGGTGTATTTGCCTTCTATTCTCAGCTATCAGTATAAGTTCTCATGAGTCGTAGTCAAAGGGTTAAGCGGTTGACCGACCGGCTTTCTGAGCACATTTTGGTGCTCGATGGAGCGATGGGCACCGCCATACAAGATAAGAATCTTAGTGCTGAGGATTTTGGTGGCCCAGAGTTGGAGGGCTGCAACGAAAACCTGGTCGTAACAAGGCCTGAAATCATTGCCTCCATTCATAAAGCCTATTTAGATGCGGGTGCGGATATTCTCGAAACCAATACTTTTGGCGGCACACCCATAGTTCTTGGAGAGTTCGGTTTATCTCACTTAGCTCATAAAATTAATTTTGAGGCGGCCCGACTAGCGCGGGCGGTGGCTGATCAAGTATCGACACCCGAATGGCCGCGATTTGTTGCGGGATCAATCGGTCCCACAACGAAAGCTATTTCAGTTACAGGTGGAATTACTTTCGAAGAACTTATTGAAAATTTCTACGTTCAAGCCAAAGCGCTTTACGAAGGTGGCGTCGATTACTTTCTGTTAGAAACTTGCCAAGACACTCGAAATATAAAAGCAGGGTTGTTGGCTATCGAAAGGTTATTACAAGAAGTAAGCGAACCCATTCCAACGGCAGTTTCCGTAACAATTGAGCCGATGGGGACGATGCTGGCGGGGCAAAGCATAGAGGCGCTCCAAGCTGCCCTCGCTCATAAAGACCTTTTGTATATCGGCCTCAATTGCGCTACGGGCCCAGAGTTTATGACGGACCACATTCGCTCTTTAGCCGCGATGACATCGACGCGCGTGGCATGTGTTCCCAACGCGGGCCTCCCGGATGAAGATGGAAAGTACATCGAAACGCCTGCGATGATTGGACGAGTGCTTGGCCGGTTTTGTGAAGCCGGTTGGATTAATCTTTTAGGCGGATGCTGTGGCACCACAGCTCCACACATTGCCGAACTACGCAAAGTTGCCGATCGGTCAAAACCAAGACTCGCCCAGATCAAGCCGGTCTCAGCATTATCTGGTATCGACTATCTTGAAATTACCGACGATCAACGACCCATTATTGTTGGTGAGCGCACCAATTTGATTGGTAGCCGAAAATTCAAGCGCTTGATCGAAGAAGACAAATTTGAAGAGGCCGCGGAGATAGCGCGAAGTCAAGTGCGCCAAGGCGCTCAAATTGTCGATATCTGTTTTGCAAATCCTGACCGCAATGAGTTGGCCGATATCGAGAGATTTTTGCAAATCGCAACCAAGATGGTGCGCGTACCGTTCATGATTGACTCTACCGATGAAAAGGTCATCGCCAAAGCGCTGACCTACTGTCAGGGAAAAGCGATTATTAATTCCATTAACCTAGAAGATGGTGAGGAACGATTTGAAAAAGTCATTCCTTTGGCAAGGTCTTTTGGGGCGGCGCTCGTCGTCGGGACCATTGATGAAGATCCTCAGCAAGGAATGGGAGTGACGCGCGAGAGAAAGCTTGAGATCGCAACGCGATCCTACCGGCTTTTAACGGAAAAGTACGGAGTTTTACCTGAGGATATTTATTGGGATCCGCTCGTATTTCCGTGCGCCACGGGTGACGCACAATACGTGGGTTCAGCGGTTGAGACCATTGAGGGGATTCGCCTCATCAAAGAAAGATTTCCCGGAACTAGATCAGTGTTAGGAATTTCAAATGTTTCATTTGGATTGCCAGCTGATGGACGAGAAGTCTTAAATTCCGTCTTCCTTTATCACTGTGTTCAAGCGGGCCTGGATCTTGCCATTGTCAATTCAGAAAAATTAGAGCGTTACGCTTCTATACCTGAAGAAGAAAAAGCATTGGCTAATGCCCTAATTTTTGAGTGCAATGATCAAGCTATTGCTAAATTCACGGAACATTTTCGCCAAAAGGGCCCGAAGACTTTGCTCGACGCGGACACATCCGTTCTTACGGCCGAAGAGCGACTTTCAAAATACATCGTCGAGGGAACCAAAGAGGGGCTTTTTAGAGATTTAGATTTCTGTCTCGAGAACATGAAGCCGCTTGATATTATCAATGGGCCCTTGATGAAAGGGATGGATGAGGTTGGGCGACTGTTTAATAACAATGAGTTAATTGTCGCTGAAGTATTACAAAGTGCTGAGTCCATGAAAGCCGCGGTCTCATATTTAGAGCCCCATATGGATAAAACAGAGACGACCACTCGTGGAAAAGTGGTTTTGGCTACCGTTAAGGGCGATGTGCACGATATCGGAAAAAATCTTGTCGACATTATTCTGACGAACAACGGCTTCAAGGTCATTAATCTTGGAATCAAGATACCGCCAGAGCAATTACTAGCAGCGGTGCGCGAACACAAACCCGACATTATTGGACTTTCGGGATTATTAGTAAAATCAGCGCAGCAAATGGTATTGACCGCTCAAGATTTGCAGACGGCAGGGGTTCGAACTCCAATTCTGGTTGGAGGGGCTGCTCTCACCGAGTCGTTTACTTATAATAAAATTTCACCGGCGTACGGAACGGACTGTTCGGTGGTATACGCAAAAGATGCCATGCAGGGATTAGATCTGGCTAAACAAATCATAGACCCCGAGCGATTTCAGAGTCTTAAAAATCAGATTCAAGAAAAGAAAAAAACCTCTACGACGGTTGTGAAGAACGAACGGGTTGAGGTGGGAAGGGTGCGATCACCAGCGGTCAACGTCTTAGACTCTGTACCTAAGCCTCCTGATTTTAATAGGCATGTCATTAAAGATGCCTTAGTTGATCAGATTTGGAATTACGTGAATCCGCGCATGCTTTACGGTCGACATCTTGGGCTGAAAGGCTCACTTGTTAAACTCATCGAACTAGAAGACTGGAAAGCTTTGAAGGCAACGACAGAAGGTCAAAAGGCCCTGGAACTTGTTAACCTTATTAATGAACTCAAGGGCGAGTGTCGGGGGCATCATAGCTTTAAACCGCAAGCGATTTATCAATTTTTCGAAGCGGCGAGCGACGGAAATTATTTGCATCTCTATTCTTTTGAAGAATCGGAGCGATTACGGCGCGCCCCTGCAGAACCGAGAGTGGCTCCGAAGCCCTTAGCGACCTTTGATTTTCCCAGGCAACAAAAGGTCAATGGGCTTTGCCTATCGGATTACGTGAATCCTTTGGGAACTGCAGTTGTGGATAATATTTGTTTATTTGTTGTAACTGCCGGTCGGGGCATACGTGAATGGGGCGAAGAACTTAAGGATCGAGGGCAGTATTTGAAGAGCCATGCCGTGCAAGCCTTTGCCTTAGAGACGGCCGAAGCCTTTGCCGAGTACCTTCATACCCAAATCCGCAATATGTGGGGATTTGCTGATCCAGCAACGATGAGCATGTTGGAAAGGTTTCAGGGAAAATACCGGGGGCGCCGCTATTCTTTTGGTTATCCGGCATGCCCTGTCCTTGATGACCAGGCGCATCTTTTTCGGCTGTTAAAGCCAAAAGACATTGGCGTTGAGCTTACAGAAGGTTTCATGATGGATCCCGAGGCTAGCGTTTCTGCCCTCGTGTTTCATCATCCTGCCGCCATTTATTATGGAGTTGGCGAGCCATTGGCGAGTGAGCCGCGATACTCCGAAGCCTCACCAAACTGATCTTTGACGCGATAATAATTCCGATGCTAAGCTATTAGGGTTTCTCAATAACAAGGAGCTGATCCAAATGGCTAAATTCACGATCGAAACCACGTCAGAAAGTGTCGAAAAACTTTATTCTTCGATGAACGAAAAGCTGGGGGCCGTGAAGAAAAAGACCGGCCGACAGTCTTTGACTTTGGCCGAAAAAATATTGTTCAGCCACTTGGACAGTCTCGATCAAGAATTTGAAAGAGGAAAAAGTTTTGTTTTGCTCAGGCCCGATCGCGTGATCATGCAAGATGCGACAGCTCAAATGGCGCTTTTGCAATTCATGCAGTCTGGTAGAAAGCAAACGGCCGGTCCCGCAACCGTTCATTGTGATCATTTGATTTTAGCAAGACAAGGAAGCGAAAAGGACCTCAGCACGGCCCGCACGACGAATCAAGAAGTCTATGATTTTTTGGCTTCGGTTTGTAACAAGTATGGATTGGGATTTTGGAAACCCGGTGCTGGAATTATTCATCAGGTTGCTCTTGAAAACTACGCGTTTCCTGGAGGCTTGATGATTGGGACAGACTCTCACACACCAAACGGCGGCGGCCTTGGAATGGCAGCAATTGGAGTCGGGGGTTCAGATGCCGCCGATGTGATGGCAGGCCTGGCGTGGGAAGTTAAATTTCCAAAACTAATTGGGGTGAAGCTTACTGGTGAGCTTAAAGGTTGGACATCACCGAAAGACATCATCCTTTACCTGTGCGGACTCTTGACAACAAAAGGGGGCACCGACCAAATTATCGAATACTTTGGACCGGGAACGACGAGCATTAGCTGTACCGGCAAAGGCACGATCGCAAACATGGGTGCAGAGCTAGGGGCCACGACTTCAGTATTTCCTTATGACAAGCGAATGGCCGATTACTTAAAGATCACTAATCGCGAGAGTCTTGCAAAACTTGCCGATAAATATTCAGAGCATTTACGTGCCGATGCGGACGTTGAAAAAAATCCCGACAAATATTTTGATAAAGTTGTTGAAATTGACCTTTCCAAACTCGAACCGCATGTGGTTGGTCCTCACTCACCAGACGTGGCTCGCCCTATTTCAAAGTTTAAAAAAGAAATTGAAGAAAAAGGTTATCCGGCCAAACTTTCCGCCGCCCTTATTGGCAGTTGTACTAATTCTTCTTACGAAGATATTAGCCGCGCAGCACATATCGCAAAGCAAGCGTTGGATAAGGGACTAAAAATGCCTCAACCATTTTTAGTTTCCCCAGGATCTGAACAGATTCACTTAACGATAAAACGTGATGGACAAATGAAAATTCTGAATGAGTTGGGAGCAACTGTGCTGGCCAATGCCTGTGGTCCTTGCATCGGACAGTGGAAGCGGGATGATTTGAAGGAAGGAGAAAAAAATTCCATTATTTCTTCTTTCAATCGAAATTTTCGCGGAAGAAACGACA
The DNA here is from genome assembly GCA_020847095.1 of Oligoflexia bacterium. Taxonomy (GTDB): domain Bacteria; phylum Bdellovibrionota; class Bdellovibrionia; order JABDDW01; family JABDDW01; genus JADLCR01. The sequence continues at coordinate 112,245 of JADLCR010000014.1, read as the reverse complement.
GCAACCCTGAAACACTTTCATTTTTATCAAGCCCCGATATTGTCATGGCCTTAGGAATTGCGGGCACATTGGCCTTTGACCCGGTCCGTGATGAACTCAATTCTCCCCAGGGAAAATTTAAGTTTGAAGCTCCACGAGGAGAAGATCTTCCTGCTAAAGGATACGCGTCTGGCGATTTGGGGTATGCTGCTCCTTCAGAGAATCCGGATAAGGTTGAAGTTAAGGTCAGTCCGACAAGCGATCGGCTGCAGTTATTAAAGCCATTTGCAAAATGGGATGGAAAAGACTTTTTGGATCTCCCATTACTAGTCAAAGCTAAAGGTAAGTGTACCACCGACCATATTTCTCCTGCGGGACCTTGGCTCAAATACCGAGGACATTTGGATAATATTTCCAACAACATGTTTTTAGGAGCGGTCAACGCCTTTTCCGGAGAAGCCGGCAAGACAACCGATTTAATTTCGGGACAGACTTCTCAACCCATTCCTCAGGTCGCGCGCAACTATAAGGCAAAAGGAATGCGATGGATTGTTGTTGGAGACGAAAATTATGGTGAAGGTAGCAGTCGCGAGCATGCGGCGATGTCACCTAGGTTTCTTGGTGCTGCGGCTATTATTGTAAAGAGCTTTGCGCGCATTCATGAAACTAACTTAAAGAAACAAGGGGTATTGGCATTAACATTCGTTAACCCCGCCGATTACGAAAAAATTTCCGAAAAAGATAAGCTCAGCGTTAAGGGCCTTGGGGGATTTGCGCCCGGAAAGAACTTGGAGCTGGAGATCACCCATCCGGATGGAAAACGAGATTCAGTTTCGGTTAAGCATTCTTATAGCGCAGAACAAATTGCTTGGTTTAAAGCTGGATCGGCACTTAATCTCTTGAGTCAAAATTGATAGGCACCAAGTAAGGCAATTGTTGGGCTATCCATGGTGATTCGACCGGTGTTGGGGCCAGCATTGTCTAATTTGTAAGACAAATGTTCTGATCTAAAACCAAGAGCCAATCCTAGGCTAAACTCGTCGCCGACGTATCGTGTGGTGGTCAATTCCAATTTTGTACTAACATCACCCACACTGTGTTCTGAAACCCAAGAGGGCTTGTTGAAGGCCATTAATGGAGCTGAGACTGCAGCGGTAAATCGCGATTGCCAGTTATCGGACCAGTCATAAGAAAGCGCAATTTGATCGGATAATCCAAATAGATTAGGTGACATTAAAAAGAAGTTAGTTGTCGAGTCGATGAGAATCATAGGAACTGTCCACGATCGAGCCCCCAGAAAATTATAAAGCTTCCATGGGCTATCGGATGCGAAAACGCCAAGTTTTCTTCCCCATTGAGCTTCGAAGTCCAAAAACGACACGGTGGTGTTTTGGTAGCTGAGTCCACCCCAGCCGGCGGTGGCGCGAAATCCGTTTTTTGATTGTCCAAACCAGCCAATGGCCTCGAGCTCTCCGTGCCCAGCAAAACCAGACGTAAAATCGGCGGGCCGTTCTCCAGGCTGACTCAGAGTATATTTCCATGGGGTGTAGGAGTATTGAGCTTTAAGATCGAAGGTAGAAAACATATTTTTGGCGCTTTCGGCCTGAGTGCTATCGCCTGACAACATATCGCCCATTTCAGCGCTTTCGATACCTACGCTGGCCACTGTGGATTCCATGGTGACGTGAGAGTTGCTTGTTCCGGGCGTTCCGCCGCTGGGCGTGCGGCTGGGCTTCCAAATGACCCGATCCGTTTGCAGGCCCCCTTCGGCGGTTAAGGTGATGTCTGAATTAAACGCGTACTTAGCGCCAAGGGTGAATTTCCCCGTTACTGACGGAATTATTTCTTGGCGAAGGCCACTTCCGAGACTTGCGGCTACCATTGGCACGCCAAGGGCTCCGCGACCAAATAAAGTCCATTTTGGATTTACTTGTTTTTCTACTTCCATTCCCGTTGTGGGACCCGCGGTGGTTACCGACATGATGATGGGGTGGGATGTGTCACCGTCATCGTTGGCCGCTATGATGGGCATGGTCCAGACTTTCAGTCCCATATGAGGCTTGAAAGTAAGTCCGAAAATTTTTGTCCTAAACAGAGCCGCGGCAACAAAACGGTTATAACTCAGATTTTTTCCTGAAATGAGAAGTCCACCCCATGTGCCTTCGATTTTGACGCCTATCGAACTATAAGCGGAAAAGAACTCGCCATCGAAAATGAATTCGCCGGCGAGACTTCGGCTGCGACTATCAGTTCGTCCGGTTTCTCTGAATCCAGATGTGTAGGTGAGCGTTGGAAAAAAAGAATAGCGGCCTGATAACTCAAAGTGATCGACTTCAATGGGACGCTCTTTTTTGACTTCAAATTCATAATTCAAGGTTGAGGGCTTTTCAATTTTCCCTTCATGGGAACTCACCGTCGCAAAGTACTTCCCTTCAGGAAGGTCGGCGACCAAATATCTTGGTTCTTCAAGATTTTTAAATTCGTTGAGCGGTTTTTCATTAGCTAGGCCTCGAGAATCTGAACTTTTCTTATATATCCTAACTGAATAAGCTTCGGCCCCTTCGACTCCATGCCATTGAAGTTCCACTGGGCGGCCTGGACGCCAACGCTTTTTATTCTCGGCCCAAACAGGTGGATTTAACTCGGTTTGCTCAACTTGAAACTGCTTTACCGGAACAGGGGGGCCAAATTTGTTTCCAATTGCCGAACGAACGATGACTTTATAATTTCCGGGCTCTGAAGGTTTAAAATCAATTTTGGCATCCTTGGTGTCTTGGCTAAAGACTTCTTTGCCGTCTTTTACAACGACAACTTTGAATCCCGAGGATTTATCCGATGTCTTCCATTCAGTTGGCACCGTTGGAGCTTTGGAAATGAACTTAATATTTGAGGCTTCTTGAGGATTAGCCATTGGTTTTATAGGTGCGGTAACGGCAAGGTTAAAGGGTCTGCTCCATTTACCTGGCCGTTTTAACTGGTCGATACCTCGTACTCTTAGGTAGTAGGAGCCGGCTTTCAGATCATGGGTGAGAGCGTTTGTCTTCACGGTTTTTGATAATACGGTCTTTGTAAACTCTGGACTTTCAGACACCTCTAGCTCGTAGGCCTTTGCACCATCGATTTGCTTCCATTTTAAATCAACAGGCTTCGCATTGGCCACGAAGCTATATAATGATAAGAAAGCGACCAGTTTGGTCACTGGACCTCCGACATTTCAAAGTCTGGAGCTTCTAGTGTCTGACCATGGCTAATCGAGAAGTCTCTAATGATGGGTTTGGACTCGCGGCCAAATTCATCTAACGAACTCACTTGCCATCGGTATTGCCCATCTGGAAGATCGGTTTCTTCTTTGGTTAGGCCCTTAACGACATCGTCTAAGAGCACTTTTTCTTTTTCGCCATCAAGTCTGATGAGTTTAAATTTATAACCTCTTGCCCCTTGAACTTCTTTCCACTCCCAGCGCACCTTTGGAGATTTTAATAGATCCAAATCGGCTCCGGCCTGAGGCATTAGAATGCCGGGAGGTTCGAGAAGCGGTACCAAGGGACCAAGTTCAATCTTTCGTACATCTTTATACTTCCAATCGCCGTCGAGGTTTTTATAACCAACCGTCCAGTAATAAGTTCCCGGAGGATATGTTTCTTTGATGACAGTTTCCGATGCCGAAGTTTCAAACCCAATGAGCTCGTCTCGAAGTTTTTCGTCTCTTGAAAATACAAAGCGATGTGGATCGGTATTTTTTGCGGACCAGCGAAAAGCCACCCCACGTGTTTGTTCAAAAAAATCAAATGTCACTTTAAAGCCCGCATCAGGAAATAACAGATCAGGAGGCATGGCCTCTTGGAGCTTTTCGACGCTTAAAGCAATAACCTTGCTTGCCACTTTACGCTCACCGTAATGGGCGAGGACACGCCAAAAAGACTCCCCGGATTGCATTTTTGAAGTTTTTATGGAGTTGGTTGAAGTGTCCTCTTGGTAATAGATGTCATCAAATTTTTCACTTTGAGAAAATTGAAAGGTGTATTTGTTGACCCCGTTTATCGGCGACCAAGTAAATTCAGTCGTTGGGATCTCTTTTCGAAACATGATTTTCTTAACCGCAGTTGCAGCTGAAACTTGGGGCTCCACCACTTTGACTATTTGAAATGAGCGCGCTTGAGAAACAAACGGATCTTTCGTGTCAGTGGAACGAACGAGCCAGTAGTACAGGCCCGGCTGCGTCGTAATATCGAGAGTTAACGCGGATGTCTTTTGTTGAAATACAATCTTTTTGAACTCACGATCTTTAGAAATAAAAACTTCAACAGGTTTTTTGGTTCGATTTTTCCACACTAGTTTGATTTCGGCCTTTGCGGATTCAGTGAAAACTTGCCCTAGAGGTTCTGGCAAGACGAGCGCTATCTTTAATTCCTGTTCAATTACATTACCATCTTTATCAATAACCAGCTGTTTTGTGTCATCTCCCGAAGCCGTCGCCAAGACGCGACCTTGGAGTTCGTCAACTTGCAAAGAAACCGAACCTGATCCGGCTTTGGCAAGGTCAATACCGTTAATAAGAATTCCGCTCGATGCTCCATCAGCAACAACCAGTTGACCACTTTTTAGTTTCAGAGAGAGAGAATCATTATCTTTTTCAAGAACGATGAGACTTTGTTCGCCGATCGATATTTTATTTCCGTTTGATAACTCGATAGAGGCTTTGGCTTGCTCTGATGTTTGGACGGAGTCGTTCCAGTAAAGGGTTTCATTGGCATCAATGAGATCCCACACCATGTTTTCACCAAGTTTGCGCTTTACTACTTGGGCCTTTTCAGTGAGTTTGCCCGCAATTTCAAGGCCGTCAGTTGTCGACTTATTGAAATATATATCTCGGTAGAGGAGGTACCCGCACACTCCGGCCCCCCCGAAAGATATAAAAAGCACAATGAATCCGGAAACCAGCTGACGTTTCATGGCAAATGGGCACTCCCTTCCGTCCCACTCTTCGTCATTTGATCTATCTATATATACTGGCCTAGACCAATTTTTGTTCAATTGACGAACGAAGGTGCCGATAACTTATTGCGATCTAAATTTAAGGAGCATGTGATGAGTCAAAAATCTGCGCCAAAGCCCTCTGGGTTCAAGGTCAAGTTTCCAATTGGAGTGAAGCTTGTCTCAATGATGGCGTTACTACTCATCACCTCAATCTTGACCGTCGTTTTTCTAGCTACAAAACTGTTTTCCGATGACAACACAGCGTTTATTCAAAAAGCGACGAGTGATGTGGCCGCCCAATTGGCCAGCCAGACCAACGAATACATCAAAACGTTAGCTAACACGCTAACGACAATTACAGAGTTTCAAGCCTCCCAGACCAAAGGACGATCGGTTGATTTTCTAGATCAGCAATTTGAACGCAATCCAGAGATTCTTTCGGTGGCGACTTGGCGTAAGGGCGACACTAGACCTGAGCGCCTCAGCTTGAATCCCAAATCTTCTGATATCAAGACCTTTGTCGAATCGGTAAAGCCGTCTGATCGCTCATGGGAAGGGGAGCCTGACTTAGATCGAGTGACATTTAATGGCACGGGCTATTTAGCGGTTTCGTTTCCGTTGGCGGTTGAGAATGAAAAACAGGTTGTGACCTCGGCCGTTGGTCTAATTACTGCTGAACGATTTGTTCAAATTTATGGAAAAAAGGGAGTGGTGACTTCATATTTGGTCGGCCGCAAGGGAGACGTTCTCGCTCATCCCAAAGAACAACTTGTGAGCCAGGGCGTAAATTTCAGTGATGTACCCATTGTTAAGGCGATGCTCGAAAGCTCACTGAACAATAACCAACTGCGATTTGAAGATAAGGACAACTTGGCGTACTTAGGCGCATTTCGACAAGTCGGTATCGCCGGAGTAGGGGTTATCTCTCAAGTGTTAGAAGAAAAGGCATTCGAAACCGCAAATCGCGTGAAGTATCGATCGTTACTGGTGGCTGGCGTTATTATGTTCTTGGCGTTTTCATTTGTTTATTTTTTCTCGCAAACAATGACGAAGCCTATCAAATCTCTCGTGGAGCTCACGAAAGAAATCGCTTCGGGAAATTTTGCGGTTAAAGTTCAGCCAAAAGGGCATGATGAAATTACCGCGCTCACGCACTCTTTTAAAGACATGGCCACCGGGTTGGCGGAGAGAGATAAGTTAAAAGAAACATTCAATAAATTTCACTCTAAAGAAATTGCTGAAGCTATTTTGTCAGGTGAAGTTAAGCTTGGTGGCAGTCGCCAGCGCGCCACTGTATTTTTTAGTGACATTCGAAGCTTCACTGAAATGAGTGAATCCATGAATCCTGAAGAAGTCGTTCAAATGCTTAACGAATATATGACTGTCATGGTTGCCGAAATTACAGCCAATAAAGGGGTCGTGGACAAGTATGTAGGTGACGCCATCATGGCGGTTTGGGGCGTGCCGATGTCAAAACCCAATGACACCTGGAATGCTGTAAAAGCTTGTTTCGATATGAGGCGGCGGCTTGCGGAGTTTAATGAAGGTCGCATTGCAAAAGGTCTTAAGCCTTTGAAAATTGGGATGGGGCTTCACAGCGGGGAGCTCATTGCAGGCAATATCGGTTCTAATGAGAAAATGGAATACACGGTTATCGGAGATACGGTCAATACGGCCTCTCGAATTGAATCTTTGACCAAAGAATTTGGAACCGACCTTCTGATCTCGGCGGACGTCTATGGACAACTAAAGGATCGATTGATCGTCGAACCGGTATCGGCTTCCGTTAAGGGCAAAGCCGATGCTCTGACGGCCTATAAGGTCAAGGGATACTATGACGAAAATAAATCCCCAGTGGTCATAGAAACGCCCTATTCTAGTTACGAAGCGAGTCACTCGGATAAAGTCGTGCACCAGAAGAAATCAGCCTAATCAGCTATTGCCTTAATCCTTTGATCTCGATTTATAATTAAATCATGAGAGTTTGGAGCGGTTTGTTTTTCTTATCGTGCCTGGCTGCATGCTCAGGGACTCAGTCGAGCTTCAATGCACCGGTGACTAACCTGGCGCATACCCTTCAAGTCTATAACGGAACCACAATGGCTTTTTACAACTCAAGCTACGCATTGGTCACGACGCTTTCTACAAATTATGGCACTAGTGCCCCTTTGGTTTCTTCGCGAAGTCTTGCCACTGCGTTTTTGGGAGGTTCGTGTGCCGCCGCCACATGCGACCAGATTACTTTCATTGATCAGGCGAATCGAAAATTCAAATTCAATACGGAAACCTTATCTCAAACTTCGATTACATCAAGCACAGCAGCATCCGGAGTTGCGGTATCAAGCACAAACAATGAAGTCTATGTAATTGATAGTACAAATCTGCTGCTTACTTATCTTAGGGCCACAACAGGAAATTATTTAATGGGATCGTTTGCAGCATCGACATTTGACGTGGCAACACTGGCTGCGGCATCTTCGGTTTCAGGGGTGGGCACCGCAAATCAAAAAGTAGCCGTTTCTGATTCCACTCAATTGAAAGCACATATCTTTGCCGCGAACACCGGCGCCTTTGTCTCATCTGTCGATTTGTCCGGTTTATGTGCAGGCGGAACTTTGGGTGAAATGGAGTCCTCTTCTGATCTTGATTTGGTTTTTATCAATTGCGTCCTTGGCGGTACTGATGCGGTTCTGAAGCTTACACTGTCTGGAGCGCCAGTTGCCGGAGGTCCTTATGCATGGTCCCATGGCGGAAATACGCTTGCGACGGTAACAGGAATGGAAGGGAATACTTTAGCAAACCGTTTGATTGCAGTTGGGGGTACTAAAGTTATTTCGTTAAATCCCAGTTCAGGAGTGACGGATGCTTCGATTGACTTGTCTTCATGTGATCCGACAATTACTTTGAGTGATATTGCATACGACCATACCAGAAATTTTATTTATGTTTCGGATTCCACAAACAGCATGATCTATATTTTAGACGGAACAACTCTGACTCTTAAATATTCCACATGTGCCGATTCAAAATTTAGTGTGGCAGCAGATGTTCCAACGCCAACCCGGCTGTCGTTTTACTGAACGGCGACAACTTCTTGAACTTCGGGAATGAGCTCTTTAAGCCGAGCTTCGATGCCCATTTTAAGGGTGAGTGAAGAACTGGGGCAGCCCGAGCATGAACCTTCCATAAATAAGTGAACAATCCCATTTTCGAATCGATCAAAAACAACGTCTCCACCGTCCATGGCAACGGCCGGACGAATTTCATCATCAAGAATTTTTTGAATCTTTTTTGCCAGCTCTGAAGTGTCACTGGATCCGGATTCATTCTTAAAAAAATCAGGACTAACGGCTTCCAAACCTTCAGCAAGGTGAGATTGAATGAGTTTCTGGCAAGCCGAGTGAATTTCATCCCATTCGGCAATGTCAGACTTTGTGATGGTGATAAAGCTTCTACCGATTGTGACCGCTAGCAAGCCCTCAAGAGATCCAAAAAGTCTTTGTGCAAGTGGGGACCCATCATCTTTGTTTTCTCTTTTGAAATGGTAAGCTCCCCTCGGGACCAAAGTCTGATTCACAACGTACTTGAGTGAGTTGGGGTTGGGGGTGAATTCTAAAGCAATTTCAACATTTTGAGAGGCCATTTACCGTTCTCCTAAGCCAAAAGCGGAGTGTACCGATTCTCGACCCATTCTCAACCGAAATTCTTGGAATTTTGCCTAACTTTTCTACAATACGTTAGTCCTAAGTGAGCGAAAAGACTCAGGTAAACCCATGATTTTTCAGGCAAATTTTCCGATAAGAAGGTTGAAGAATCGGGGGATGAGTTTGAAACCAAAGTTTTCAATTCGATACAAGATTTTATCCGTGGTGACGGCCTTACTCATGGCGGCCATTGCGATGTATTTGGCTTTGGCCATGCGAATTTTCAAAATGGATAAACAAGAACTTGTCTTTGACCTCAACAGCAGCGTGGTTTCCACTGTTTCAACGGAAATTTCAAGTCAGCTTCGCGGAGTATCGGATAAGCTACGTCTTTTCACTTTGCTTCATGTCGACTCAACAGACGCGCGTCGATCGTTAGTTAGAGAAATTTTTGAAAATGATCCACTACTTGCCCGAATAGAACTTTATGAAGCCCACGTATCGTCTGGAGACTACAAGCTGGTCTCTAAAATTGCAGACAAATCATTTTTAGATTCTTACGGGCAATCAGAAGATTTTTTTGAAAGCACATTGCCCAAAGTTCGAAATATTCCCTTTCAATCGATTCAGAGCGAGTCCTTCAAAGTTTGGAATGCGACCATTAAAGATGGCCCACCCGTATTTGCTGTCGGCTTGAGTATGATTCAGGACGGCAAATCAGGTGTTCCCGAAAAAATGTTGGCGGCCGTCGCCTATGTAAAACTCGATGGTTTGTTGAAAACACTTACCGCTTCAAGAGTAACAGAGACGTTTGTCGTTGACTCGGAAGGCAGAACTCTCATTCATCCGAATCTCAATAAAATACTCGAACGCACGGATTACTCGGGGGCCCCTATTTTAAAAGAGTTTCGGTCAAATAAGATCTCAAAAGGTGTTATGGAGTTTGATTTTGGAGGAAAAAGTCTTCTCGGGGCCTACGCCTCGGTCGGTTTTGGAAATCTCGGTGTCATTTCTCAAGTTCCCAGCGAAAAGGCCTTTGCGGCCGTTCAGCAGTTGGTGACAAGATCCATCCTATTTGCGTCAATTGTTGTAACTTTGACGTTCATTGCGACGGTTTTCTTTTCTCGAACATTAACTCAGCCCCTTTTTAAACTAATGGGGGCCATGCAAAAGGTATCTCAGGGGGATTTAAGCGCTGCTCTTCAGGTAAAATCCCATGACGAGATCGCTGTTTTATCACAGGCCTTCAACAAAATGACCATTGATCTCAAAACATCGAGAGATCAAATTGAAGAAATCAATCGAGAGCTCGAAAACAAAGTCGCCGATCGTACCCGCAAATTAGAAATGCAGAACCGGGCCGTTAAAGAGGCACAAGAGGCACTGTTAAGAACGACACGTTTGGCGTCTGTTGGTGAAATTGCCGGTCGAACGGCTCACGAAGTTCTAAATCCTCTTACGAGCCTTATGACTCGTGTTCAAAAGGTTCAAAAGCGCCTAAACGAAGAAGTCAACGGCCATAAGAATCTTTTAGGGGAAATACTTTCAGCATGGAAAGACGACGTTAAACAAAAAGGCATGGAAGGTTTTCTGAAGTCGCTTGAAGAAAAATCAAGCGTTGATCCCAAGTTGACGTTGCTCGAAGAAGATCTTCAAAACATCAATCAGGTTTTCCAGCATTGGGATTCTGATCTTGGCACTTTAGAAAAAGACACTCAGTTTGTATTACAGCAAGCAAATCGCATTGAGCGCATTCTTCGTCAAATGCGATCGCTCAGTGCGGTGAGTGGAAATCGAGTCCGACATGACCTCAATCAAGTTCTTCATGACTCAGTCAATATCGTTGCCGATCTTTTCAGCAAAGCAAAAATTGAAATCAAGGAAAAGTATCACGGGGAACCACTTTGGGTCATGATCGATCGTGATGAAATGATTCAAGTTCTCACTAATGTTTTGAGAAATGCGCTGCATGCCGTAATAGACGCTAAGAAGGCGCCGAAAGAGGGGTATGTACAAATCAGCTCAGGAATATCTGGGGCAAAAGTCTGCGTCGACATTACTGACAACGGAAGTGGAATTTCAAAAGAAAATCAGGGCAAACTTTTTGAAAGTCAATTCTCGACAAAATCGCCTGAGCTTGGAACCGGGCTGGGTCTTAGCATCAGTCGTCGTTTTGTGCGCGCCTTTCATGGAGATCTTTATTTAAGTTCATCAGAGCCGGGGCAAGGAACCACATTCAGAATTGAAATTCCGATGGTCGCTGAAGCCAAGAAAGATGAGGCGGCCGCATGAGTGCAGTCAAGAAGCTTGAAGTTCCAAAATCATTACCACAACCCAAAACCAGTCACCGTATTTTAGTCGTTGAGGATGAGTCGGAAATCGTTTCGGCCTACAATGATATTTTGGCTCCACAAGGGGCGCCGGTTGTCGCGATTAAGAGCAGCCGAAGTAAGGGAGCTCCACAACAGGGGGCTTCTCGTGTGAGTGAGTTTGAGGTTGTGGCGGTAAACAATGGCGAAGATGCCGTGCAAGAAGTCAAAAAGGCGCTTCAACAAGGACGGCCGTTTGCTATGGGATTTTTCGATGTTCTTTTGGGAAATGGAATTGACGGTATTGAAACTGTCCGTCGCATCCATGAATTAGACTCTCGAATGTACACGGTGCTTGTTACGGCCTATCAGGATCGTCATATTGATTCGATTGAAAAAATATTCGGCAAAGAATTTCAGGACCGCTGGGATTATCTGAACAAGCCGTTTACTGAAGGCGAAATTTTGCAAAAGGCCAGAAATATGGTGTCGATGTGGAACTTGCGAGAAAAAGAGCTCGCCCAGAGCGAGTTCATTAATCTTACTAATTCGCAGGTGATTGAGAGCGAAAAAATGCATCTGATTGGCGCCGTCGCTCGAAACGTTGGCCATGAATTTGGAAATATTCTGCTGCAGATCATGGGAAGAGCCGAGCTCGGCCGAGACGGCTCGTCGGAAGAAATGAAAAAGTCGCTGGATACAATACTGGTGGCCGCCGAACACGCCGGTAAGGTTTTGGAGAAGTTTAAAAACTTGGTGAAACCTTCGGATAGCCATTCCGCGCGCCAGGTGATTAAAGTTCGTGAACCGATTGAAGAAACTTTGCTTTTAATGGATCACGAGCTTAAGCGACGCACGATCGAAGTGGGAATTAGCGGAGATCTTGATCAAGATGTTTATGCTCATAAGAGCTCGCTTGTGCAGGTGTTTATGAATCTATTTATCAATGCTTGTCATGCCATCGCAGAGCACGGAAAGATCAATGTCTCCGTATCATCTGGCAACGACGAAGTTAAAATCAGCGTTCATGACTCGGGCTCTGGAATCCCACCGGAGAATTTGCCCAAGGTTTTTGATTCATTTTTCACGACCAAAGGGTCAAAGGGGACCGGTCTTGGGTTGCCTATATGCAAAGAAATCATTGAAATTTCCCACGGCGGAACGCTATCGGTGCGAAATCATCCCCAAGGCGGAGCTGTTTTCGAAATCACTTTGCCTACAAAGGCGGAGGAGGGCTTATGAAGCAGGATAAGAAACTCGAACCCAGTGAGGTCACCGTTCTGGTTGTCGATGACGACAGTCAGGTCAGAGAGATTGTTTCTGAGTTCTTGGCCAGTTTTGGTTATACCAACGTGATTCAAGCCAAAGACGGAAAAATGGCCATTAAACTGATTCAAAACCCAAGTCAAAAGATTGATATCATCATTTCCGATTGGGAAATGCCTAACATTGATGGGTTAACACTTTTGAGAGCTGTTCGAAAAGATCCACACCGAAACCATATTAAATTTATGATGGTGAGTTCGCAAGGCTCACACGAGCGAATGAAGATTTCAAAGGCCGCAAAGTCGAGAGTTGATGCTTATATTGTGAAGCCTTTCAGAAAAAACATTCTTCAGGAAAAGATGAATTTGCTCATTAACAACAAAGAGGACCCTCAAGCAAAAGAGTTTGAGCGAGCCATCAATGGCGAGCCAGCTGGTAATACGGGAGACCCAAATAGTGGCGATCAGATGCGTCAGCTTTTGGAGCGCGTCAGAGCCGAATTGGAAGCCAAAAATTATGAAGAAGCCATACGGCTTTGCCAAGTTGCAGCGGATCTATTTCCATCGGATGCGGATATATATTTTTACTTGGGCAAAATCCATGACTCCATGGGAAGAAGTGATGAAGCTCTTAAATATTTAAAGCACGCAACTAAGCTCCAGACCTATCATGTGGGGGCTCATACTTTGATCACTGACATCAATTCTCGTAGGAAGTCTTCATGATCAGCAGGGCCTTGGCTTTATCACTCATTATATTATGGGGTGCTAACGTCCAAGGTCTCGAAGTCACCGAAACGTTTGATTCGACTTACTATTGGGATACGGGAGCCTCTACCGGGGTATGGAATGCTGGGCTTGGTTATGTTCACCCGCAGCCCGTTGTAGATTATACGACCGGAAATGCCACTGATAATGAAGATGCCCTTTTCGATGTAGGAGATGGTCGGCACGGAGATTTTTCGGTTTCTTCGGCGAGCCAGGTGGCAACGGTTTCTGGCACGACAATTACAGTTAATACAAATGTTTATTATCCACTTCAATTTCGCACTTTCAATTTACCAGCTGGTTATACGCTTACGGGATCTGGTTCCAATCCTTTATGGATTAAAGTTCAAGGGGCCGTTGTGGTTGGCGGCACGATTTCTTGCGATGGCGGAGACGGCCAAGCCTCTAGTGCGGATCTTTCAACGCCGGCAAGTGGCGGAACTGGAAAATGCGGCGGAAGCAATGGTGGTCAAGGAAGTACAGGCGGAAACTCGGCCGTCGGATCTTCTGATGCTGTGACAGGAGCCGCTGGCGGCGGGGCCGGTGGTGATCACGCCGCAACACCTCGAGGTGGCGGCGGTGGTGGGGGGAACAACACTTCTTCAGCGGGTACGGCGGGCACAGGGGCCGGGGCTGGTGGCGCTGGCGGAGCCAACGGAGCCAATGATTTCAGATTTACAAATTTTGGTGCGATGGCCGGAGGCTCAGGTGGGGGTGGCGGCGGTGCACTCACGGGTACGGTGCGCGGTGGGGGCGGCGGCGCCGGTGGCGGAGTCATTCGGATTTCAGCTGGTGGCGATGTGACGATCACTGGTACAGTTGCGGCTCGCGGCGGAAACGGCGGAAGCGGTGCAGGTGCAGCTGGAGGTGGTGGCGGCGCCGGTGGTGGTATTTGGATCGAAACTCCTGGTTCAATTCTTGGCGGCGGATCGTTGCCTGCAACTCCTGGAACTGGTGGTGCCGGGCTTGGCAGCGGAGGCAATGGAGGGCAAGGCCGCACTTGGCTTGCCGCAGGTGGCACTATTAGTGTTGTTGAAAACCCTTCGGTCAATGGAGCGGCCGGTGAAACTCATTACAGCAACGTTGCCTACATCATTCAGTCTAAGCCTTATGACACCAGAAGCAGTTCACCAACATTTCTTTCTTTGTCGGCCGATACGACTACTCCGGGAACAAGCACCGTCACCATTCAAGTGGCAGGCAGTAATGACGGATTTATTTTAGATGATACAGGCTTTATTTCTTCAGGTTCGATTTCCGCATTGAACGGCAAAAGATTTATTCGTATTCGAATGACTATTGATCACAATCCAGCCGGTGGTTTTGTCGCAACTCCAATTCCAGCGCCGGTTAAAGTAAACTCGATTTCACTTTCATTTGATGGATACCGCCAAGGAATGTTCGAGCTTGGAACGGCGTGCGGAAGATTTGGTTCAGCACAAGATGCAGTATTATTTGCTGTTTTACTGATGACAATTCGATTGATGATTACCAGCGCAATCCGAAGAAAAACTCTCCTTGCCCCTGAACCCACCAAGCCTTTGTGAGCGCATAACCTGAATTGATTGAAGCGTCCACTGTAAGAATAAGCGAGTGATGAAGTGATTGGTACAGAATCCAAGTTTGAATCACTTGCATTTGCCCGTAGACTCCAACCCCAGCAAAACCCGAGAAGCGAAGTTCAGTTTCATCCCGTGAAGAGTAGTTGCGTTGAGAGAGATGACCGCCCACCCACGGTAGAGCTTGGGTTTCGAGTGTTTCCAATCCGGATCTCTTATAGGTGATTTGCTGATTGTGAATAGTTGCACCCCAGCTCCAGGAATCCACGTTTGGACTCTCGTTGATGAAAGTCAATCGCCCGCCATACATAATTGCAGGATCTTGGAATGGTAACTGTTGTGCACTCTTGGGTCGCACAACGCGACGGCTGATTTCGGCTTCCCATCTCCACGACTCCCGTGTGGGGTCGGCTGATTCGGTAAATCTTAAAACCCCTGGGGCAAACCCGACCTGTCTGGCTGTATAGTCGTCGCCACGAAAGTGTTGAAAGACACCGTAGCCTCCAAACTCAATTTGATAAGTCCAAGGGACAAAAGGAGTCTCATGAATATGAAGCTTGGGTTTGGGTTGGGGCAACGGCTTTTGCGCGCTCTCGACAGCTTTTGCTTTAAGTGGTGTGGGCCGTGTCTTTGCGGCCTGAACTGGGGCCGCTTGAGGTGTTATCGGTCGCTTAGGAATCTCTGTTAAATCGGTGTACGCCACTTCGCTGTACAAACCAACGGCAGGACCAGCTTTTCCAGCTACGCGCCAATAATATTTTCCTTTTTGAAAGTTAGGCCATCTAAAAGTCGGCGTGCTGACGGATTGATCGACTACAAGGTTTTGAAAATCCGGTGAGGCACTGATTTCGATTAAGTAGCCGTCAGCTCCTTCAACGGGTTCCCAAACAAATTCAGCGAAGTATCCCGAATCTTGGGCTCGAGCCGAAGGTAAAACAAGCTCCCAAATTTTTCTAAACCAACTTTGAGACTGATCTCGCTTAATCACAGGTGATTTTAATTTTGGTGGAGCGAGAGGCTGATCGATAACAAAAAACTTATTGATATAGAGAGCCGGAATTTCAAAACCCTGTTGATCCAGTCCTTTCACGCGAAAGTAATATTCGCCCAACGGGAGATTCTCGAGATCAGCTTCTAGATTTTCTGTTTCCCCCTTTTGAATAACTGAATTAAAGTGAGGATCCGGAGAAACTTCATACACATATCGTGCAACGTCTTTTGTTTTGGTCCATCGAAGTTTAAATTCAGAATTTCTTTTAACGCGATGACGAGGAAGCGGATTGAGAATATAGATCTTGGGTGCCTGCCAAATTGCAAAATTGCGGGCAAATGTTGGCGACAATTCGTTGGCAAGTCTTACCGTATAACTTCCGTAACTTAAACGTACTTCCTTTTGATTCTCTGGCGGTTGAATCGTTGTGATTTGAGGTTTTGCAGATTTAGAATCATAAATTTGAATTTCTGTAATTCGGCCATCCCACTGAAACGGAACTGAGAAAGGTTCTTGGTGTGAGTAAAATCTCACGCCATCTGGTGGTGATTTCCAGTCAAGTTTAAGATTGTCATTGATTTGCGTCAGCCCCTGATTGTTGACATCAATGCTTTGTCCGGAATTCAACTCAACCACTTGTGCTGGATTTCGGGCCGAAATGATCTTGATGTTTCCTGACCGGTTTTCAATTTGAAACTGCCCGTCGTTTCCGCCTCTCAGAGATAGATTGGCATTTCCATCCGCTTCAACAAGCCAATCGCCCGCGGAGACTTTTTGGCCGCTCGAGAGTTTTCCCCCAAGATTTCCTTTTCTAAACCGTAGGCGGACCGTTCCGCTGATGTCGTCCGGAGAAGATGGTTCTAAAGTGATAAGGGTATTTTCATGCAATTCAATTTCGGTTCCCGAATTTAATTTGATGTGTGCGGCACTCTGTTCCAGAGTCAAAACAGAATCAAAGGCATAAACATTTTCATCGGTAGCGGCTTGCTCCCAAATAAAACTTCGAGAGGGCTTACGGCGAACTTGTCTCTTGGTTTCTTGAACGGCACCGATGGGCTTGTCTGGAGTGATCTTGGATTCTGAAAAAAGGCCGGGCACGTCGACAAGATTGAGGTCTTGCAGCAGCCAGCCGACTTCTAGCGAAAGCAGAATAAGTGCCAATGAAACCAAATACTTGTCCACACTTTCTTTTCGGAAATAAAGAAAGTGAGACCCATACTGGTCTCACCAAAACAGGACTCTGGTCGAGGCTAGATTTTGTTTAGCGAAGCGTTCTAAATGTGTTTGGAGCGCTTTGAGAACTTTGATTATCAGCACCCTTTGAAATCACGTAGAAGTCATACAACGTGAAAGTGCTTAGTCCAGAGAGCGTCACATTATGCGTGGTCGTGAGGCCAGAATCTTCAGTGGAGAACGAATAACTTCCCGATCCAGACACGGCAAATGCGGCCTGCGAAGTGCTCGGAATATCGGTCGTCCATGAAATATCCACAGAGTTAGAAGTAATATTTGAGACCGCTACGTCTGAAATCACCGGAGGTTCGCCGACGACGCAAGGATTGTTGAAGCCAGGAAGCTTATAGTTTTTCCAGGTAGCTTGTTTCCATCCCCTCGACATCAAATCGTTGTAGGCGGCCTGAGGGGTAGGCGGATTTTGTGTTGAATCAAAAAAGCGACTGTTGCCTTGGGTTCCGCAATGAGGATCATTTACCGGATGTACTGTTGGCCACGGTCGATAGAGCAGCATTAGGGCGATATGAAATCTAGGACCCTGGTAATAATCAATTTTCATAGGCATTTCTGCTTCGCCACTGAAGTACACGGGAGTTGTTGAACAGCCAAGGCGAGTTGGATGAACGCCATCGTTATTCACCAGGACTCGATAACCGGCCAAAGAATCACTTACCTCGAGAACCGACCCGTCGTCAGTAAGCATCGCAAACTGGTAATCACCAGGTGCATCCTCAGGTGCCAGCTCGAAATTGGTTTCTAGATGAATGCCAAAGTACTCATATAAGGTTGTGCCATTGGCGTTCAAAAACACTTCACCATTTTGATTTACAAACCCACGGTCAAACGGTCGGGTGGGAGTGTTAAGTTCGTTGAAATAGAGATCAGCGTCAACGGGGTGACCGTAAGTCACATAATCCTTGGCACTTGGATAGCGTGGCTGATCGTCAGAAAGATAATAGAGATTACCTAGGAGGCCTCGGCCTTGTAAGGCTGGATCTCCACCAAATGGATCGCAGACTACATTTGATCCAGGTGGGCGCAGTTCAACGCCTGAACCTGGCGCCGTCGATGTGGAGTCGCCGGTTTCGCACCCTGCGGCCATTATCAATGTGGCTGTTATCCCCAAAATACGAACCATTAAACGGTTCATATATGTATCCCCCAACTGGCTCTTTGAGCCATCTATCATTATACTATATTGACACAACGTGTAAATAGGTCAAAGTTGAGTGATTACAGATAGATACGATATTTAATAGGTTAACCCACAGGGGTTTTAAAAAGAAACACCGCTACCATTAAAACGATTATATTTTATTTAATAACAAATATATTAGTTATTGCGCCATTTTTTCGAGTTCACCGCGCTCATGAAGCTCGGTCACAATGTCGCAACCCCCAACAAATTCGCCATTAATAAAGATTTGAGGAACCGTTGGCCATTGGGTGTACTCCTCGAGAGCACCCCAAAGTGGGTCGTCTGATAAAACATCAATGTCGAAAATGGGTTTTTTAAGGGTTTGAAGAACCTGAACGGCCCTTGCTGAAAAACCACACATTGGGAATTCTTTTGTGCCTTTCATGAATATGACGATGGGATTCGATTTTACGGTCTCTTCAATTTTCTTTTTAAGTGCGTCTTGTTCCACATTAGCTCCTTTTTGACCATTGGTCAGGGGTGAATGTCTTAATTGACAAGGCGTGAACATCGCCCGATGCAATGTCTTGATCAAAAAGCGCCTTCACCATGCGATGGCAATCAAGCATGGATTTGCCATTAAAGGCTTCTGAAATAATCGTTACCGACCAATGATCTTTGGTTCCGGTAAGATCTTCGGTAATAACCTGGGTGCCAGGCCACTTTTCTTGAAGTCGCTTTTGGATTTCGATATCAGTCATGAGAGACTATCTACATCAAAATCCTGTCCGAGAAAAGAGGTCTGAGTTATGAAAAAAGAACAGTTGCCCAAGGCGCGCATATTCGTCTGCGTCAACGAAAAGCCGGCCCCAAAAGAGTCGTGCCTGGCCGGCGAGGGTGAAAAGTGTGTCACTTGGCTTCGGGATGAACTGAGGGCGCGAGGTAAAAGTACTGAAATTTGGGTCAGTCGGACAAAGTGCCAGAGCTATTGCAGCACAAAAGGAACAGTGGTGACCTTTGAACCCACCCACGAACAATATAGCGAAGTTGTTGTTGAGGACTTGAAGCCTCTGCTCGATTCCTTTTTGGAGAAGCTGTAGAGCTTTCCAATTTTTTCTGATACACATCGCAGCAAATTCCTATGTTTTAAAGGAGTAAGATGCATGTTTTGCCGTATTTTCTCGGTGGTCTTTTGGGCAATAACGATAGTGACTTCGGTTTCTTTTGCTAAAGAGTCTCCTCTTATGGTTTCAATCGATAAAAGCCATGTACAAACAGACCAAGAAATTTTGCAGGCCAGACAAGATTTAACTTTCGAAATCAAGTTGTCTAATGGCTGTAGAGCAAGAACAACGGAAAAGGATTACTTCCCATATAAAGATGCTCCCTACCATGGCGTTTCCATTGTCGTCGTTGATTATGAATGCGAAAAAGCTTTAGCGGCTTCGATCGAGCGCATTGAATCCGATGGTCGTTACACAAACTGGGCAAATCCTCAAATCGAGCCGTTTTGATTTGAGCGAGCCCAGATTGGTTTCTGGTGAATTGGTAACTAATCGGTCAATGACCGATCTCAGAGTGAAAATCTCGAAGCTTTATTAAGAACTTGTTCCACTTGTTTTCACCGAGATCGCCTCGCCAAAGGTGAAAGACAGTCCCTTTGCTATAGGCCTCTCTAAGATGACTCAGAAATTGATCAGCAGTCAAATTCGCAATAAAGTCCCCGTTGTATTCGTTGACGAGCATGGGCTTTGATCCGCCGCTGAGAACTTTTTGTACGTGACGATTGATATAATCGATTTCGAAATGATCTTCGATTGAAGACTCATGAGAATTGGTTCCGATGGGACGCAAACCGAAGCCTCTTTTTTGAAGCTCATCTCGCATGATTCGAGCAATTCCGAGCTCCCATTCAGGAGTCACGGTTCCGCCGCAATCAAATGTTTCATTACCGATTTCATACATCACGTTGTCGAATTCGCCCGTTTCCTGAGCTATTTTTCGGATCCACGCCTCGTGTATGCCACGTGGATGGGCACGCATCATGTCGCAATTTCCTTCATCAATACCGTTGATGTTGTTCTGAGCGGCCCAAGCGTGAATATCAGGTCGCTCTAATACCCAAGCGTCAATTAACGAAATTTCAACATAGATCCCTAACTCGCGAGCCCTCTGAAGAATTTGGCGAAGTCGAATCCAAAAGTCAGGATTCCATTGATAGAGATCAACTTTATTATTTCCCACATTTAAATAAGCCACAAACTCAGGGCCCTCAGAATCAGGGGTGTTTGGTCCTAGTCTCACATGGGTAAAGTTCGCTTTATGGTTTGCTATTTTTTCGAGAGCTTCGATGCTAATAAAGGGCCAGCCATTTTCTTTGGCGAGTTCGCAGCAAATGATGGCTCCGGTGAGGTAAACCGGTGTGCCAGTCTTATCGACGAATTGCCGACCTTGAACGCGCAGCGGTCCTTGAGTAAGTCCAGGCGGCAATGGAGTTGACGTTGGAGAAGGACTTGGTGGCGGTGGAGTTGGAGAATAGGGGGTCGGAAACCCTGACGGCGAAGGTCTTGGTGCCGATAACGCGCCTCCTGCAGAGGAAACGGATTTAAAACTGCTTCCTGTTTCTTGACAGCCAGAAAATACAAATATTCCGAGCAGCGCAAGTCCGCTCGTTCCCCACAACTTCTTCATAACCCAGAGTTCGGCCGATAGGGCGCGGGACTTTAAACCAGCGGAAAGTGAAAAATATTTGGACAAAAAAGGTGAACTTTCGGGATCTCAAAGACCCGTTATGTGCAAATTGGCGTCGTGATTGCACAGAGAGTCCGGCTGAGGGAGTGATCATGATAAATTCAATTGTAGGCCCCATTCGCGTAGGCATTTTTGTAATTCTTTCAGCAATCTTGCTTAACCAATCGGCAGCTGTTGCAAAACCAGAGGCCACTTACGACTATCGCCAGATTTTTGAACTCGCTCGAGAGACCCTAATTGGCCGGCCTACAGTAAAGAAATTTTTAAAAGAGATGTTTGCCGACGAGCTCACCATTGACCCAGAGGTGGCAAAAAAATATGGTCTTCCCGATCAAATCAAAGAAATGTCAGAGGCCCAATTTGTTTTGCTGCTTCAAAAATTCCCCCAGCATTGGCCGCTGCTTAAAAAGTACCTAGAGGCCATTCCAGAGAATCCAGAAGAAGACACGGAAAAAATCAAAGCTTTAAGAAAAGAATTTAAGGAAAAATTTAAAGATCTTTTTGAAGCCAAAGACATTGTAGAAATATTTAGCAAGATCAACGATCCCACAAGACCAATGATACTTAAGACTGCGGACGGTTCACCTGGAATTTTGGGCCGTCAGGTTTACTTTAGTCATTTGACCGTTGCTCCAAATGGCGCGTTGGTGCCTCCGGTAGACTTGGCTTCAAAGTGGATTGAAGAGCTGGATAAAACCAAATCGGATTTTATGATCAATGTATTCGAATTTGACTTGGAGCGGGTTGCTGATGCAGCCATACGCGCTGTCAAGGACCGTGGAGTAAAAGGAATCATTGGTATTGATAAAAACATGGCCGAAGGAGAAACGGCGAGAGAGCCGGTTAAGCGCGTTGTTAAAAAACTAAAAGACAACGGTGTTCAAGTCGAACTCGTAGATCCAGTAAATCTGAATCACCAAAAGCTCGGGGTTTTTGATCGCCTTATTCCCGGCAAAGGCACTGTCATAGCCGCATCCGCCAATTTGACGGCGTCATGTTCGAGTTGTGAAGGGGATCTAGAGGGACTTAAATACGATCCGAAATATCGAAAGCTTGGAAAGCCTAATGCCAATCACCTGATGGTGATTCAAAGTCCGATTTTCGCTGAGCTTGTTGCTCACGAACTCACTAAAACTTTGGTGCTCAAGCTTCGCGGAAGTGATTACCCATTGGGAGGGGCTTACCGCATTGAGGGACCAAATGGAACTAATCTCACTGTCGCATTTACTCCCCGAGGAGGATACGGAAACATTAACAGGGATATGCTTTCTCGAGTCCTTTACAAATATCCGGATCAACCCATTTACATGATGGCCTTTGCGAATTCTTCAGATGACCTCGAGGCTACTTTGCTTCAGATTGCCGAGACCCGAGTGCGTGAAGGAAAAGAATTTGAATTCCATGCCATAGGCGATCGGGTATTTGCTGTCGCTGAATGGAGTGGCTTTTTAAGCATGTCAGGCTTTGAGCGCGACCCCGAAACAAAAGAGTATCGCGAAAACAAAAAAAGTCCGTGGTTTAAGCTTCTTGGCGAAGAGGGAATTAAAAAACTGCGATCTGAAATTTTCGTGAGCCCTTTAAACTATCGTGAGTTTCAGGTTCCTTTGCTAGACGGTACCACTGTTAAGGTGGCTGCCAAAGTTCATCACAAACTACTCATTGTGGGCCCCGTCACAACTTTGGGATCATCTTATAACCAAAGCGCCAATGCCGATAACAACCAAGAGCAAATATTGATTTGGCTAGATCCTGAACTGGCCGATATTTCTCGGGGGGCCTATGAAGGTCTCAGAAGACAAGCGCGCCAAACGGTTGCCGAAGTCGTCCAGAGAAAAAATGACTTTCTCAAATGCAGCGGGGCTAATGGTTTAGGCGGCCTTTCTAAATAGTGGAAAGTGCCAAAAAACGGCATCCGACTGAAGTCGTTTTTGATCATTGAGATCATTTAAATCCTATGAGACGGGTCTGAGACGGTACGGCAATTGCCTTAGTAAAGGCTTATGCGATGGGCATTGGCCGTATTGGTTTTAAATATTATTTTCGCAGGCATCCCCAGCTTGCTCTTAGCCGCACCTTGCGATGTTCAAATCGTCAATCATGAATATAAAGGCGGCCAACCCATTCGTCTGATGAGAATGAACGCTTTTTCGCCCCAAGGGGCTGCGGTGCTTTTCGTTACGAGCCAGGGGTTAAAGTCAGTCCGTCAGGTATCTCGGGAATTTTGTCGTCGGGGATTTTCTACCGTAGCAGTTATGGATTCTCAAAATTTTAAATCAACTGATTGGAACCGGTCTCTAAAAGTGACCCTTCGAGAAGTTAAGATGAGATTTAATTCCCTTCCGGTGCTTGTGTATGGCGGTTTTGAACAAGCGCAAATAGCGGCTCGGTTTGCGAAGAAAAACCCCAAAAGGGTAGCCCGCCTCGTTCTGGAAAATCCCGTATTTGAGTCAAAAAATCAGATTGATAATTTGAAACGACTTTCTATTCAAAGTCGTATCTTTTCTTGCGGAATCCATTCTCAAAAGCTCAAGGGGCTCAGTCGTACCAAAAAGATGCAAGTGTTGAGTCCACAGGGCCCGGCGGTGTGTCGTCAGGACCTTCATCAAAGTCTAGAAGCTCTAATTCCGATGGTAGACTTTCTTGAGACTGATTGGGCGGGAGTGTTAACTGAGAGCTGGTACTGGAAAAAGATTTGATTGAGATCAAACCCAATCCGTCTTGACAAACTCGCAGAGTCAAATTCATAATTTCCTTCGACAAGACACAATAATATGAATCTAAAGGGAGATTATTATGGCAAAGAAAGAAGCATTGGTAGTTCAAGCTAAAGTGAAGGCTCTAATCAAGAAAAATAAAATGAACTGCGCTTCCGACGTGATGGGTGCATTGACCAGCGTTGTAGAGCATCATGTTTCAAAAGCTGTTGCTCGCGCAAAATCAAACGGCCGAAAAACCGTTCGCGCAAACGATTTCTAATTTAGAAATTAAATAGACCGCGAAAAGGGCGATCAGTTTTGATCGCCTTTTTTATTTTTCCAGAAAATCCAAAACGACCGATTCAAGTTTGTGAGGGGCGTGATTGATTAACTTAGAGTGCTTGGCGCCTTTGAAAACCACGGTTTCAAACGGAGGCCAAACTTCTTTGAGGAGTTCACTTTGAAACGACGGTGTTAAGAGATCTTCGTCGCCGTACAGTAAAAGAATGCGGGGCTGTTGGGGTGGAGTAAGAAGGTTGATGCCCGGAAGATCAATGGCCTTGTTAAAATAGAGAACAGAGTGAACGAGTGCACTCTTAAACAACTTCGGTAGGTAGATCCATTCCGGCCCCATGAACGAGAACAACGCCTTGAACTCGCGAGCCTTTAACGGGCTTAAAATGCCAGGCGTACAGAGGATATTCCGGATCATTATCAGGCAAAATGACGTGCTTTTTGATTGCGACTTTCGAGAGGTCAAATCGATCGTTAAATTGATTATCCGATCGACACTCCTGGTGCATGGGTCCAAGAGGTTTATACCAAGGCGGAAAATGCAGCAGTCGATTGTAATACCAAACAGCGCCGCCCCATGCCACGCACGCCATCAGAAAAAGTTTAAGGAGGCTTTTGAAATGCCTCCTTTTTTTTGGGTTTGCTTTGGTCTTAGTCATTTAAATGGGAGCTGCTTTAGGCCTTTGGAGCTTCTGCGGATCCTTCGGCGGCCTCTGCTTTTTTAGCCTTTGGCTTTGCCGAATAAAGCTTTTCCAGATTTTTAAAAAGCTTATCGCGCTTAATTTTATCTCCAATAGCTTTAAGCACCTTGGTGCTCTTTTCGGATTCAATCAACGGGAGCACGTTTTTCTTAACGAATGCGTGGTCCTTAAGTTTGAAAGCGGCTTTAGCAGCTAGGGCACGGATTTTTCCGTTCTTTGCGCCCAGACCTTCAAGCACGGTTTCTTTAAGTTTCTTAATATCTTTCAAACGTAGTCGAAACTCTTGAACTGGTGATTTGGTTTCTTCTTTCTTTTCTTCACTCATTTTTTGACCCTTTCGTCATCAAGATGTTCCTTAAGCCTATAGGGAATTTACTGCGAGGAGTCAACTGCATACCGGGCCAGGCCCTCGGGCAACTTTGTTAATTGAATGCCCAGCTGGTTTATAATTGAGGAATTCGTCACTGGAGCGTCCATCGTAATAAAATCTAATGCCTCGGGAGACAGTGGCGGGGTAGGCAAAACGGCCGCCATCATCCCCGAAAGTGGCTTTAATAGGGCTATGGGCTGATGCCAAAGGGGTTTGGATTTCCCTAGACAGCGGAGCACTTGTTTTTGGATGTCTTCCATTTTCAAGTTTTCAGGTCCGCCCACTTCAATCGTTTGATTGAGTACTTCAGGCGAGCGAAGACACTTAAAAACAATTTCTGAAAGATCGTTGACGAAAAGTGGGCTTACTCTACCCTGACCGTCTCCAAGAACGGGCATGAATGGAAGGAGCTTAGCAAAGGCAATGAATTTGGACATGCTTTTGTCTCCGGGACCATAGACCCAGCTTGGTCGCACGATTACAAACGGAAACCCCGATTTTCTTATGGCCTCTTCAGCGCGCCACTTGGCTTTAAACCACGGCTCGCTCTTTCCTGCGGCGGTGCCCGCGCCAGAAATATAAATAAATCGCTTCAAGCCACGGTGGAGTTGCTCTTTGAGATGAGCAATGAGGTTCTCCGTGCCTTCGGCGTCGTACTTCTCGTAAGTGTAACCCCGAGACGGGTTCTGAACAGGGTGATTTGGAAATTGAACGCAATGAATGATGACGTCAAAGCTTTGCATTAGCGGAAGGGAGCTTTTGTTCGTCACATCGCCCTTTAATAATTGAACCCGGGCAGGAAGTTTGGCTCTTCCAGAACTTGGATTGCGCGTGAGGCAACAGGCCTCCAGTTCGGGCTCTTGAAGGATTCTTGAAATAATGGCATTTCCGATAAAGCCCGTGCCGCCAGTAACAAGAATTCTCATTTCGTGCCTCCATAAAAAATATTCAAATATTTCAGCATCTTATACCAGGTCTGTGAATCGGGAAAGGGTCTTTGGCCGTTGCTCTTTTTAATGGGGAATGATATCCAGCGTCACATGTCGCAATTAAAGATGAGCTTAACCAGGAATATCCCTTTTCCAAACATCTACGTGCAGATGCTTCCGGAGTATAAGGGATGGATCTTCGTGGACGAAGAGGCGGCCAGTCAGAGGGGCGAATGGCGCCAAATCTTTTCTAATCCAAGCCTTCCCTTGGACCTAGAGATCGGTTGCGGGAATGGGACTTTTTTTGATTATCAAGCTCGAAAAGAACCAAACAGAAATCTATTGGGAATTGAACTTAAGTATAAGCCCCTCGTGCAAACGGTAAGAAGGGTGCGCAAAGATCTTCTTCCCAACGCCAAAGGTATTAGATTTCAAGCACGACAAATTGAGCTTCTTTTTGGCGAAAACGAATTAGATAACGTTTTTATTTTTTTCCCCGATCCGTGGCCCCGAAAAAAGCAGCAAAAAAACCGTCTGATGAAACTAGATTTTTTTGAAAAGCTCTATCGAATTCAAAAACCGGGTTCGATCGTGACAATTAAGACCGATGATCTTCCGTATTTTGAATTTGCCGTAGAAGAAATTAAGAAAAGTCCTTACAAAATACTCAGGGAATCTCGAGATCTCCATCAGAGTCCATGGGCTGATGAAAACTTTGTGACGGCTTTTGAGCGCATTTTTATTAAGCAAGGGGTTCGGATTAATTACGTCCAGCTATTGAAACCGCAATCTCACCAGTAGGAGGCCTTTACGGTGACGTCGCCATGAATTCGAGTGATGCAAGTCAGGCGAACACTTTTACCAAGGTGATCTCGGGCGAGGAGTTTTTCTTCGAGCGCCGTAGCTGGGCTCAGGTTTTCATGGCCCCCCACAATTTCTACTCCGCATTTGGCGCACACGGCAATGGCCCCGCAAGAACTTCCGATAGGAAGTCCCAGCTTTTGAATGGCTTCCATCAAATTGGTTCCGACCGCGACGTCCAAAGACGCCCCACTCGGAAGAACAGTCAACTTGGGCATCACAGAAACTCTAGCATAAATGCACGAGCGGTCCAAAGGGAGGATCGGTGTTAACCGAGGAGAGTGTAAGATCCGCTTGGATTTTGGGGGCCAGCCGGGGGCTTGGGCGCTCTCTGACGCGCTATTTGTCCACTCACTTTCCTAAAGTCGAATCGCTCACGTTACTTTCACGAAAACAAGAACTTTTGGAGCAAGCGGCCCAGGATGCACGCTCTTTAACAAACCCTGACGGGCGGTCGATCAATCACAAAATCAACAATGTCCAGACCTGCGCTGTCGATTTGTCCAATTCCCAAGAAGTCGAAAAGCTTACTCAAAAGCTTGGGTCTGAGGCTCCGGACTTAGTTCTTTATGTGGCTGGTGGTGGGCCTTATGGAAGTTTTGCCGAGAAGCAATGGAAAGATCATCATTGGTCTCTTCAGGTGGGGCTCTTGAGTCCGATGCGACTTGTGCATGGTTGGCTAGAGGGTCGAGCTCAAAACCGCTCAGGGCGCTTTGTGATTGTGGGAAGTCGTGTGGCCGGCTTAAACCCTGACCCCGGGGCAGCAAGTTATGCGGCGGGTAAACATGGTTTGGTGGGTTTTGTAGGAAGTCTTCAGAGTGAGCTTGAAATAAATCCGAACAAGGTGCTTTTATATTCCCCTGGTTATATGGATACCGAGATGCTGCCGCCTCAAGCTCAGGTTCGGCAGTCGGGAGTGAAGCTTTTGCTTCCAGACACAGCAGCGCAAGCACTCTATCGGTGGCTCAAAAAAGAGTCTCATTGGCATCGGGTTATCGGATAAAAGGAGTAACGACATGGAAAACGTCATCATTATTGGATCGGGTCCTGCGGGTCTTACGGCGGCCATTTATGCGGCGAGAGCAAATCTTAACCCCCTGATGATCGACGGTCTTACCCCGGGTGGGCAGCTGATGATCACATCTGATGTAGAAAATTACCCTGGATTTGCTGAGGGAGTAACGGGGCCCGAACTCATGGCAGTTATGCGAAAACAAGCGGAGCGATTTGGAACACGATTTATTACCCAAAACGCTACAAAAGTTGATTTCTCAAAAGCCCCATTCAAAGTTTGGGTTGATGAAGAATTGCATCAAGCGCAAACCGTGATTATCACAACCGGCGCGAGTGCAAAATGGCTTGGTATTGAATCTGAGCAGACTTACATGGGTAAAGGAGTTTCAGCCTGTGCCACTTGCGATGGGGCCTTTTATAAGAATCGAGACGTCATCGTTGTCGGTGGTGGCGATACGGCAATGGAGGAAGCTTCATTTTTAACGCGATTTGCAAAAACCGTTTATCTGGTTCATCGTCGCGATACTTTTAGAGCCAGTAAAATTATGCAAGAACGCGTGAAAAAGAATCCTAAAATCAAGCTCATCTTAGATTCTGAAGTGGTCAGTCTTGGGGGATCACCTTTTGTTCAGTCAGCCAAAATCAAAAACCTAAAGACCGGTGCCGTACAAGAGCTCAAAGTAGACGGGCTATTTGTCGCCATTGGACATCAGCCCAACACTTCAATTTTCAAAGGCATTCTTGATCTGAATGAAACCGGTTATATTTTGACTAAGCCTGGCACCACTCAAACAAATATTGCGGGAGTTTTTGCTGCCGGCGATGTGCAAGATCATGTCTACCGACAAGCGGTCACGGCTGCAGGTACGGGTTGCATGGCGGCCCTTGAGGCTGAGCGCTACCTTGAGGCCCATCAGCACTAAGCGCTGATCAAAGCACCTCAAAAATTCCCAGTCATTTCAGCCTGGACCTGAGTCGAGGTTCAAAGTTTGAACACAATTCTTGACGCTGGTTTATACTGAAGGGACACTAATGAGGCGTAGCGGTGGGAGGGACAAGGATGTCTCGGGGCTCCGGCAAATCAATCAATACAAAAAAGCTTGTCGAAAAGATCGATAAGATAACCAAAGAAAAGATGTCTCGTGAGAAAGTTGTTTCTCTCGACGACTTTCGTGCGCTCAAAAAAAAGGACGACCCCAAAACCATTCTCATAATTGAAGACGACGAAACCATGCGACTTGCGCTTAAGCGAATTTTTGAAAGTGATGGTTATCGTGTTCTCGCCGCCGCTGACGGCACTCAACTCTCTCAAGTCTTAGATGATGGGCCCATTGAGCTGATCGTATTGGATGTGGGTCTTCCCTGGATAAACGGCTTTGAACTCTGCACCTTGCTAAAAGAAAATGAAGACCTTCGGGGAATTCCGGTTGTTTTTGTTTCAGGTAAAACGACCGATCTTGATGTGAGACGGGGTTTTGATGTGGGTTGTGACGACTATATTAAAAAACCGTTTGATGTCGATGAAATCAAAAGTAGTGTCCGCACTCTCTTAAAGCTGCGCTGAAACCTTTAAGCATCTTGTTTCGTGTTGAGGTCGAGTGGTCAAAAGCTCAGGTTGGGTGACCTTACACCCGCCATCAGCAATGGGACAGCGAGGGTTGAAATAACATCCACTTGGAGGATTGACGGGGCTGGGAACATCGCCCGTTAAGATAACCCGTTGTTTCTTGCCTCCAACTTTCGGAACAGGAATCGCCGACAAAAGTGCTTGAGTGTACGGATGTTGCGGATGTTTGTAGAGCTCTTCGCTTTCGGCCATTTCAACTATTCTTCCTAAGTACATGACCGCAACTCTTGTGGAAATATGCTCGACCACTTTAAGGTCGTGGGCAATAAACAAATATGTGAGTCCAAATTTTTGTTGAAGATCCATTAAAAGATTGATGACTTGCGCTTGAATTGAAACATCAAGAGCAGAAACCGGCTCATCACAAACAATGAGTTCGGGTTGAACCGCCAAAGCACGCGCTATTCCTATGCGCTGTCTTTGCCCGCCTGAAAACTCATGAGGGTACCTGAACGCCGCCTCTTTGCGAAGTCCAACGACTTCAAGTAGCTCTTGCACTCGATTGATACGATCCCTCTTTGACTCGCCAATGCGATGAATTTCAAGGGGTTCGGAGATGATGC
Organism: Oligoflexia bacterium; assembly: GCA_020847095.1. Taxonomy (GTDB): domain Bacteria; phylum Bdellovibrionota; class Bdellovibrionia; order JABDDW01; family JABDDW01; genus JADLCR01. The sequence goes on along the minus strand of JADLCR010000014.1, from coordinate 82,576 downwards.
TTCCAACGGTCATGCGCGGATTGAGGCTGGCGTAAGGATCTTGAAAAATGATTTGCATCTTTCGCCGAAGGCTTCTCAACGCCTCGCCTTTGAGATTGGTAATATCTTTGCCTTCAAAAAAGATTTGTCCGCTAGTGGGTTCTAAAAGGCGAATAAGACACCGTCCCAACGTGGACTTTCCGCAGCCAGACTCTCCAACCAGTCCAAGAGTTTCACCTTTTTTAATTGAAAAGCTGACATCGGTGACAGCTTGAACCGAGCCCGTTTGTCTTTGAAAAAGGCCACCCTTAATAGGAAAGTGTTTTGTTAACCCTTTAATTTCAACTAAGGCGCTCATGGAGCTCCTACTGGATTGTGACAGGCGGTCAAATGACCGCCGTGGGTTTCAAGTTTGGGCTCTTGCTTTGAACAAATGTCTGTTTTGAATCCACATCGATCGCTAAAGCGACAACCGGGAGGCAAATTCACCAGACTCGGTACAATCCCAGGAATGGTTTCAAGTTTCTTTCTACGGCTGCCAGTTTCAAAGTGTGGAACCGAATTCAGAAGACCTTTGGTGTAAGGATGTTGTGGTGAATTAAAAATTTCTTCAACCGTGCCATACTCAACAATCTTTCCTGCATACATGACTGCAACCTCATGGCACGTCTCAGCGACGACCCCCAAATCATGGGTGATGAGAATCATAGCGGTGTTAAGTTCGGTTTGTAGTTTTTTGATCAATTCTAATATCTGTGCCTGAATCGTTACGTCGAGCGCTGTAGTTGGTTCGTCAGCGATCAGCAAGTCAGGACTGCAACTCAGCGCCATTGCGATCATCACGCGCTGTCTCATCCCCCCGGAAAGCTGATGAGGGTAATCAAAAAATCTCTTTTCCGGACTTGGAATACCTACTAATCGAATCATATCAATGGCGCGTTCGCGAATTTGCTTTCCGCTTAAGTCCTTTTTATGCAGTTTGAGTGACTCCTCAATCTGATCGCCAATGGTGAAAACAGGATTTAACGATGTCATGGGTTCTTGAAAAATCATTCCAATCTGATTACCCCGAATGGAACGCATTTCATCCATGGAAAGCTTGAGCAAGTCTCGTCCCTTGAAGATTATTTCTCCGGATTCGATAACTCCTGGGGGGCTGGGAATGAGTCTCATAACTGATAGGGATGAAACACTTTTCCCACATCCTGACTCGCCGACGAGTCCCAAAGTTTTGCCTTCGTAAACTTTAAAGCTAATGTCGTCTACAGCATAAAATGAACCATCATGGGTGGTGAACTTGGTTCTTAGATTTTTAACTTCAAGAATGGGGTTCATGACTTTTCACCATCTCTAAATACAAGGCTAATCGCCGCTGAGGCCATGAGATCGCGCTTGGTTATCACTCCTGTTTTTATCAGAAGATTGGCGAGGGCTTCAATCTTTCCGTCATTACTCAGCTTGTCAAATGCCACTTCGAGCTCACGGAGATGTTGGTTCTTTAGCTCAACAAAAAGCCTTTCCCGGGTGTACTTTTCTTCTTTGAGAACTTCTCCGGCCTTTGCTTCGATTCCCAATTTAATGGCAATCTCTTCTCGGAACTTTGGAATTTTGGCCCCTAAAAGCGGAATCTCAGTTTTTTCAACGGCGCGCTCAATTGATACCGAGGGTTGAGTTTGGAATTTTTTATCTAAAGATTTTGTGATCAGCTCTTCTTCCCCGCCGCCCGGCCGAATGACCACCAACTTATCTTTGTCAGCGGAGCTCACCTCGAGTTTTCCAGACTGTGAAGTTGGAGAGACGCGAAGCATGGCCTGCCGAAAATCAGGAAGCGAAATGAGAACGGGCAAAATGGTGCAAGCCGTTTTCTTGGCAACGAGGTCAATGGTTTCTTGGTTAAGGGGGTCGACCATTCCTAGGGCGAGAGTGCGGTTGCCGCCGGCCTCTTTTATTCCCAGTGGAAACACCATTCGTTGATTCATAATGGCTTCAGTAACAGACTCAACCAGTTGTGGAGATGCTTGACGATTTCCAATAATGGCGGACTTTAACCCGGTTTTAGATGTGATGAATTTTTCAAATATTTGATAACTCAAAAAATCCATCTGCAGCAAAGTGATGACCAGTGATGGAGACTGGTCGAGCTCCATTCGTTTGAGTGCTTTTTCAAGCTGTTGAGGCGTTAAGACTTTGGCTGCAACCAAAGAGTCGGCAAGCTTTTTCACCTCAAGAGAAATCATTTATTCCTCAATTTTGGATCAAGAGCATCGCGTAAGGCATCTGCAAAGATGTTAAAAGACAAAACAATAAAAAACATGGCCCCAGTGGCTGCGGCCAATTGCCACCATACACCTTGTGCCAATTCTTGCTTGGCATCGTCAATCATAATGCCCCAGCTCGGTTGACCGGGCTCAACGCCGAGACCGAGGTAGCTCAAAATAACTTCAGTCTTAATGCCGATGATGAATCGCAGGCTAAAGTTGATTAAGATAATATGAAATACGTTTGGCAAGATATGAACAAACATGCGGCGCGTATGGCTCGCACCTAACGCATTGGCCGCCAAAACGTATTCTCGGGATTTGTGTTTCATAAACTCAGCGCGAATTAATCGGCAGAGTCCAACCCAGGTTGTAAATCCGATGGCGACATACACGCTCAGAATTCCTCGGCCCATGACGTAGCTGAGGGCGATAATCTTAAGCAAGTCAGGAATGCTATCGACTGTCGTATAAAACCAGACGATCAAGTCATCGACTTTTCCACCAAAATAACCTGCGATGGCGCCTAAGCAAACGCCAATGGGAATGGCGATCAAAGAAGTGACGAGGCCGATCGACAACGCAATGCGGGTCCCATGAACAGTTCTCATAAAAACGTCCCGACCAAACATGTCGGTTCCAAACCAATGATCCGGTGAGGGGGGAGAGAACCCCTGCGGATTTGTTTGCGCATAATCTGCAGCAATCAAACCTAATGAGGCCAGCAAGGCGAGCAGGGCGTAAAATATGATGATGGCCCCGCAAGTGAGAGCAAGCTTATCTCTCTTTATTCTTGAGATTGCATCGGCCCAAAGGCTCTTGGGCATTTGGGTCTGAGTTGAAATTTGATTCATGGTGGCGGTGGCGACCGTCATCAAATCACTCCAACTTTATTCTGGGGTCTACAATGGCATAGGCCACATCCGACACCAGGTTGAAAAAAACATAGAGCATTGAACCTATAAACGTCATAGCTTTGATGACAGGAAAATCAGAATTGTATAAGGCTTGAACCGTCATTCCGCCCAAACCGGGAATTCCAAAAAAGGCCTCAAGCAAAAGTGACCCTGTGTATAGAAATGGAATCTCTAATACAATATTGGTGATAATCGGGATCATGGCGTTTTTTAATACATGCTTGAGCATGACAACCTTTTCGCTCAAACCTTTGGCGCGCGCCGTTCGAACGTAGTCCTGAAAGATTTCGTCGAGCATGATGGTGCGATAGAGCAAAATATCGCTGCCAAGACTTACGACGATCCAAATGATCATAGGCAAAATCAAATAGGTCCAACGCCCCGCCAGTGAAGGGTCGTACCCGGTGATGGGAAACACGCCCAAGCGAAAGCTAAACATGTACTGAAAAAAGATTATGTACACGAGCATGCTAATGGACATTCCTGCGAGACAAAAAACCACAAGTCCTCGATCTATGATTGTGCCCCTGAAGAAGGCCGCGCCGAGTGCAATTAGAATCGATAAAAGAACTGAAATGGTAAAAGCCGGTACGGTAAGACTAAGGCTGGCGCCGATACCGTTTGAAAGCATGTCTGTGATTTTTTGATTCGACGACCAGCTTCTTCCAAAATCTAGGGTTACACATTGCTTAAGAAAAAATAGATATTGTTCGTGCAAGGGGCGATCAAGACCTAACTCCTTGCTCAGCAGCTGGATTTCGGCCTCGCTTCCGTGTTTCCCAAGTTTTTGATAAACAGGATTTCCACCAACCAGGTTAAAGAGTACGAACGTGATTAGCGTCACGCCGAACAAAATGGGAATCACATATAGAATTCGCCGCGCTATATAAGTGAGCATCAGAGCTTCTTCTTCAGTTTGTCCTTCGCCTCTTGATCGACTCGGTAATACTTCGAGTAGTTGAGAATAATTCCATTTCGCTTGTAATTCTTAAACCAGCCGTGAGTGAGGTAATAATCTTTTCGATGAACTCCGAAGATCCATGGGGTTTCGTCAATTACGATATCAACCATTTTGTTGTAGATCGCATTGCGAGCGGGGCCATCTTGCATGACAGCGGCCTTTTCAAAAAGCTTGTTAAATTCTGGATGATTGAAGTTCGAATTATTCGGGCCTGGGCTTGCATTTTTGCCGTAAAACAACTGAAGGAAGTTTTCAGCATCCGGATAATCGGCTCCCCAAGCCATTGAGAAAACTTGAGACTTTCTTTTCTTGTGCTTGTCTTGAAACTCTGGCCAGGTATGAAGCTGAACTTTCGCTTTGACTCCAATGGTGTTGAAAAGCTGTTGGTAGTACTCGCCAAATTGGCGGTAGGTAACGCCGTTTGGCAAATCGATGTGAATCTCTGGCGCTGTGGCTTCTGTATAGCCAGCTTTCTTAAGAAGCTCTTTGGCCTTTTCAATGTTGTGCTGTTTAAAGGGATTAACTCGATTCGGGTCGTAACCTCCCAATCCTGGGGGAATGGGGCCTTGAGCGGAGACCGCTCTTCCATTGTAAAACTTTTTGATTGTCTCTTCCGTATTATAGGCCGTGCTGAGAGCTTGCCGGAGGTATTTGCCCTTTCCGCCAAGTCCGCCAACAACCGGGTCATCCATGTTAAACGAAACAAATGTAATGTCAGTTCCAACGGTTTTTGACAGCGATACCCCAGCATTCTTGTACTCGGCCGTAAGGTCATCGCTGACCACAGCTCCGTCGAAGTAATCTTTGGGAATTTCTAGATAATCAAATTCACCTTTTCTAAAGCTCAGCCATCGCGGTTGATCTTCGACAATCTCTGTGAAAATGACGCCGTCGTTGAGTGGAAGTCGTTTGCCAGCGTCGGCGAGCAATCCATTGGCTTGATCCTGCGGCTCTCCCACGGTGGGGTAATATTCTTCCATGTAGCCCGGGTGGCGCTCTAACACGATTTGAGAATTTCGAGTCCAACTTTGAAACTTGTAGGGGCCAGTTCCCACCGGATGGTTTTGAAAGTCCTTACCGTATTTTTCCACACACTCGCGAGGTACGACCATTGCTGGGCTCATGGTCAAAACATAGAGGAGTTGGGGGTAAGGCTTTTCTAAGCTGATCTTGAGAGTATGCTTATCTACGGCTTCAAGACCGGGAACGGGCTTAGAGTAATCGGCCTTGCCGGCTTTCGAAGCTTCATTTCTCCAGGCCGTAAATCCTTTAATCTTATCTTCAAAAATCCAAAATCCATCCGATTGCCAAGCGGGGTCTGCTAATCGTTTGAACGAGTAAATAAAATCTTCGGCTTCAAGCTCGCGGCCTTTTCCGTTTGAAAAGCAGGCATCATCATGGAACAAGACGCCCTTTTTGATCTTAAATGTATAGGTGAGACCATCTTTCGAGATTTGAGGCATTCCGTCGGCTTGATAAGGAACAACTTTGGTGGGCCTTTCGAGATACGAGTACTGAGTGAGTGTTCCAAAAATTTGCGCCATGACCGTGCTGCTATAAAGATCTCCTGAAACGACGGGATCGAGACCTTTGATATTTGTTTTGAGTGCTTCACGAACATAATTGGCAAATTTTTTGTCTTCTTTTTTTGTGCAAGCTGAAATTCCAAGACTCACAAGCGCAACTAGGACAACACGGCTCAGTTTCATTTTTGGCACCCCCTGCCTTTGAAGTTCCTCGCCTTAAGTCTATGGAGAGTCATTTTGAAATGTCAAAACAAATTCCAGATCTTAGCGCGTCATGTCGGTGTCAATTTGGGTTGGAATTTGGCACCACCCGGTGACATTCAATCCCTCCTCAAAAATGTGGAACCAATAAAAGTTGAGGGGAGCTGTTTTGGCCCTTTCTCCAGACAGGACGCCATCCATGGCTCGGCCGATTCGGAGGCCATCCTGGCATCGGAGCCTGTCTTTCGAAAAGGCCAAAACAGCTCCCCTCAGTTTTTGATGTCCAAATTTTGGCGGTTCGATTCTCATTTTAGAAAGACTTGAAACAATTGAGTCGATCCCCTCTTAAAGCAACGAGGCTTGCAGACTTTGGCGAAGGGGAGGCTCTGGCCAGGGACGGCCAGCCGCCGCCTCATGGAGGAGCTTTCCCCGGAGCTAAAGTTTGAAGCCTTGTTGCTTTAAGCTGGAGATATAAAGAGGAATTAAAACGAGTGGCCTTTGAGGTTGAGAAGAAGGCCGCTACAATGCCAGGCTTCCGCTCTTGCGCGGTTTTCTTCGCGGCGCGCCTTGAGGGGTGCGGTCCACTGTTGCATGCGCGGAAGAAGTTGATTTTGAAATGCGTAAGCAAAACTGTATACAAGACCTGCTTGTAAAATGAGTGGTAGAAGTGCCATATCGCCGCCATGAGTATACAAGGGCGTTGCCAATACAGTTGTTGAAATTGAAACCACAGCAATCGCCGCGTTTAACACCTTCGAGTTGGGAGCATTGGGAAACGGCGGTTTTTCCTGTGCCCGTTTCAAAAGCTTTTCGAGCTCGGCCTTCTTTTGCTCTGGTGGCATTTTGAGAACTTCATCAATAGTGGTTGTCAAAAATTTAATGTCTGCGCTTTCGGAGTCTTCATAATTGTAAAGCTTTGCCAGTTCTTGGCTTGCTTCAATGATTTCTTGGTCGGTGCCTAGTCTGATGGCCTGGCTAAATTTGACTTTAGATGCCATGAAGGCTCGATTTCTCGAGTCGAATCGATCCATGTAGCCGCGATTTCCTAGTTCTCCTAAAAGTGAGAGCCAACCATAAGTCATTCCAGCCGCAACGTTAAATACTAAAAACTGATGGACAATTTCACCGGTAGGTTGGCCATGAAGAGTGCGAAACAGGAGGAAAAACAAAAACGGGGTTCTCCACGTTCGCCATTTGTTTTTAAAAGATCTTATAAACAGGTTTCCAAAGTCGTTTTCGCTAAGATTTGAAACGTCTTTTAGCCAATTCCAAACCCCTTGGACAAAACTTTCGGGGCGCATGGTGCTTGTTAGAGTGATCTCTTCAACTGGTCGATACCGATTTTCGCGTCCCGCTTGATCTCTGGCATACATGATATGAAGGGCGGCAGGATTTGTGATGAGGTAGCTTCTCCACATGTTGAATTTATCGGCCATTTGAAGGCTGCTCGTGTACATGTGAGTCCAACGGGGATCGGCCACAAGTTTTTCAGGTTCGTTAGGATTGGCTCTAGTTCCAAATAAGGATTCGGTCATAACCGTGAGATGAAAGTCGACCATGAATGATCGCCAGGCTTGTTGGTAAACAAATCGCCCAGGAATTGCGGAGGCGAGCTGAATCGATTCTCGATAGCCGAAATCGACGAAAGATCGCAATCCCTGGTTGAGCATCATGCGAAACTTCGTTCTCAATTTTGTCAAAAGCGGATTTTTTTTCTTAGCCTGTTCCACTCGCTCGGCCGCTTCTCTCGCGATGACGATATATTTTTGAAAATCCGGGTTGTTGAGTTCATTAAATTTTGGATCCAAAGCTTTTGGATCGTTTGTTAAAATCGGCAGCAGTTCAAGAGCCGTTGCACACCAAAGTCCGTAAAAGTCTGGATGAGAAACTGTTTCTTCGGCGGTTTTTCTCAGGGCCTGTTCAATGACTTCAGGTTTAACGGTGTCGCCTGTCTGACGAAGTTCGTTTTCTTTGCGCTGAATCGCATCTGCCACCATTAAAAGCGTTGGCAAATCGGTTTTGTATCTTTCGCTGGCGACTCTAAGTGCCAATAGGCCGGCGTTACGAGTGGCGGTGAGTCGATCTTGGGCGACAGCCGATAGCGCCTGGTGCTTGAGGTAATTGGTTTCATGTCTTGCCGAAGAAAATGGGTTAGAGAGCCCCGGCGCGCGAAGATCGCGAGTCAGGCCTAGGCGCCTGCCAACTGGGGAGTCGGCCTTGATTCTTCCGACGGGATTAATTCCGGCTTTTATTGAGGCCAGAAAATTTGGTTGCATGGCCGCCTTCGCAAAAACGTGAAGATCGGGAAATTGAAGCAAAGACGAAACACGCATCGCAAACACCGCGCCTTTTTTTCGAAAGTCCCATTTGAGGTGAGGCGCTGACATCACGGCCATGAGTTTTGCAAACTGCACCATGAGGCTCATGGCAATCATGTGTTTTAAAAGAGTAACTCGGTAAGCCGGATATCCATCGGTGGCGGGAGTTTTTAGCACTTCAGGCAGTTTCGAGTAAATCCAATCGCCCAAATGACGGCCCCAGGCAGGACCCGTGTCAGCCATAAGACTTGAAGCCGCTTTAGCTAAAGCACCACCGGCAGCAAGAGCGGCCAGAATGCGCATGGCTCGCGAGTTCATCACGCGATAAACCGAGCGGCGCACGATTCCTGCCTCTCGCTCCATCTGATCCCTCTGCGCTTCGGCCATTTTATTTTGTTTTGCTGATTCCAAAAGTTCGCGATTCGATCTTCCGAGGTCATCGGCTAAATAGTCGTTTTTCAATTCCGCATCTGGGGTTTTTTCAAGGGACTTGGCCGCTTCTTCTCGCAACTCTAAGAAAGTTTTCCACCATTCTTCTAAAGTAAATCGATCCTTCTGGTCTCTCGCGGATCGAGCAAGGGCTTGAATGCGGACACCGAGAGCGGTGACTTGTTCCGCTGAATAAGCCGCCAGGGCTTTTGAGGTGGGCAAATCCAACTGATCGGCCATGAGTGTGTCTTTGGGATGGAGTCGAGTGTCTTTTAGCAAGGTTTCAATAATTTTAAAAAGATCGGGCGCTTCATCTCTTGGAGCCACAATATAGGCTTGCCACATGACCATAAGAAGACCCGCAATGACATATTGGGCAATCACGCCGCGGTCATAGATGCCGACAATCGATCGACCCTCTGGGCTTGCTTCATAAACCACGAGCTGCCCGGCTTTGTAGATTTCTGACTCCGGAAGATCTTGGGGCATGATCGCTTCTTTGGAAGTCGGTACGGGGGCAAAGGGTTTTAAGCCGCGGGTAAGAAATGTGGCGCTAATCTGTGCATTCGGTTTGACTGTTTTTGGAAGCTCTCCCACTTGGACCACCGGAATGGCCGAACGAAATGCTGCATTTCCCAGAGACGCGAATCCCATGTCGATGGCAAATATCTTTCGATTCTGGTCGATGACGATCAAGAGTTCGTTATCCCAGGTGTAGGCCAAAGGAACAATACCGTTAAAAATGTGGCGTGCGATGCCTTGGCCTAAAACAGCTTTTCGAAAATGTTCGGTGAAATGACCCATGACCTCTTTGCCACTAAGGTCACTGACGATGGCGAAATTGCGCTTGCTTGCATCAACTTCAATGCGAATAGACTTTGGGTCAAATGGAACAAGAGGCAAATTAACGTTAACGTCGTCGAGAGCATAGGTTTCTACAATTTGTCCTGCCCTCTCAATAACAACTTTTTGGCCGGCCAATCGAAAGACATCGCTTGGAACCGCCGGAAGATCGCGTGGGCCAGCTTCGGTGAGATCGGCGATTTTTTCTTCTGTTTGCTTTTGAACAGCGCGGAGTTCTGGATTTTCTTCAGTCGTGTTGATTGGATTGGGAAGTCCGTAATCAGAACTACTATCGGCGTAAATAGTTTGAGGCCACAGACCGGTCACTAAGGTGACGGTCAATAATAGCCGCAGAAATTTACCCTTCACTGAAACCTGCACTTCGTCCTCTCGTCCGCAAGGTCAGAAGTTCAATTCCCAAGCCATTTAATCGGAGCCGCAAAACTTAGGATCGTCTATAAAAAGAATTAGATCGAATAGATTGAATTTGAGAATTCTTGAGGAAATTCTGGAGGTTACGCAGGGCCCCAGGCCTAAAAATGTCAGTAACTGTACGAGGTTTTTTCAATGAGTTTTGATGATCACCAGTACCGGTGAAGCTCGGAATAATGGTGGATAAACTTCTTTGCCCCTAGCTGGCGCAACTTTTCTTCGGAGTTATACCCAAAGCTAACGGCCACGAAATGAGTGCCGGCAGCTTGGGCCGCCTCGAGGTCTTGACGACTATCTCCAATCATCAAAGTGGTCTCTGGAGTGCTTCCAGCGAGCTTCATCATTTCGATAAGTGGTTTAGGGTGGGGCTTTTTGACTTCAAACGTATCGGCGCCAAAAATCTCAGTAAATGTTTTCTCGTGCCCAAAGTGTCTTAGAATTTTTCGTGCGGGCCCTTCGCGTTTATTTGTTACAACGCCAACCCGATGATGGGATTGAGTCAGGTAGTTTGAAATAAAATCGACCACACCTGGGTACAGAACCGTCTTGTCGCACATCAGGTTTTCATAGTGACGGGTGAAAGAGCTCATTAAAGAGTCTACGAATTTTAGATCTTCCCCTTTGGCTCCTGTGATTCGCGCAACGAACTCCTTCAAGCCGTCTCCAATGCTTCTCACAATTTCTTCAAGGCTTACAGGCTCAAGCCCGTGCTCAATCATCGCGTTTGTCGCAGCGGCATGAATGTCGGGAGCTGAGTCGACTAAAGTTCCATCTAGATCGAAAATAATAAGACGATTAGTCAATCAGGCCCACCTCTGAAAAAAGTTTTTTACAATTTGCGTGTATGCTTCTTTGCTCACTTTGAGTCCATTCAAGTGCCCCGCTTCTGGTAGCACATGTTCTTGGTACTGCTGAAGTTCTGCCTGCGCGAAAACCGGTTGAATTTGCCATGGCGGTACAATTTGGTCTTTAGCACCTTGAATAGATAGTATAGGGAAGTTAGGGTTTAATGATTTAATAGTCTTCAGTGCTCTTAAGGTTGGCTTTGGGTGACGAGAATCCCAGCGCAGCATCATGACGGCAAGAATAGCCTCTCTCAGTAAAGCGTTTGTCAATCCTTCGACATCCCTAAGCATGATACGGGTGCAGTACCACGCATCCATAAAGGGTCCCGAATCGCAGACAATCCCAACAACGTCGTTCATACCTTTCAAAAACCTTCGCGCGACACTGCGAAGTGAGCTTGAGCTAGGGCCCGAAAATGCGAATAAAATCTTTTTGCGATCAGGAAAATAGTTGAGGGCCTCGTCAATCTGAAGGCTCCAACGCTTTTGCGTTCCATAAAATTTCTGTGTGAGATCAAACGTTGCGGCATCAAACCCCAGTTCGTTGACGAGTCCCACATGGCGTTTCATTGATTTGCGCGAACCGCCGTAGTGGTGCACAAACAAAACAAGGGGACGATCTTTGGCTTGAGGGGCAGGGCACTGGTGAAAATCAATTTCAAATTTTGGCATCAATGGGGCCAGAGCTCCGAAGTTGTCATTGGTGGTCGCGTGGCCACTTGGGCCGCTAATTGAACGGTTTGTGGCGACAAATGCACCCCTTCTAAAGCTGTTTCAGCCAACACTTTTCCACATGCCGCAATGACCGAGTCGCTGTCGATCGAGTGATATCGATAAATTTCGTCAGGTCGGCCTGATTTGGAATGATGCCGGACAGCTAGTGTTTCGTGTTTAACACCAAGGATGCTGCCAATATTATCTAAAAGTCCTGGTTCACCGTCATGAACACTCACCACAGGCACGCGCCGACCCGAGAGTGTAACAAGGTCGGCGGTGGAGGTGTTTCCATTCATGTCATGCTTCAAATACAAGTCCCCGTTGAGCCCAAGGGACTTAAGGTGCTGAAAACCGGTTTCATAGCCGAGATTTCCGATCAAGAGATCTGGAGAGGAAACCATAATGACATTGGCATAAATTCCTTTTGCCAATAAAGAATCGCTGGCCTTGAGGGCTTCGGTTCCCATTGTTCCCATGGCAAAAATATTAACGACATTGTCCCCGGGTTCGTATCCAGCATATCCGCGATAATCCACCAGGAAGTAAGCGCCGTTCAAACAATCTTGTCTTGTGGCCTCAAGGATTTCTTGATCCGGAAGCGAAGGCACATCGGTTTCTAACGGCTTTCCTTCAATCGGAGCTTTTTGAGAAGTGATTTCTAGTTGTGAATCGGATTTAAAGCGCGTGTGCGCGCGAAGTCGTTTTATCAATTCATTTTGCTCCACGCCTCGAGTAACGGCGCGGATCACAACTCCAGAGCGACCTTGATTGTCGCACAAAACGTGGCGACGAACGCTTTCACACAAAATCCAGTCAAGCTCTAGAGCATACATGGGCTCCCAGGTGATTTGGTTGGGGATTTGAATATCACTTTTCCAGCCGTGCTGAGCTCCCTCTGGAGAAAGAGAAACTCCACTTGGTGTGCCGACTAAAATAAAACTTGCTCCCCAGTAAAGATTGTAAAAAAGCTGATCGAGCGCACGTTTGATGAAAAAGTCGTAAACGGTCATAACTGGGACTAATGGAATGCCCGTGATATCTCTCATTTTTCCGTACGATCCAACGCAACTCATGGCATTGCCTTCGGCAATTTCAAAACGCAGATGGCGGTGAGATACCTGTTCGCCAGGAACAATGTCTGGGCTCTTTTCGTCTTTCACATGATAGGCCGATTCAAAATCTTCAACAACCTCAGGGCCAAAAATCTTTCCGTCCATGGCTGGGTTCAAGTTTGTTGAGGTTCCTACGTCTGGAGCCATCGTGAGGAGTAGTTCGCTTGTTGTCTTCCAGCGGAGCTCCTCTTCGGCCAATGCTTTTTGACCCGTTTTGATCTGATCCTGAGCTTTAGAGGTATTGGCAATGCGATTGAGTTTGGCCACGAGCTGCCCCAACATCCATTGGGTGTGCACGATGGGAACCATTTTGAGATTGATATTTAGTGAGGCGGGCAAGCCACCTTCAGACTGAATGAGCTCGATAAATCTCGATTTATTTTTTTCTTTAATTTGATTTTGGGTTTTATAGCCAGCGTGGAGCTCGTTTCCGCGAGCGTCTAAGAAATCGGCCTCAGCACTTCCCGAATCGAATCGTTTAAATAAATCGGTTTCATCGATGCCCTGGGCTTCGCGAAGTTTTTTAATCTCGGCTTCTTCGGGGAGTGTGCTGTGGTTTCCGCTAACGGCCATGCACTCGAGACCCCATCCCTTAACCGTATGACAAACAACGAGAGTCGGCGTGCGCTTATTTATTTTTGATTTTTCGAGTGCTTCAATGACAAGGCCGATGTCATGACCACCGAGATCGCAAAAGGCTTTCACGAGGTCTAGATCTTTCAGGCCGGTCAAGAATGTTTTGAGTCGAGGTTGTTTTGTCAAAAAAGATTCTCGGATTTCTTTAGGGTCACGAGAGCGCAACAGTCCTTGAAATTCGTAATCGTCAAAACCGTTTTCTAAAGTTTCTTGAAAAAGCTTTCCATCTTTGAGTTCAAAGAGATTTTGCCGCAAGCGCCCATGGCGCACTTGAATCACTTCCCAACCATTAGCGGTGGCGGTGCGTTCAATGCGTTGATCGTCGGTACCGTGCATGATGTTGCGATTGGTGATGCGGTGACCGTCAAGGGACTGACGATTGTAATCAACGATCCAAGTGAGATTGCCAATTTCTCGTTCGGCGGCATCTGGAATAGCTTCGTAAAGTGAACCTTCGCGGAACTCTGAATCTCCAATAAGCGACCAGAAGTGGGCTCCTTTTGGAAGATCGTAACCGTGCTCTTCGGCAAAGCGATAAGCATGGGCCAAATAAACCGCTTGCACAGGCGGAATACCGACGCTTCCCGATGGAAAAAAGTTGAGTCCGTCTGGGTCCCAACCCGAGTGGTAACTTTGAAATACCGGCTCACCGTTTTCAGAAAATTTTCTTAAACCGTGCATGGCCGTTTTCATTTCTTCTTCAGCGAGGCGTTCGACTGTTCCGGGCTTAAATAGATTTTTAAGCAAATAGTTATAGGAATGATCAGCTGGGCTCGCGTGAGGTTTGACAGCGATATGATCGAACGGCCCTTTGACCCAAAGATGGAGGGCGCCCAAAATGTGTAGCGCTGAAGCGCATGCCGCTGGATGACCGCCCACTTTTGGGTCAGTGCGATCTTTTGGTCGCTTGTGATTGGCAATGTCGATCATTTGCATGGCGAAAAAGTGGGCGCGCCATGCGATTTTTTCGAGAACTTTAAGATCGGGTTTTTTGTTTTTCATGCCCGGGTTTTGTACCCATAAAGGCTTGTTTTGTCGAGGGATTTAGGTATTGTTATTCTTCTTCTGGCTCGCCCAGACTGCGTTTGGCCTCTAGGCTCGGGGATATAAGCTTTTTAAGCGGGTAGCGAGCAAAGTCTTGAGCTTCTTCAGAAACCTCTAGATTGGCCTCGGCCACCATTTTCATGACGTCAGAATAATCATCAGTTTGATTAGCACGGGCTTCGATGACCAAGTTCGTTAAAGCGACAAGGGCCGTAGCCTGCTCTGATGGAGTTTCACTTTTGGCCTGAGCTAAGAGTTCTTGAGCAGCCCGTCGTAAAATTGTGGGGTATTCATCACCTACGCGCGATCGAATTTCTCGAAGTCCTGCTTCTCGTTCGGTGAATTTCGGATGCGAAAAGGCCATTTCGGCCATCTCACAGGCTTTTGCGGCAAATGCTTGGTCGTCACTATTTTTTGAAACCGCCAGCATTTGGGCGGCTACAAAGCGCTCCATTTCGAGCGCGTCGAGCATCATGACTGTTTTGAAATCTTGGGAGGTTGCGGCCGTGGCCAACGAAGGACCAAATCCCAAACAAATTAAAATCAAGGCTCGAAGTGACATTTTTGGGCCTCCAAAGTGTAAATTCCTGAAATGTTTCGACTTCCTTTGCGCTTTAGTTTGAGCTCAAAAAGGCCAAACATTTCTTTGGTTTACAGAGCAGCAACTGTGCCAAGAAAAGGGAGTCAAGGCATCGAGCTTCAAGTGGGGCGTCCTTTCTCGATTTTCTCGTGACCCCTTCCAAGGTGAAGGGGCACTCGAGAATCATCGAAAGCATTCGTAGAAAATTTTAGTACATTGCCCTCGGCTCGATGCGAGAATGCCAATGTATTCTACGCCTTCATGGACAAAGCGATTTGTATCTTTTGCGAAAGGCAGACTTTTTCGGAACGTGCATTTATAAGCTCTGTCAGGTCATGAAATGAGTGATTCTTTGGCAGTAACTTTATTTAAGATGAAGCTGCACTGTTAGTTGGAGTTCAGAACTATCAGTATTGAGAAATGACATAAAGATTTCTTTGCCTCTGAGTTGAAGTAATTGCGACTTCAATATAATCATATCTGCAGCAGAAAATTCATGAGTGAAACTTGCAATTGATCCATCCTCGTTAAAAAGAATAGGCTCATCAACTTTCAAATAAAGTTTCACCTTGCTAAGATCACTTGAATTTCCATCATGGCTAAGGTTCAAGACGGCGTCTTCTGCGTTTTGCGGGACTCTAAATTTCATTTGAATCGAAGAAGAAGAATATCCAATAGTAGGATCAGCTGCATTTACCCAAACCTCGTTTTCTCTATTCGGCGACAATGGAGCTATGCGTGAGTCCATCAATAGGCCGCGATCTAATAGAATTTCTTTCGCCATTTCAGAACGACTTTCCCCAACTTGGTTCTTAATGTTAAGCAAGACAGCTCTTGCAAAATGTGAAATTCTAAAAATCTCTTTATTTGGCTTAAGGACCTCCACGTACTCACGCTCAATGTCGCCTAAGGATCGAAACACAGTGAGATCGACAATTTTGGCTCCATATACTGATCTCAATTCCCATAGCGCCCCTGAAATAGCTTGCCCATCAAAATGGCTCTGGCCAATTCGGTGTATAGGATGGCGGGCCCCATTTAACAGAGTGCTTAAGTAAGGTGCCTGGATAGCCTTCGCTCCATATTCACCAATATTTGGATTACCTATGTAAGAAGCAGCAAAGTAGTCTGCAGTGGATTCTGCTATGGCCAACGAAGAATTGTTTGCGCCCAATTTATCAAAGTGAAAATCCAGCACTCGAGTGATGGTTCCTTGGATGATGTGAAACAATTCATGTGAGATGATTGCGATATCGAATGCAAGATTGATATCATTTTGAATTGTAATGAAAAGACCAGGTTTGCCTCCTATATCCGTAGCTCCTGCCAAAGGGAACTCACCTGGATTAGGCCTAAAATTGACCGCCACTGGAACCTGATGAGAGAATCCCTTGAATCCCAAAGACTTCATGAAGTCTGTAAATCTATTGAGATGATAATAGGCATTAGCTTCCGCAAATTCAGGATTACCGGGGAAATAATCAAAATTTCCAGATGGGTTGGCTTTGGCTAGTTGTTTGCCTTGGTTAAAATCTTTTGCAGTGACGCTATAAACTTTAAAGGAGGGGCTTGAAAGGTGCTTAGCGCCTTTTGGGAGATCTGAAAGTTCATCAAGAATGATACTGCAATTTGGCGGAGTTCCAGAAAATACCCTTCCTGTTGCAGCTGAGCATAGACTAGGAATGGCATATAGAATGAGAGAAAAAACCAATTTTTTCATTGAGCTTACATATCATGAGTCCTTCACTAGGTCCAAAACCAAATGGTTTTAACCCCTGGTGAGGCGACCAAGGCAAGTGCCAACGTGTTCAGGCCGATTTCGAACTATCCTCTTGCAGCATCGATTCATTGAATACACTTGGATACGAAATTCAAATTTCTGAGCGGGGGATAAACAAAAATTGTATTAACTTCGAAAAATGACTTTGTATCTATCTGCAAGAGCCCATAGTTGATGCCCTAAAGGTTCCGATCAAAGTCGGTTAACCAATTCAGAGCTGAATCTTTATAGGCGCGTCGAGCGTTATTGAATCGAGATGAATTCGGCAAGTCCAACAACTGATTTTAACTCCTTGGCTTGCGGCCATCCGCAAAAGCCGTCCGTATTCAGGATCAATATCATCAGCCGGAGAAAATGAGTCGCAGTCTTCTCGCTGCACCACAAATAATATTTCAGTCGAGTGCCCTTGCTTTTGAAGTTCCATTAACTCTTGAAGGTGTTTTTGTCCCCTCACCGTTACCGAATCGGGAAATATGGCTAACGGAGGTTTTGCCATCGATACATTTTTAACTTCGACATAATGAAGTCGATCCTGATTGTCACTCAAGCAAAAGTCTAACCGAGTTTTCGCATTTATTTTAACTTCAGCTTTGAGGTTTTCAAAACGAGACCAGTGAGGAATCACCTTATTAAAAAAGGCTTCCTCAACTATCTTGTTAGTTCTCGACGTGTTGACCCCAACCCAAGTTCCTTTGGTCGTTCTCACCATTTCTAGCGAAAACGGAAGTTTTCTTTTGGCATCAGAACTTTTAGTCAGTCGCACTCGGCTGCCTGGGTCTTTGACCCCTTCCATTGATCCAGGATTGGCAACATGGGCGGTGATGGTTTCGCCGGAATCAAGTTTAATGTCCGACAAAAACCGTTTATAGCGGTTGATGAGCACTCCCTCAAAAATGCTTGTTCCTAAGTTCATTGCGAAAGCATGCCGTTATACAAAATCCGATCGCGAAGCCGCGTCGGAAGTTTTTCAATTAATAGTTGAATGCGATATCCAGAACCAACTTTGTAGCGAACGCATGGAGTGGGCGCGGTCAAAGCATGTTCCACCACCCGGGTGACCTCTGATACTGGTGCGGCTGTATCACGAAGCTTGTTCGCCAGCTTTCTCATGGCCGCAAATGCTTTACCGTAATGCTGTTCAGCCAAAGGACTCATGCGCTTTAAAATCTGTTCTGAGTCTTCGGCCGTTTTATCCCAAATGGGGGTCTTAATAGATCCCGGTTCAATCAGGATCACTTCAATTCCAAAAGGCAAAAGCTCAAGCCTAAGTGCATCGCTCAGGGCTTCAACGGCAAATTTCGACGAACAGTAGGGACCTAAAAATGGAGCCGAACTTAGTCCACTAACTGAACTCATATTAATGATCCGACCTTTTTTGAGTCGCAATAAAGGTAGAAACTTTTGAGTTACTTCCATCAACCCAAAAACGTTGATGTTAAACTGACGTTTCAAATCTTCCGGTGGCAGATATTCAAGTGGGCCCGCAACGACAATTCCCGCATTATTAACCAAGCCGTCAAGGCCGTCACACTTCGATTGAACTGTTCGAACCGCATCGCTGATTTGATCGGGCTTTTCGACGTCTAAGATAATGGGGATAATATCTTTAGCCTGAGCCAGAAGGGCCTCGCCATCTTGAGTTTTTCTCACTCCCGCAAAGACACTAAAACCCTTTTTTGAAAGTTCAATGGCGCAGGCCGCACCTATTCCTGTTGAGGCTCCGGTGATCAAAACAGATCTTTTTGAAGTCTGACTCATGGGCAATGCTCCTTTGATGAATCTGGACGTAAAACAGTCTCCATCTTAAAGCAAGGAGACTTCGGGTTACGCCGTCGTTGCCCAATGCGTCATAAGCTCAAATCACATTGCCAAGGCTAGCCAAAGCTGGCAAAAAGAAATGCATGTTAGAAAAAGAAGTATCCCCTAAGCCCACAAAGCCCGAATGGCTAAAAATTCGCCCGCCGTCTGGCTCAAACTACTTGGAGCTTAAGGCCTTACTCAGAAAACTTAATCTCTACACCGTTTGCGAAGAGGCCCGTTGTCCTAATGTCTCCGAGTGTTGGGGTGGTGGAACGGCAACCGTCATGCTGATGGGTGATGTCTGCACAAGAGGTTGTCGATTTTGTGCCATCAAGACCGGAAATCCTAAAGGCGTTTTGGATCACGAAGAACCTCAAAAACTAGCGCACGCAATCGGGCAACTGGGCCTTAAATATGTTGTCATCACCAGCGTTGATCGTGATGACCTTCAAGATCATGGGTCTGGGCATTTTGCAGAAACAATTTCTAGAATCAAAAAAGAAGATCCCAATGTTCTCATTGAAGTCTTAACCCCAGATTTTTTGGGAAATCCCGAATGGATCACAAAAATCGTAAATGCAAAACCTGATGTCTTTGCTCACAATATCGAAACCGTGAGAAGACTCACAAAAACGGTTCGCGATCCGCGCGCTAAATACGACCAGAGCCTGTCTGTTTTAAAGACTGTCAAAGAAATCGATTCTCGAAGGTTCACCAAGTCTTCGATCATGCTCGGACTTGGCGAAACCCATGACGAAGTGATTGAGACCTTGAGCGATCTGCGAGCGGTTGGATGTGACGTGGTTACTTTTGGTCAGTATCTTCAGCCCACCAAGAGACATCTCAAAGTACAAGAATACCTAACGCCGGAAGCCTTTCAAAACTGGAAGTCGGTGGCCGAAGGTATGGGCTTTCTCTATGTGGCCAGTGGCCCACTAGTGAGAAGCAGCTATCGAGCAGGGGAATTTTTTATGGAAGGCATGATTCGAAGGGCGCGAGCCGCCGGAGGAGAGCAAAATGGCAACAACTGAGTTTAAGCTTCCTGATATTGGCGAAGGCGTCACCGAAGGCGAAATTGTTAAATGGCTCGTCAAAGAGGGAGATGCAGTAACCCATGACCAGCCATTGGTTGAAGTCATGACGGACAAAGCCACCGTTGAAATTCCATCGGTTGTTGATGGCAAAATTCAAAAAATATCAGCTAAAGAAGGCGAAGTTATTAAGGTTGGAGGCCTTTTGTGCACTATAGATGCGCAAGCAGGCGGCCATGCCGCAAAGGCGGCGCCTTCAGGGCAAAGCGCACCGCCGCCCTCTGCTCCAAAAACTCAATCGGTGATGACGACGTCATCCGCAGAGGTCGCCGTACCATCTCGAGCCACAGTGGTTCCACCGCCAGCCGCCGCCCATGTGCTTGCTACTCCGGCGACCAGAAGATTTGCTCGTGAAGCTGGCGTTGATCTCAATAATATTCGAGGAAGCGGACCTGCAGGTCGCGTGACCCGCGAAGATGTGAGTCGTGCCACTACCGGTAACGGCCACACGGTGCCTGCCGGTGCCAGCAGTGCAGGAATGGCCATACCTGCCTTTAAGCCGTCACCAAAAATTTCGTTGCCCACGGGGCAAGCTGAAGAGCGAAAACCGCTTCGGGGAATCCGCCGTAAGATTGCAGAAAATTTGCAGCGGTCTAAGCAGATTATTCCACACTTCACCCATACCGATGAAATTGATGTGACTGATCTTGTGGTGTGGAGAACGCTCATGAAAGATGAGGCCGCCGCAAGGGGAGTTAAACTTACTTACTTGCCGTTTATTATTAAAGCCGTATCGGTCACGATGAGAGAGTTCCCGCAATTCAACGCCTCCATTGACGATGCGGCAAGCGAAATTGTCTATAAACATCACCACAACATTGGATTCGCCGCCGATACGCCAGAAGGGCTCGTTGTGCCGGTAATTAAAAACGTAGAAAGTAAAAACGTCTTAGAAGTGGCTCACGAGTTATTGCAGCTCGCCGATAAGGCTCGGGCCGGAAAGCTTGCTCCTGATGATATGAAAGGTGGCACCATTACCGTCACAAACATCGGAAGTATTGGCGGGATTTCAGCCACGCCCATTATTAATCATCCCGAGGTGGCCATTATTGGTGTGTTTAAGATCGTGAAAAAGCCCGTTGTCAATGAGAAGGGTGAGGTCGTCGTTCGCGATATGATGGGATTAACTGCCACATGCGATCATCGATTAATCGACGGTGCGGCAGCAGCCCGTTTCGTCAATAAACTTGCACCCCGGCTTTCTCATCCGCAAAGCCTACTTCTTGATTTAGCCTAAGAAAGGACCGGTCTATGAAACAAGTTGATTTGTGTGTAATTGGATCTGGCCCTGGCGGATACGTCGCCGCAATCAAGGCGGCTCAGCTCGGCAAAAAAACTTTGGTGGTTGAAAAACAAACCATCGGTGGCGTTTGTCTCAATGTGGGCTGCATTCCCTCTAAGGCCTTGATTACCGCCGCTCATTTTTTGGATAAAATGAAATCGGCTTCTGAAATGGGAATTCGAATTCCGGCCGTTACGGTTGATGGTGGCCAGCTTCAAACTTGGAAGCAGGCGATCGTCAATAAACTTACCGGGGGCATTAGCCAGCTCTTTAAAGCGAATGGGGTTGAGTCACTGATGGGAGAGGCTAAGTTCATTTCTCCCAATGAGGTTGAGGTTAAAACTCAAGCTGGCGTAGAAAAAATAAATGCGAAAAACTTTATTATCGCAACCGGTTCACGCCCAATCGAAATTCCGGGATTTGCTTTTGACAAGAAATATGTTTTGAGCAGCACCGAAGCCTTAGAAATTTCACAATTCAATCAACGGGTCGTTGTGATTGGTGGCGGGTATATCGGTCTTGAAATTGGAAGTTTTCTGGCAAAACTCGGTACCGATGTGACTGTTCTTGAGGCTAACAAGGCGATCCTAACTGGTGTCACCGACCCGGATTGCGCTCAAGTCGTTTCTCGTAAGCTAAAAAAGAAGAACGTAAAACTCCTGACAGAAGCCAAAGCGATTGGATTCAAAAAACAAGGATCGGATTTGGCTGTTCAAGTGCAGGTTAATGGAACTGATCAAACAGTTTTATGCGACAAAATTTTGGTTACCGTCGGTCGACGTCCCAATAGCGAAAACTTGGGGCTCGAAAAGGCCGGCGTGAAAACCGATTCAAAGGGATTCATTCCGGTTAATTCCCAAATGAGAACCAATGTTAATCATATTTTTGCAATTGGTGATGTGGCGGGACAGCCCATGTTGGCCCATAAAGCCAGCCGCGAAGGAATCGTCGCTGCCGAGGTTATTGCCGGCAAGAATTCTGCAATGGATGTCAAAACAATCCCCGCGGTTGTTTTTACCGATCCGGAAATTGCTTCAAGCGGGATGACCGAAGAGGAAGCCAAACTTAAAGGATATGAAACGAAATCAGGGACCTTTCCTTATGTGGCCAATGGACGGGCGCTTTCGATGATGGATTCTGATGGCTTCATCAAAGTCATTGTCGATAAAAAAACCGACATTGTTTTGGGCGTTCATATTGTCGGCTATGAAGCGAGTAATTTGATTAGTGAGGCGGCCTTAGCCATAGAAATGGGCGCAACGGCTGAGGATATTGCACGGACTATTCATCCACATCCCACATTGGGAGAAATGATGATGGAAGCGGCCGAGGCTACCACTGGGCACGCCATCCACATTGTCGTAAAGCCACCGCGCGACAGGGAACCTCGAGCCAGCGCCAGAACGTAGTGAGTCATGATTATCTCTAAAAACCTTGGGCTCATCGAGTATTCAGAGGCTCTTAAAATTCAAGAAGCCCGGGTGGCAGAATGTCAAAACGATCCCGAGCGTGAATTTATTCTTATATGCGAACACCCTTCAGTGATCACGGTTGGGAGAGCATCGGGAGCTTCGAGCGAAGTTAGTGCTACCGAAATACCGGTCGTCATGGTTAGTCGTGGCGGACGGGCCACGCTCCACACGGCGGGCCAGGTTGTTGCCTATCCGGTGTTTAATTTAAATAAACGGACAAAAGACTTACATAAATTTATGCGCGCCCTTGAAGAGGGCGTGATCAATACGCTCCATGATTTTCGAATTGAATCAAAGCGCGTGGATGGGAAAACCGGAGTTTGGGTAACCGATCTCGCGACCAAACTAGATAAAAAAATCGCAAGTTTAGGAATTGCGGCCAAGAAGTGGGTTACTTATCACGGAGTGGCCCTAAACGTAACTTGCGACTTGAACGAATTTAAATCTATTCAACCTTGTGGATTTGATTCAGAGGTCATGACCAATATGATGAGTCAATGGACTGCTCGCTACCAAGAGCTCTGGGAAGTTAAAAAGCGTCCACTGATGGAAAATGTCAAAGAACGGCTTGCGGAATGTTTGAGGGAGGTTTTGGAACCGTGGAAATAAAGTCTAGGGTGATGGCCTATTTTATTTTGGGATTTAGTGCTCCAGCATTTTTCTGGTTCTTGCCCGCGGCGCAGGCCGGAAAAATTGCGGGGGTCCTTTTTATCGCGGCAGCGGTGCTTGCGATGCGTGTTTCGTATCAAACAACTGGGCGAAGCTGGATGACCGCACTTTCGCTACTGTCGCTAGTGTCGGATCTCATATTCTATTCTTGGCGATGGACGCTTTCGGCACCGCTTGCTGAAAGCATCTTGTGGGGATTAACGGGTACCCAGTGGCACAACTTTTTGACCATTCTTTATTTATTTGTTGGGGTGAGCCTTTTGGTTCGAATGACCAAATAACTACTTATTTTTCTTTTCGATATTGATGGCAAACCGCTTAATGCCGGCACCCTTAATGATATCAATCGCTGAAATAACAATCCCGTGAGGAGTGTCTTTATCGGCGCTAATCATGGCCTGAGTCTCGGCATTGGCTGTTACTAACTCTGTTGCCACGGCTTTGAGACCATCTTCACCGACTTGATTTCCGTTGGCAAAAATTTTTCCGTCTTTGCTGATCGTCACTTGAAGTTCACCGGGACTTGCTTGATCAGCACTCGCCGCCTTTGGCAGATTCACGTTAATCGAGGGCTTCATGATCATGGGCGTTGTGACCATGAAAATGATAAGCAAAACCAAGACAACGTCAACTAACGGGGTTACGTTAATATCAGTGATGAGCTGATCTTCGTCTTGAGAATTGAAAGATCCGCCAGCCATTAACGAAGTCCCTTTTCTTTCGCGTAAGCGATGCACAGTTGTTTCATGCTATCTGCACTTTGCATCACTCGACGAACTTGGCGTTGGAAAAAATTGTAAGCAATGGCTGCGGGAATGGCCACAAAGAGACCGACCGCCGTTGAGACGAGCGCCTCAGAAATACCTGCCATAACCACACTCGGGTTGCCTTGAGCGCCGGCGAGATCAGCAAATGCCTTGACGATTCCGAGAACGGTTCCCAAAAGTCCAATAAACGGGGCGCTGTTTCCGAGAGTTCCCAAGAAGGCCAGGTTTTTTTCAAGAATAGGGCGCTCAAGGTTAACAAATCCGCCGATAACCTCTTCAATCGAACGGCCCTTGTTGTTGAGGTGTCGGATTGCGTGAGCCACAAGGCGACCCTCAAACGATTCATGGATTTTTCCAATTTCCTCAATGGCCTGAAAGTCATTGGCCTTTAGGGCCTCTTTGGCTCGGTCAGAAATCATATTCGTCGCTTTTAAGATATGTTTAAGCGCCAGATAACGTTCAATGATTATGGCTACTGAACAAACGGATAGAAAAATGAGCAGATACAGAATCCATTCGGCTCCGCCGCTCGTGACGGATAAGAGTTTTTGAGTTAGCATAGTTTAGTGTCTCCTTAAGTCGAACGCCTGAACCAAAAGTGTAACAGGGGGCATAATGCACTTGAAGGGAAAACTCATGACGCGGCTGAGTCAAAACATAGTTCTCTTGGTCAGTTTGTCTTTGAGTCTTGCTTGCTCAAGTCCTGGGCCCGGCGGAAACGGATCGGTCATCGTCATTGCGGTCCCAAGCCTGCGGGCTGACGCCGTCAATTGCGGCGCGCTTCAAGAAAGCATTACCCCAAATCTTGATCGCCTGTGCTCCGAAGGCGTGCGATTTACCCATGCTTACACCACTTCCGTGGCAACAAATGCGGCCATTAGTTCCATCCTTACCGGTCTGGTCCCCCTTGAGTCGGGCGTGCGTACGGATGGTGTCAGTCGATACTCCGAATCGGTGAAGAGCCTGGCCCAACTTGCCCGCGAAAAAGGAATGGAGACCATACTCGTCAGCGGTGGAGTGCCCGTGTTGCGAAAATCGGCCTTAGCAAAGGGATTTGGAGACTTTGACGACTCGGTTCGTGAGGGCGGCCGTTTTTATAGGCCCGCCGAAGCCGTCGTCGAACGATTTATTCAGTTGCTCGAAGACCGTGCAGAAGGGGCATCATTTTTTTCAGTCTTATATTTTAACGACCTCTTATTTCCGGAACTTCCGGGCCCGTTAAAAGCTTCCGTTGAAAGCCTTGAAGGGGCCTATAACGGAAAACTCCAGGATATTGATTTAGCCATTCTAAAGTTGCGGGAATATTTAAAAAAGAGGCGCATCTGGGAACCCACAACGGTTGTCCTTGTCGGGTTACAGGGTCTGGCCCGTAACGAACACGAAAGTCTTTCAAAAGGCATCAATCTCTACAACGAGGTGGCGCAAGTCCCGCTAGTCATAAAGCCCTCAACACCTGTGAGAGATAAAGTTCCATCTTGGTCGATTGATACTTCCGTATCATTGGCTGACTTAGGCGTGACACTATTTGAACTCATCAATGTTGAGAAGAATATTCCTCGGCATTTCAAGCATCGGAGTCTAAAGCCCGCCATCGAAGGGCGCGGTTTGGGTGAAAACAATCTTCCACTCGTGATTGAGTCATACTTGCCGGTTTTACGCGGTTGGGGAGATGTGCAGATTTCACTGAGGCTTGGTGAGCTCATGTTTTGGGACGGAACGGAGCCGAGGCTTTTTAATACTTATACCGATCGCATGGAACAACAGAATCTATTTTCGAAAGACTACACATCATTTAAAAAAATTTCTGGCCATTGGGAGGCCATCAAGGACCTTTATTTTAAAGACCGACAACCGACGACTTTGAGTTATTCATTAGGAGAAAAACTTAGAGTGGCCCGCAACGTTTTTTCTCGGTACACGACCTATGAAAGCCAAAAGCAAGAACTGCAAGAGCTCAGGCTTCGCCGGCCCGATGATTGGCAAGTCGTGCAATGGTTGATCAGAATTGCTTTTGAGAAAGGTGATTGGCCTCTAATTCCGAGCGTGTTACGAGACGCTAAGCCGCTTCTTCCCGCCGCTGTCGATGAAAAGTACCAATGGCTGTTCACGGCGTATAGGCGTTTAAGAGTGGAGCCTCCCAAAAATTTTCCGGCGTCTTCGGTCAATGGTTGTTTGAAATTGGGCGCTGCTCTCGGCGGACTCACGCCAAAAGAGATCGAGTCATTAGCACGGACTAAAGAGTGTGTGGATCAAGAAGTACAATATTGGCTTC
The DNA here is from genome assembly GCA_020847095.1 of Oligoflexia bacterium. Taxonomy (GTDB): domain Bacteria; phylum Bdellovibrionota; class Bdellovibrionia; order JABDDW01; family JABDDW01; genus JADLCR01. Next base: position 56,645 of record JADLCR010000014.1, on the reverse strand, counting down.
TTTCGTTTGCGGCCTCTAAACGCGGCGCCCATCGAGAGGCTCAAGAGTTTGCCGAGTCGGCCTTGAGCTTGACGTTAAGGCGACAAGAGCAAGTCGAGTTTGCAAAGATCTTTTGGACTGACGGTGCCACCTGGGATTTTGACCCAGCGTTGTTAGAAGGTCCATCTGTTTTGGATCAAGTGCTTGCGCTTTGTGAGGATAATGAATTTTCTGGATATTTCAGGCAAAAACGAGGGCTTTGATTCCGGTCTTTTTTGTTAGCTTCTGAGAGATCTCTTTAAGTTTTTGCGGTGGAACTTGTTTGAGGCCGGCTAGCGGGGGAACGCGATCTAGACCATAAATATGCACGAGCTTGGGTTTGATCAAGCCCACGGTCTCGATCCAATCTTCAACCTCATTGGTCGCCGTATTGTCGATGACTCCTTGAACAAAAAATGACTGCAAAATAACGTCTTTTAATCCTTTTGTTGATTGAACAAGCTTGGCAATGCTCATGCGAACGAGTGGGTTATCAATTTTTTTGAGCATTTCATCATTGCCGGCGTCGAGCTTGATCATTCGATCATCTAAACGGTTTAATGCGCGGATAATTTTATTGTTATCAAGGGTGGTCCCATTGCTGAGGATCGAGACCTTAGATTGCGGTGACAATTCATCGCGAATTTTGATCACCACTTCAACGGCCTCAGGAAAATCCGGGTACAGCGTGGGCTCGCCATTACCCACGATCGAAAGAGAGTCTAAGGTAACGCCCTCTTTGTTTAATTTAAGAATGTGCTGACGAATCGCATCATCGACTTGTTGAAGCGTCGGAAAATTAATGGTTTTTTTTATCTGCGAAAGCTTTAAAGTCGTAAAACCCAATTCACAATACGGACAGTCGTAGCTACAAACCTTTTCTCCACCGCCTAATAAATTGATCCCTAAGCTAAGCCCAAGCCGACGACTCTCAATGGGCCCGTAACTAATGCCCCAAGGTTCTTTGAGCTCTTTAAGCTCTTGATATTCTGGCGTCGATTTTGGAAATTCCATATTTGGAAAATACGGTTCTTTTGCCTATTAATCAACTAGTAAGAGACTATTCAAGGTCTTTGATCAATTGAGTGAGAGTGTCAATCATGGTTCGTCTTTTATGACTGACGGCTTGATCTAGTGACGCGTCAGTTTGTGACTTATACCATTCGAAGTCGTCTTTAAGATCAAATTTGGAGCCATGCTTCGCTAAAAAGTCTTTTTCAGCCAGCCGTAGTTCTCGAATGATAGAATGTGGAATATGAAAACCTGAAAATGCGTCACCAACGGCAAGCGAAAGAAATTCCTGCGGAGTGCGGCTATCCTGAATCATACGATGGAGAGCTTCGGCTATACCAGGAGTCTCGTTCGAAAAGAGGTTTGAATATTTGAGGTAAACGGATAAGTTTAAATTTCCTTGGCCTGAATCAAACCCCTTCGACCAAAAATCATAATAATCCATCCAAAATGCTTGATCCCGATCGAGTTCTTGAGCGAGAGCGGGTTTTTCCTTTCTCAGAAACTCCTCAAAGGCGACAAGAATTGCGGCTTGGGTCCGAGAAATCCGAATGAGCGGCGCGGGAGCGAAATCTCCGATGTGGTAGAGGTCATGAAAAAACAAATGGGCTGTATATGGACTTTCTTGTCCTGATTCCCGAGGAGTGGAATCGCTGAAAGATGCAACGGGCAGTTCACCAAGCTCAGCGTATCGTTTGGCATAAGTGCGAGGGTCAAGTTCGGAGCGATGGCTCCAATAATACTTAAAGCCAAAGGAGTAACTTTTCAGCTTAGGGCTAAGCGTTGCGTTGTACAGGTCAATAGTCGCGTTGATGAGTTCAACGGACGGTAAGAGCCATCGCTTAATGCTTACTTTTTTAAATCCGAAGATTTGAGCTGCTCGCCCTAAAGTTTCAAAAAAGTACGGTTCACGGGCTTCGGGTGATACGGGGTAAGGCTTAGAGTCTTTGCGATATTGCTCATTTGTTGAGGTTCTTTCGGCATCGATCAAAAAGTCTCCGGCGCGGGTTTTCACAATGTTTCTTACGGCCCAGGCATAACCGCGGGCCGAGCCGAAGTTATTTAAATCGGGTTTAATGGGACTGCCATTAGACAGCTTCAACAGCTGCGGCGCGCAGTCATCTTGAGAAATAAATGGCGTGTTGGCCCATGCCGACAGTGAGATCAGGGCCGACAATAGCCCAGACACTAGTGCCAAAATTGGGCCTCTTGGCCAAATCCAAATTCTTAAAAGGCGATTCATTAACTCTCCACCTACGATGGGCTTTTGACTGCAAGGTCAGCGCCACTGAGGGTCTGCTGAAAAGCATTGGAATTACGGGAATTTTGCCGCAAACTAGCCCTATGAAAACCATCGTTATCTTGTTTATGTCAATGCTTATTGGCTTATTCAGTTTTGAGGTCTTAGGAGCCAGCTTTGCTCCAAAGTCAAAAAAGTTCTCGGGCTACAGAGAGGGCACTTGGGGGTTAGGAGTTATTGCAGGTGAACCCAGTTTGGCGCGGGTCCAATACTACAGCGCTTGGAAGAGGGCCCTGTCTTTTTCAGCGGGCTATTCAATAGCGAATCGAGTTGTTTTAGGAAGCGCCGACTATCTATTTTACTTCTTTGATGCCCAAGATCGCCGTTTGAGTGATAATTTTTGGAATTCTCTTATGCTCTATTTGGGCCCGGGTGTATTGGGCGGCGTTGGAGTATCTGGCTCCGATCCAAATGACAATTATCAAATTGGGTTTCGTGGAACCTTTGGCGTTGAGTATGTGATCACCCAATCTCCTTGGTCAGTGAATTTAGAGGTAGCCCCAACACTGTATGCCAAATCTAAAAATTCATTTGGTGTCGGCGTGGGAATTGGGGTGCTTTATCATTTTGGCGGCCACAAAAGCGCACCAAGTCGCTTCAAAGAGAAAAACGCCGAAGACTTTTCAGAATTTGATTGAATCAATCGAGATCGATAACGGCAATCCAAAACGGAAGCTCTTCATTTTCTTTGACGATCTGATCCAACATCATTTGGCAGAGTTTAGAGCTTTCAGATTCGGAGTAGGATTTCGCCAACAAAGTACGCGCCGGCTTGCTTCGTGAGAGCAAAATAATTTTGTCGCCCTCTTTAATGACAAAGGACTTAGTCTCAATATCAAGCTGGGCGGTTGTGCCCAGAAGTTTCGCGGGCAACGGATATTTCATATTCATTTCAGAAGAAAGATCATGTTGAAAATGCAGCGGAATCACGGTCCCTGATCTCAATAAAAAGAGATTAGGTAGACCAGCCTGAACCCAAACGAGTTCGCGTTGATGTAGGGCCAATGCGACGGTTTCGACCCCGGATTGGTAGGTTGGCGTGTTGAGCTTTTGAAACAGTGTTCCGTTTGCTAAGAGCATGGCGGCTCTAAGGCTATTAGCACTTTCAGATAAATCAGGGAGCTTCGCGTAAGGTGATGTGGCCTCTGGATCGATCATTGAAGTTCCGTAAAAATCTTTTATGATTTGCTGAGTTAGTTGCGAACCCTCAGTGACTCCCCATGAAGTCGTGGCGATTAAAAGACGGGTTTCTTCATGCGACATGACGGAAACACTGGGCCGAGGGATGGAGCCTGGGTAGGTTTTTTCTGCTACTCGAAAACTCATCGCTCGTACTTTCCTAGTTTGCTTTTGGCCTTTCGATAGTACTCGCTATCGACCAGTCCAGAATCAAGGATGGTCTTCCATTTGCGCTTTGCCGAATCAATGTTTCCAAGATTTTCTTCGAGAACGCTTTCCGCATACAAGTTCTTGAGTTCAACGTTTGAATCCTTTTGAGCTTTTTCCAAAAGAATGGATGCGTCTCCGTTATTTGGAAACATAGTCAAGGCCTTTTTGAATTTGGAAATGGCATTTTTGTAGTCTTTGTTATCAAGGTGACCTTTTCCTTCGCGCACCAGCTGTCCGCTTTGTTCTTGCATCCGTTCTTTTGCGGCCTGGATTCCAAGTTTTGACTTAGCCTTCATGCCTTCGCTATCAGCAAACGGGGTTTGAATGACTTTTTGAAATTGAGAAATGGCAGCGGGGTAGCGTTTTTCATTAAAAGCCTTTTTCCCGACTTCGAAGGCACTTTTCGCCTGCTGTCGGCGTCGCGAAGCAGCTGCTCGCTGTTCGTTAGTGAGGGCGATTTGTTCCATGGCTTGCTGGGCCATGGCGTTGAGTTCTTGTGCTCTTTCGTTTTCAGGATCGAGATCAGAAATTTGGCTCACACAGCCTTCGACCTCGCCATGGCGCCCTCCACGATAGAGCCGTTCACAAGAGTCGAGAGTTGCGTTTATGCGTGACTGCAACTCCGCCTGTTCTTTATCTCGTCGTTCGATATCATCTAGTTCTCGCTTTCTCTCAAGCGCTTGCTGGCTGAAACTTTGAAGCTCTAATGCCTTTTTGTGTTTGGGATAAATTTTTAACAGTTTTTCGAGTTCAATGGCCGCCAATTCGTATTTGCCGCTCGTATAAAGGGACTGAGCCAAATTGTACGTGTCTTCAATAAGCTTCTTGTCTTGCTCAGAAAGCTTTTCATAAGTGGCAACGGCAACAGCTCCCTGGCCGGCGGGCACACGGGTTTGAGTTTGTTGGGGCTCCTGACCTTTAAAGACGTAGCCAATCCCTGCAACAACGGCCAAAGCTAAAATGGCAATGCGAAAAGTATTCTTCTTTGAATGGGGCTTTTGGCGTCCATACGGACTTTCTTCATAGCTAACTGGCGGCGCATGTTGATAAATGGCGGGGACTTGCTCAGGGGTCATTTTAAGAACATGAGGTTCGGTCTTCTCCGAAACGTCCTCGATGACCGCCGGCAGGTTCTCGAATTCTGGATTGACGAGCTCAAAGCGAAACCGATCTAGGCCGACACTGATTTCATCACCGGTTTGCAAAACATGGGTCGAAATGGGCGAGCCGTTGACCAGTGTAGGTAAGCTTCCGTTTTGATCTTGTAAAATAAACTGACTTCCATCGAATAGAATCGTGAAGTGTTTTCGACTGGCCGCTTCTTCTTTAAGCTGAATCGGACACGAGCGACTTCTCCCTGCTTCAATCACTCCAGCGCCTAAAGTAATCTCCTCAACGGGCTCTCCGGTAGCGTCGAGCCTAAAAAGTGCAGACTTTAGTGAAACCTCCGCCACCTTTGTTTTATCGGAGAATTCTGCGGCGGATTGGTTGGTTGCTTGAATGGGTATTGTTTGGCTCAGCCCTGAAGTGGCAGTTTCTTCCATACGAATTTCAAATGGTGGAATGTAAAAAACGGCGCCGTGACTTAATGAAACTGATTCAACCGGAGTTCCGTGAACGATTATGCGCCCAAAACGAGAAAGAACTTCGGCAATCCAGTTTTGTCCGTCATGGCGAATTTTTGTGTGTTGTCGTGACACTTCGGGGTGATCCAAGACAATGTCACACTGGCTTCCGCGGCCAATGACATATGTTTGAGAAGTATCAAGATCCTTCTCAGTTACCGGTACACCTTGTTGAAATATTCTCAACTTTGCCATAGTCAACTCATCTTCCAGTCGCCTGAATGAGGCGAATGGCTTCAAGTCGTTTTTCCGCCAACTGACCGCTTTTCGATTTTTGGTCGCCTGTTAAAAACAAAACCATTTTGTATTCACTCTTGGCTTTGTTGTATTGTTGAAGCTGAAATGCACGCTCGCCTCGCTCAAGGGCTGCTGTGATCAGTTCATTGAGCTTAAGTCTCGACCGCTCAAGGTAACGTTTTGCCAACGGGTGACTGGGATAAAGAGCTAAAGCGGCTTCAAAGTTTTGAATACTTCGAGGAAAGTTACCTTCGCGATACTCTCTGAAACCGCGCATATAAAAGGCATTCGCCTCAAGATACTGCTGAGTATCGAGACCTTTTTTGGAGATTTCTTCTTGTTTCTTTTCGTTGCTCTCGATTGTCTGATCAATTTCTTCTTGAAGGGCCGCATCATCTTTAATGCTAATTCCTTGACGTCTTGTGGGGCCTACCTGGCTGAGCACAACAAGAACGGCAATAATCACTCCGCCCACGATGAAGTTTCTGGTGGTTTTGTCTTGAAGATTGATTTTTTTGGGTAAAGACAAAGAAGATGGCGAAGACCAAGGTTGCGGGCTTGCCAGTGGGGATTTTGGTCGCGGTGTTGCGGGTAAACCGGGCTTTGCTTGCAAAACCGGAGGGGCCGCATTGACTAAGGCCATTGATTGGGGCGGACCAAATTTCATTTGGGTCGAACCCACCATAAAAAGATCCCCAGGCTTCAAATCTGAATGAGTGACAATTTGATTGTTGACCATGATGCCGTTTTGACTTCCCAAATCAGTGATCACAAACTTGGCGCCTTGATTTTCTATTTTGGCGTGATGGCGACTTGCTTTGGGATCTTGAAGAACGATGTCATTGTCTTGGGCTCGGCCCAATGTGATTTGGTTGTTGAGGAGTTTATACACAACGCCGCTCTCCGGACCAGAAAGAACCGTGATCAGAACCTCGGAGTTTTGTGCCCGTTGGGCTTGAGCGAGCTGCGTACTCAAGCGGCCGCCCTCCTCTGTATAGTGCCAAAGTAATACTGCACTTCGCCTGGTGAATTTTCTTTGGCACTTGCTTGGACGTCGATTTCGTAATTGAGCCCGCCAATTTCGAGCTCATTTGTCTGAATCAGGCCCAATTGGCCCCGCGCTTTACTAACGAGATCATCAATATTGAGCTTCAATGCTTGATCTTGCAATGTCTCGAGCCCCTGCCCCTGAAGGGTGAGCAGTCGCATTCCGGTAAGCTCTTCAAAAGCGGCATTCACTTGAATAAACTTTCCGTTTTCATCAAGGGCAAACGCGGGGTTGGCGATAATGCGAACCAAATTTGAAACTTCTGAAGTGCGATCGATGTTCTGAGAGGCCTGCTGACTTGGTGAACCCATTCTTGAAAGTGCCGAGTTGATTGAGTCGATGAGTTTTGAAAACGGTTCGTAATCATACTTGGATTCTAAAGTGTCTCTGTCACCGCGTAGCGCTTCATCCATTTGCATGACCGCTGCTTGAATGGGATGGCTGACTAACTTGTATAAAAGGAAATAGAGTATGCCTCCGATCACGGCCGCGATGATCAAGATTCTGGCAAATAAAGCAACGGTAGCGCTGTAATTGAGCGAGTCCATTTTGTAGATCACGACAGAATAATAGGCGATTGTTTGTGCGCCAATTTCAGGCGAGAACGATCGGATCGGAACGCTAGCGCCGACCAAGGTATCTGAGATTTGTTCAACGTAGGTTTCATCATGTGTGCGCGCTTTTGCGACAAAAGTTTCATTTGAATAGCTCTGTGCCTTTGTCAGCGGCGCTATGATTCGACCATCTTCTCTTGAAATGACGAGGGCTGCTTTAACGCCTTCTTCCGATTCAGCAAAGTCTGTGCGAATTGTTGATTCTTGTCCGGCGATCAAACTCTTTTCAGCAAAGAAGGCCATTTGCCTTGCCACGGTCAGGGCTCGACGTTGAGCTTCTTTTTGCACTCCGTCGCGAGTCAGCTCAGCCATGGGAATAGTTGATAAGACAGTGACAATTAAAACAAAAAGGGCGAGAAACACGCCGATGAGAAGATTCATCGAATACATTTCATTCAATCGGTAGACACCAGGCAAAACAACTTTATCCACGTACGCCTTTAAGTAATCCATAAAGGACTTATTTTGAGCGGGTGTTGGTTGCTGCGGAGAAGCTCCTGTTGGCGCCGAAAAGGGGCCTTGGTTTTGAAACGGTAACGGTTGGTTCCACTGTGAGGGTGGTTGCGTTGGCATCGGAAGCCTTGCGGATTGAGTGTCGCTAATCAGCTCCACGATAACATCATGAAAGCCGATGCGATCGCCGGGCTTTACAATGCGATCTTTTATTTTTACGCCATTAACATAAGTGCCATTGCTTGATCCTAAATCCGAAACGACGCAGGTATCACCTGACACCGTGAGTTTTGCGTGCTTTTTGCTTACGCCTGAAGAACCCAGAATCACTTCGCTCGGAGCTACTCGTCCAACGATGTTTTCGCCGGGCTTCAACTGAATTGTTTGTCCAAGGCCGGGGCCTTTAATAATCTTAAGTCGTAACACTGACGTGATCTCCAATTCGAGTATCTGAAGCTTCGATGGCACCCATCGGTAGCTCAAGTACATCAGTTCGTTTCAGCGATTTTGCAATCGTCATTCGCCACGGGTGTAGGCCCTTGGCGAGGTGAATAACTTGTCCCTTTGAATCAAAAAAAACGGCGTCAATTGGAAATTTCATAAAGCAAGTGTGAATGGAATTGCCGCTGCCTTTGATCAAAAGGCCTTCGCCGGACTTGAGTTCTTTGCGGCCGATTAATCCAATGAGGCGTGTTGAGAAGGTTTGAGCAATCTCAACTTGATCACCTAAAAGTATTCCAGTTCTTTGGTTCATCACTTTCACCATTTTCAAGATCCAATAAATTGCAAAATGACCGGACCAAACACCACAAGAAGCACGGCCGGCAAAATAAACAAAACTAACGGCAAGAATATTTTTTGCGAAGCTTGAGCGCCCATTTTTTCTGCTTTGGTAAATCGTTCCTGGCGCATTTGTTCAGATTGTTGTCTCAAAACGGTTCCGATGCTCGCACCGAGGGAGTCAGCTGTCACAAGAACCGCGATGAAGCTGGAGACCTCACTCATATTAAGTCTCCAGGCCAGCGCGTTGAGCGCTTCTGCTCGAGAACTTCCGAGTTTAAGATCGCGCAGCACTTGTCCGAGCTCTTCAGCCAATGGGCCACCGGTCATTTTGTCGACGACCTTTCCAATGGCTCCTATGAAATCCAGACCGGCTTCTGTTGAGAGAGCCAGCAAGTCGACGACAAATGGGAGGTCAATAAGAACTTGGGTTTTGCGCGTGTCTTTTTCTCCCTTGACGTACAAGTACGGGTACATAAAGCCAAACACTGCGAAAAATAAAACCATGATCCAAGGGTAGCCAAGGTTGAATAACAAATTTAAAACGGTGATCATGATCGGAAAAATAAATCCAAGGGCGACTTGCAATGCGACGTATTCATTTTCGTTAAGCTCTGCCGCAAGGCCGGCCGCTTGAATGTTTCTTTTGATTTTTTCTTTGTACTCAGTCAGCTGAAAGCGATTTGTAAACGGAATCAGGCGGTGCAGGAGTGGGCGTGTGAGTCGAATCACTCCAGATTTGGATTTTTGAGGAGCTTCTCCCGAGGCCCACGACAATTGAATCTCTTGAGTCTGTCCCAACGAAGCAAGAACCGATGACACAATCAAATAGACCGCGTATCCGGATAAAACCGTTCCCGTGATGAGCAAGATGTTAGCCATGGCCAATGCCTTTCGATTGTGCTACCAAGCCCCGTATGAAAAAGAACCAACTCCAGCTAGTGCTGGCCTCGTCATCGCCGCGACGAAAGCAAATACTCAAAGACTCTGGTTTTGAGTTCCTTGTCATGACACCCAACTCATCGGAATCATTCAGTGAAAACCTGACTCTGGAAGAGAATTTGACGCGAGTAGTTATGGATAAGGCTTGGGCGGCATTTTCGAAACTAAGCTCTCGAAACAACGACGGATTTATTGTTTTGAGTGCGGACACTGTCGTTTGCCTCGGAAAACTGGTCCTTGGTAAGCCTCGAAACGCGCGAGACGCCAAGGCCATGCTGGGACGTCTTCGAAACAAGACTCATTGCGTTAAGACGGCGATTTGCCTTCTGAATTCAAGTACGGAAGAATCAGTCATTCATATTGAATCGACTCTTGTGAAGTTTCACAGGCTGACCGACGCGGAGATCCAGAAGTACATTGACTCGGGGGAGCCGTTTGATAAAGCAGGGTCCTACGGAATTCAAGGGCTTGGCGCCAGTTTCATAAAATCGGTGGATGGAGATTTTCTCAACGTCGTGGGGCTTCCGCTGCGTCAAGTTCAAAGGCTTTTAGAAAAAAAGGGATGGAATGTCAGAACTTCAAGATCGAATCGCAGGCATAGTCGATCGCATCGCTCAAGCTGAGAAAAAATCCGGCCGTCCTCAGGGGGCCACTAAGCTCATTGCTGTTTCAAAAACTAAAAGCTTCGAACATATTCAAGAAGCCTATGACTTGGGCCTTAGGCATTTCGGCGAAAATTACATTCAAGAGGCCACTCGGAAAATTGAACGGGCCAAATTACAAAATCTAGATGTGCATTGGCATCTCATTGGTCCGCTTCAAACCAACAAATCAAAATATGCAGTTGGCCGCTTTGATACAATTCAATCGGTTGATCGGATTGATCTCGCTAAAATTCTCAACAAGCGAGCGGCCGAAGCACAGGTGATTCAGAAAATCATGATTCAAGTTAAGCTCGGCGACGAACCCACAAAATCCGGAGTACCCGTTGGCGCTCTAGATGTGCTTTTGGGGCAGATGCAGGGACTAGAGAGGTTGCAAGTGGTGGGACTTATGAGTCTACCTCCTCTAGATGCAGAGCCTGAAGCGTCTCGCCATTATTTTGTTCAACTCAGAAAACTAAAAGAAGAGCTTCTGAAGAAGTTTGAATCGCAACAAATGAAGTTCGAAGAATTGAGCATGGGAACCACTTTTGACTTTGATATTGCTATTGAAGAAGGCGCCACTATGATTCGAGTAGGGACAGCCATCTTTGGTCGTCGAGGGGAAGCGAGATGAAAAGTCGATGGGGTTTTTTGGGGTGCGGAAATCTTTCGCAAGCAATGATAACCGGACTTCTCCGTACTAAGGCGTTGTCTTCTGGCCAGATTTTTGCCACCAATCGAACGAAATCGAAACTTGATAAGTTTGTGCGACAAACGGGAATACGTAAAGCAGCGACTAATATTGACCTCGTTAAAAAGTGCGACATCATCGTCTTGGGTGCCAAGCCACAAGACTTAATGGCAATTCTTGATGAAATTCATCCTTATGCTCGAGGTAAAATATTTTTGAGTCTTGCTGCCGGGCATTCTTCAAAAGCCATCTCGAAAAGACTTGTAGGCGCGCGATCGGTGGGGCGAGTGATGACGAACTTGCCAATTCGGCTCGGAAAGGGAGTTCTAGGTGTTTACTTCGAATCGCGGGTCCGCTCTTCTGAGTCGAACATCATCAAGACATTAAAGTCGCTTGGATTTGTCGTGACACTTAAATCAGAGAAGCTGGTTGACGTTGTTTTGGCGGCGTCATCTTCAGGAGTCGGTTTTCTATTTTGGTTTATGGAAATTTACTTTCAGTGGCTTTGTTCTCAAGGGCTTTCAAAACTGGAAGCTCAACAGACGATTCAGAAAGTTTTCTTGGGGGCAGCGCTTCTGGCAGAAGATTCTGGCAGTTCTTTTGAAAGGCTCTTATCTCAGGTCACAAGTAAAAAGGGAACCACACTGGCTGGACTTAAGTCGATGCGTGAGCGCAGACTGGACTCTGCATTGAAAGCTGGGCTAGATGGAGCCCGCAATCGCAGTCGCGAATTGTCTCGGGCATTGCGCTAGGCTTTAAAAACCATATAAAATAAGAAAAGCATCAGTACAAGCACGTCCAAGGAGGGCAGGCATGAAAATAGCTCCAATAGATATTGCTCACAAAACTTTTGGTCGACGACTCGGTGGATTAGATGCCGAAGAAGTTGCTTCGTTTTTGAAGGAAGTCGCTTCTGAAATGGAAGGCGTCATTCGTGAGCGAAATCAATTGAAGGAGATGCTACGCGAGCGAGAGCTTCAAGTTTTGGAATTTAAGGAAAAAGACAAAGCCTTGAAAGAAACTTTGATGACCGCGCACAAAATGACTGAAAATTTGAGAAAAGATGCAGAGCGCGAAGCCGCCTTGGTTTTAAACGATGCACAACAAAAAGCTGATGCCATCATTCGAGATTCAAGAGACTCGCTGAAAAAAACCTATCAAGAGATCACTGAACTTAAGCGCCAAAAAACACAGTTTGAAGTGGCCCTAAAGAACTTACTGACCGCGCATTTGGAGCTTATTGAGCGAAACAACGGTTACTTGCCCCATATTGCGACCCCAACCGAGGCGGTTCAGGGTGGAAGCACTCCTAACTTGCGTCAGGGTAAACCGGTTCTCGAAACTTAATTACTTCTTCTTTTTGGCTTCGGTAATCTGACGCTGGATTCTTGTTTTCTTCTTTTTCTTGGCAACTCGGCGTCTCATTTTCAAAGTTTTGCGATTGTCTCCGCGACCCATATTCTCTCCTATGAATGAATTTGATATACATCAAACATGACTTCAAAGATTTGTAAAGAAGCGCATTCTTACATGGTGGCTGGCAAAGGCCGTTTGGTGATTAATATTTACGCTAAGCCTGGGGCCAAAAAAACACAAATAATGGGACTCCATGATGGGGCCTTAAAAGTCGCGATTCACGCCCCGCCGGTAGACGGAAAGGCCAATGAAGAATTGATTTCTTGGTTGGCGAAACTATTGGGAATTCCCAAGAGGGCCATAGAAATTACTCACGGGCTAACGGGCCGGCGTAAGACCCTTACGATTTTTAATCAAAACCCTGAAGGGTTAATTGAGATCATTAAAAAAACCGTCTGATTGGCAAGAATCGACTTGGAATGGACTTCTGAGCCTTGGGGACAAACGTCTTCTTGGCCCCTTTTTCAGGTGCCTTTTCTTCAAAGGAATCCAATGGAGTAAAATCCGGAGCGGCCTCTCGAGAGTTCGTGGAGTACAAGTTACGATCAGTATAGCCAACACCGACCAAGAATTGAGTGTACTGGGCCGTCCGCACTCCCATGATGGTGGTTTCAATGGAACCTGTTATGAAAAAAGACTCTGAAATCTTATAACCCGCACCCGCTTCAATGACGTTCAAGCTCGGATTTATCGAACTATAAATGAGACTTCCGCCGTTATAGTTTAATGCAGGGGTTATACGATTGGCCGAAGTGTAGGAGTCATTATTGAGAGACCAGTCATTATAGAGTCCAAAAAAGGCGAACAGCGGAATTTCGGGCATATACTGAGCTTGCAACCCAAACAGCCACGACGAACTGTAGCCTTCGCTGCGCGCACGATAGCCAACATACCCGTTGAGGCCAAAAGCGCCCCAGTCTTTAGCGCCATTCAATGCGAAGCTGATGGTGGAAGCCCCATCACCAAGAAGGGCGGAATCCTCAGTACCCGGTTTAGGATAAGTCGGAATCGAAATCATGACCTCAGGCGTAATGCGAATCCATCCATTCCAAACGGCGACGTCGGTTCCCAAAAAGAAGTCAGAAAGGTTGTTGTTGAAGCGGCTGGCCGTCGTGGCAAAGGCGTTGGCTCGCTTGTAGCTGAAGGCTCCAAATACTCCCCATTGATCAGAGAGGTCGTATTCGGCTTGTCCTCTCAGGCGCCATTGTGAAAATTCATTGGATCTCGAGAGCGCCATGACTTGACCTGTGTCATCAAAATTTTTTGTAGAAGTGAGGTAGCCGACATCAAAAATTGAAACCAGTGATCCGGACTGATGACCCAATGGACCGGCGGTTGCCCCGGTTGCGGTCAGCAAAAACCAAAATATCAAAAAGCTATTCTTCATCTTCATAGGCGGAAGCTAGTTTGTTAATCACATTCATATCTTCAAGCGTCGTTGTATCGCCTTGAATCTTACCCTGAGAGGCAAGTTCACGCAAAAGGCGTCTCATAATTTTTCCAGATCGGGTCTTGGGCAGAGCATCGGTAAAGCGAATGTCATCGGGACGGGCCAGTGCGCCAATTTCCTTGGCAACATGGGATTTAAGCTCGGCGCTAACATCTTGGCCCGAAAACTGGGCTTTAAGAGTCACGAATGCGACGATTCCTTGTCCCTTGATTTCGTCGGGGCGTCCGACAACGGCGGCCTCGGCCACCATGGGGTGACTGACCAACGCGCTTTCGATTTCGGCTGTTCCTAGCCTATGCCCTGATACATTGAGAACATCATCGACGCGCCCGATAACCCAGAAGTAGCCATCGGCATCTTGGCGGGCTCCGTCGCCAGTAAAATACTTTCCTTTAAACTCAGACCAGTAAGTTTTTTTGAATCGTTCCGGATCACCATAAATACCCCTAGTCATACTAGGCCAGGGCTTTTCGAGAATGAGATATCCACCTTCATTAGGTTTGCATGCGGTTCCATCTTTTTTGACAACTTTCGGAAAGATTCCCGGAAGTGGTTGGGTGCAGCTTCCCGGCTTTGTGGCGGTGACTCCAGGAACCGGACTAAGCAAAATACCTCCGGTTTCGGTTTGCCACCAAGTGTCCACCACGGGACACTTTTCCTTTCCGATGTTCTTATTGTACCAAATCCACGCCTCTGGATTAATCGGTTCGCCTACGGATCCAAGTAATCTTAGTGAACTTAAGTTGTGCTTGTTCACAAACTCGTCTCCGGCCCGCATAAACGCTCGAATGGCCGTTGGTGCCGTATAGAGAATGGTGATCTTGTGGCTTTCAATCATCTTCCAGAATCGCCCAAAATCAGGATGATTGGGAGCTCCTTCGTACATAAACAAGGTGGCCCCGTTTTGAAGGGGTCCGTAAACCAAATAACTATGCCCCGTGATCCAACCGATGTCGGCCGTACACCAGTAAATGTCTTGGGGTTTTAAATCGAAAACCCATTGGGATGTGAGCATGGTCCACAAGCAAAATCCGGCTGTGGAGTGCACGATTCCCTTCGGCTTTCCGGTCGAGCCGCTGGTGTACAAAATAAAGAGCAAATCTTCGGAATCCATGTCTTCGGCGGCGATTTCAGGCGATGCTGAATGAACCACATCATGCCACCAAAAATCGCGGCCTGAGGTCATGGATATAGATTGGCCCGTTCGTTTTAATACGAGTGTTTTCTTGACCGAGGGTGTGTTGAGGAGCGCTTGGTCCACGGCATCTTTCAGATTGATAACCGCCCCTTTTCTGTATCCTCCGTCGGCCGTGATAACGGCCACACATTGTGAGTCATTGATGCGCTCTTTGAGCGATTCGGCGCTAAAGCCTGCAAAAACCACCGAATGAACGGCACCAATCCGAGCGCATGCCAGCATGGCGGCAATGGCTTCCGGAACCAAGGGCATGTAAATGGCAACCCGATCACCGCGCTTGACGCCGAGATTTTTCAGCGCATGAGCTGTCTGGCAAGTGAGTTGATACAATTCTTGATACGTTAGCTTTCGAACTTCTCCGGGTTCCCCTTCCCAGATAAGAGCTGTTTTGTCCTTCAATTGAGGCAAGTTTTTATCTAAGCATTGGCTACTAGCATTTAGTTTTCCGCCCAAGAACCACTTTGCAAAAGGCTCTTCCCATTGAATCACTTTTTCAAAAGGGCGCGACCAATTAAGTTTTGAACCTTGCGCTGTCCAAAACCCATCCCAATCAGATTTGGCCAATTCGCAAAGCTGGTTGAGTTCGTGACTTTTGAGGTTAGCCTGGGAGGCAAAGGCTGTTGACGGGGTAAATTTTCTGTTTTCATTTGAAAGGGTGCTAATGGAGAGATCCATTTTTATTCCTTTTCGAAGTTTGTCCAATCACCACACCGAGAATTATTAACACCAGAGCCCAAACTGACAGACCTGTCAAGATCTGCCCCCGAAAGATCCGATCCAAAATGCTCGTTATAAGTGGCTGAAGTAAAATATAAAGTCCTACGAAGCTACTTTCGGCCTTCGACAGGGCCCAATTGTTTAAAAAATAAGTCGCAACAGTGGATCCCAGCACGATATACGCAAAGGCACCATGGTCAACCCAGGTTAAACTCGTCCATGGGATCGAAACAAATTCTGAATAGCTGTAAGGGATTAAAAGTACGGTGCCCGCAACCATCATGCCCCAAGTAACGATCATCGGTGGAACGGATCGATTGATTTTTAGTGAAAGAGTTAAATAAAGGCTGAAGCAGAGCGTGTTGAGCACGCAAAGAAAATCCCCCCACAGTTTGGCTTCGCCGCTGCCAGTTTTGGAGGCCCAAAAAGTCATCCATACCCCAGCCATGCTCAGGGCAATTCCTGCAATTCTGCGTGGGTTTAGTTTTTCGTATCCAAGAAAGCTGGCGAAGCTAAGTACAACTATTGGAATGGTTGAACTAATCAATGCTCCATGCGTTGCAGAAGTTCGAGCCAACCCCTCCATAAAAAGGATGAGATTGAGCACTATACCCAAAATCGACATGGTTGTGATTTGAAGCCATTGAGACCGGGTTGGAAAATGTCGTCGAATTTTTGGAAATAAAATGACAGTCAAAATTGCCGCTGCGCCTAATACTCGAATATAGACGACCGCAGCCGGATGCAGGCGATCCATCACGAATTTATTGACAAGATAGGCGATGCTGTAGAGTGTACTGACTGAGATCAGAGCCACATGCACAAGCAGTTGGTTCACTTCTAAAACCTTTCTAAAACAGGTGGTCAAACTGTCATGAAACGTTCGCCCATGACAATCATTTTTCTAACAGTCTTTATCGACCTCATTGGGTTTGGAATGATTTTGCCGTTGAGCCCATTTTATGCCGAGCATTTTGGCGCGTCACCCTTAGAAGTGGGACTGCTTCAGGCAAGCTTTTCACTCATGCAATTTATCGTGGCTCCCCTATGGGGTCGCCTGAGCGATCGGTTTGGGCGCCGGCCGGTGCTGTTGATGAGTTTGCTAGGAAGCTCTATCAGCTACTTCGTTTTCGGATGGGCCCAGTCTTTGAGTTGGCTTTTCGCATCGCGTATTTTTCAAGGCATTTTCACAGCAAATTTTGGCGTGGCTCAGGCATGCGTTGCCGACTTAACAGCAGAAAAAGATCGAGCCAAAGGAATGGGAATTGTTGGGGCGGCTTTTGGATTAGGGTTTATATTCGGTCCGTTTTTTGGAGCCCAACTCAGCATTTTGGGTTTTGGAATGGGGTTTCCTGCGACCATGGCGGGCCTTGTATGCCTGATTAATTTTGTCATGGCACTGTTTTGGCTTCCTGAAACCCTAAAAAAGGGAGAAAAAGCGGAAGAGCGAAAAGAGTTTATTGGGCGATTCGAGGCTTTAAAGAGAGTTTTTGAAAGTCCGCAGATTGCCGCCTTAATGCTGGTTTACTTTTTG
This sequence comes from Oligoflexia bacterium, assembly GCA_020847095.1. Lineage (GTDB taxonomy): Bacteria > Bdellovibrionota > Bdellovibrionia > JABDDW01 > JABDDW01 > JADLCR01. The sequence continues at coordinate 39,578 of JADLCR010000014.1, read as the reverse complement.
TGTACCTTCTCGTTGGCAAATTTAGAATCAACTCTGGCCCTATTTTCCGAGCGACGCTTTTCGTTTGGCGTTCGCGAAACAGGGCAGCTATTCGCGTTCGTCGGCGTCATCATGGCTATCACACAAGGCTACTTAATTCGCAAACTGATCCCCAGAATAGGAGAGCGGATGATGATGGTTTGGGGACCACTGATCGCGGCTGTTGGATTTTCGGCCGTTGCCTGGAGCCCAACTTGGGGAACCTTAGCTGCCGTATTGGTTTTTGTGGCTATTGGAACGGGCATTACTAATCCCGCCTTGTTAGGCAGCATCAGTTTATTGTCTTCTGACAATCGCCAGGGAATCGTCTTGGGAGTCACTCAAAGTGTGGGGAGCCTTGCCAGAATTTTAGGGCCTGTTTCTGGCGGATTTTTTTTCAAGCACTGGGGAATTGAAGCGCCTTATCTCATAGGCGGCGGAGCTTCACTCATTGGTTTTTTATTGGTGGTCTCAATTGCTACCAAAATTCCTGAGCGTCGGGGAAGGTCTCATGTCGCCCATTGAAATCATGACAATTGATGCCCAGAAGCTTAAGCGGATGACGATGCTTCATGTCATGTTTGCTTTGATTGATGTTCGATCACGCGACGATTTTGAAAAAGGCCATATTAAAAATGCGTTTAACTTTTCATCGGAACTGGCCATAGAAAAAATCAGAGAAAACTTTAAGAAAATCGACACACCCATTGTGCTCTATGACAATGGCGAAAGTCTTTCAAGAATGGTTGCCACAGAGCTAGAAAAACTTGGATACATGAATGTTGTCGTGCTCGAAGGCGGCTATGCGGAGTACTTAAAAAGCACTTAATGGCCGTGGACAGTCAGGATCTGCTGAGTCGCCGTTTCAATATTGTTTTTAACCTTTGCTCTTAACGATTCCGCCAGTAGAACCGCCTCGTCAAAATCAATCAGATAGACACGCCCGTCGGCATCAATGAGTGGATTTAGGTCTCGAGCTTCGAGGCCTATTTTATCAAGAATGACTTTTATTGCTTCAAGCTGCGCAAGGACTCGGCCCACCTGCGACGGTGACCATTCAAACGGTTTGCGAAACGATCTTACTGGAGCCCAAGAATTAGGGATTTCTTGCATTAGGACGCCAAAGATCGGAGTACGCCCAAGAGGATCTTTATAGTCTTTCAATAACTCAGATCGTTCCATAACTGTTTTGACTTCAACCTCAGTGAGAACTCCGTAGACATCAGGAGACAATGAATAACCTGACAATTGACTTAAGGCATCTTGAATGACGAGGGATTTCGTGACAGTGAGCTTATTGACTATTTTGTCAGGATCCGGCGAACTCAATACAATTTTAAGGATCATAGTTCCGTGATTGGTTTTGACGCGAAAAACTCCTGCGCTGGCTGCCCCAGGGTCATGTCCCACATCGACAAGAACTTCACGAACCATAGGCGCTTTGGCGTGAAGGCGGGCAAACTCCGCCTCGGGATTTCTTAGTCTTCTCGAGATTTCCTTTCGAGCAGCCTCAAGAGCGCCGTTCCAGGTAGCCAATTCGTAAATAGATTGAGAGCGGGGATGGAGCTGCGACATGCCGTCCAGGCAATTGGTCGAGGCGATAGCGGCACTCATGAAAATCTTTAACAATGTCACCATCACGACCATACTCCCAAAATCTGCAAGAGATAGGCCTCGTTAAAGGCTAAAGCATTGAAAGTTTGAGCAGTTAGACACAAGATTTTACTAAAAAGAGACAAAAAAAGGCCCCCATCTTTTTGAGGGGGCCTTTTGGATCAAGTCAAATAAACTCACGTATTCAGTTTACGTTTGAAGCCACTAAAGAGAGAACTCGCTTTGTGTCTTCAAGCAAGATCAAAGCTTCTTTTCGATCTTCTCGAGAGAGCTTGCCTGTTGCGAGAATCTCTTCTAGTTGAGCGGCCAAAACCGCAATGGCGTCAAGTTGCGATGATAAGAGATCTTTTGTGCTTGCGCCAACTTCTGAAGCCGGTCGACTTGTTGCAACTTCTTGAACTATGGCGCGGAGACTGCGCGCCGTAGAAGCGACGTCAGAATTGATCAACTGGCGTGATTCAAGAATTTCAACCACATCAACTTGGTACTCAGTCTTTGGGTCAAATCCTTTAGCCAAAGCTTGACGAAGAATCTCTTCGCTAAGAGCCGATTTGAAAGCCGACTGCTGGTCAGGGTTTAACAAGAAGATTCCTGCCATTTCATTTGCAATAGATTCAACTTGCTTTCTCATCTGAGCGTCTTTTCCGAGAATCTTTCTCACCACGCGATGATTCAAAGCTTCTTGGGGGTCGCTATACATGAGATAGGAAGCATATCCCGAGGTTCCAACAGCGGACGCGCCAAGCCAGTATTTGACGGCGCCGTTCATCGAAATATTGAAAATAGGCATTAGCAAATGGTCCCAAGTCCAGCGAACGCTATCGGCTGATTTTTCACTAGAAACATCAAGCTTAAGGGCCTTTGCGATGTCTTCGAAAAAATCCCAACTGACCCGTGAAGAACGCTCCATGGATTCAGCGATAACGCGAACAACGTTAGTTAGGATTCTCCAAATAAATTCTACTTTTTCAGAACCCTTTTGAGCTAAGGCCCACGAACCGGCTCCGGCTACTAAGAAAGAAGGTGAGCCGTAAACAGACATTCTAACGCGCGTATATTTAGCTCTCATCTCGGGGGTGATTTCCACCACACCGCCTACTTTGCGACTAAGAACAGCGTTATAAATCAGCAAGCGAAGGGCGGCGCGCTGAGTTTCATTAACTGAAACTTGAACGGCGCTTTCACTGGCTACGGACTCGGCCTGTGCGAAAATGGGCAGGGATGTCGAAAAACCAACAGCTACGGCCATAATAACTGCCAGGGATTTTCTAGTGTTTAGACTCAACATCGAGGGTCTCCTTCAAAATCAGGGGTTTAAAAACGATTGGTTGACTCCTGGCTTATTACAATTTTGATACCGAATGGAGTAGGGGTGAATTCGTCTGTGGGCATATAAATTGAAGTTCTAAGTACTTGAGATTACCTGGGTATGAAAAAAATATTAGATCGTCTAATTATTAGTTCCCTATTGGGTCTGTTTTTGACTTTTGGACAGATCGCTCATGGATCGTTGTCTTGTTGGGACTCACTTGAAGACCTATCAGCCCAATCGACTTCTGACAGTCTTTTGCTTGAGACAAGTCACAGCAAACGATGGCCCCTCATCAACGCCCATGTGGCCGCCATGACAAAGCTAAGCGAAATAATGAAGCAAATGGAAACTGGCCCTGAGGCGCTTCTCATTTCTGATCGAGATTACTTTTGGGAGGTTATTAGAGCGGTAGTGACTGAGCCAGAGCGACCGCTGACCGCCCTGGAGTATCGGTCCGTTGCTGCTACCAAAGAGCGATTAGGTATTTACGAAACATCCCTTCGGGCGCGCTGGGTTTTGAGCGGACTTTACGCCATTTCCAAGAAAGTCCATCATCATTGGACGGCCGTTGAGTCGAGTTGGACGTTATCTTCCGAGCCAACTTTGGTTGGAAAACTTAACCTCCTTTTTAAAGCGATTTTCAATGGCCCAATCAGATTTCTGGCGCCGGTGCCTCTACCCAGGGTGGCAACGTCCACAAGCAAGATTTTTGAAAAGCAGTGGTCCGATCCAGCAGTAAACTTAGAGCCGGCCGAGAAGCAGGCTTTGGAATCTTACGGAGTCCTTGAAAGATACCAAGACCGATCAAACTTTTTAAGAGGTCACAATCGTTGGGTTAAATTTCGAAAGTTTATCCAACAATCGACAAGAGCTGTTGTGTTGGCGGCCTATTTGGCCGCAGCCAATCATGGAGTTCATCTGGCCACGACGCCACAGATAAGCGGTCAACAATATCTCCATTCGCAGGTTCTTAGGCGCAATCAGGTTCAGATCATTGTCGAAAGCGTGCCGTTTCCACACCTGGCCATGAGAATAGGCGATCGTGTTTATTCTTATGGTGTTAGTCATGTGACCGCAACTCCAACCACCGAATACATGATGGTTAATGAGATTCAGAAGCAACTTGAACTGCGAGGGTTGCTTGCAACTGAACCGGAAGTTGAGCCTCAACATTTTACTGGTAAAATGAAACAGTCTTCAGTCAAGGCCTCAAAGCCTCTAACAGACCGGTTGGGAAGGCTTCCTCGGTCAGTTCACGTGGTGACACTAGAACTTCCGCCGGAAAATGTTTTGCGACTTAAAAGGCAGCTCGAAGAAGCGGTGGCGATGCGTTACACGAATATTACATTTGTAAATGATTGCGCCACGATGGTGGTTCGGGCATTAGAAAATCACTCGGGGTTTTATGTCCCTCCCTTGATTGATGCACTCCCGAGCGCCATCGCCATGCAGCTTTCGATGATGAAGTCCTTTGATCACCCAGCAGTTAAATCGATACAGCTTGTGATGATCGACGAGTCAACCAGGACCGAATACCATTTGCTCCGAAATACATGGATCAATATCATGGAGGCCAAACTGGCCGTTCAGTTTGCTTTGTACAATATTGTCACTCGAGCTTATTTGAATATTCGCTATGAACCATCGGAGCTTCAGAAGTACGATCCCGAAGTCGTCGCCGCTATAATGGACATGCGCAAGGAGGTGGCGCAAAGGGTTGCTGAAGATCAGCAAATCCAGGTGTTTCAGCAGAGACTAATTGAAATTCAAAGAATCCGTGATCTTACTCTTCGCGAACAGAAGCGCGTGTTGTTGGTAGAGGGAATTCGGGCTTACTTTGACTTTGAATTGGATAAGGCTCGGGGAGCGGTTGAGAGTTTAGAGTCTGACTACATTTCCGATGTGCTTTACAATCAATTCAAACTCGAAGTTCTGAGAGCTGAAAAAGATCGGCTTCTAGAATCGGTGAACAAACTCTCCATTAACCAATAAGGCTTTGTGCCTGAGTAAAATTATCTCGACTCACGTACAAACGTTCGATCTTTCTTGAGCTTTCATATTTTGCAAATATTTTTGACGAATCTTCGATGGGTGATACTTGAACTTTTTTGCCGCGGTCTTTGTCGATTACAAAAATGGGGTCTCGAGGTTTAATTCCGGTGCTGTAGTACTTGCTCAGTCGTCCGGTTGAACTTGTGTGAATCAAATCAATCCCGGCCTTTTTAAGCACGGACACTTCATCTTTTAAGCATTCTGATCCCTCGTCATGAATTTCTAAGAGCATCCGATAAGGTTGGCGCCTCGAAATATGCTGAGCCCAAGGATTTTTGCTTTCGCGCATTTGGCTGAACAGACGGTGGTCATCAAAATCAATATACTTCTCAATTTCCGAGGGCAGGTGGAAGTCGCAATCCGGAGAGCGAAGGTAGCGCTGGAGCATTTCATCGTAAATGACACTCTTATGGTGAAAGTAGATCATCAAATACATGTGATAGCGGCTGATCAAAAAGTCATCAAAGGTATAAAGCGCCCGTCGGTTAAGTCCTAGATAAACCCGACCGGATTCATTGAAGTGAGTTAAATTTCCAATCAGCCAGTCAGAGTCAACTTTTCCATACGAGGCTCCGCAATAGTAGCTATCGCGCGCCAGATAATCCATTCGATCGACATCCAGTTCACTACTGACAATTTGGGATAAAATGGGACGCAGGTCATTGCCTCCGTCGACAAAAAAGTCGTCTTGGGAAACCAGATCTTTATCAACTAACTCGCAAACATGAAGGGGTTTAAGATCGATAAACTCGCTCTTAAGAGTTTCAGTAAGTGTTGAATCTGAAATGAGTTTGAGCGTGTAGTCTTCGTGATTTGCCTTTCTCTCCTTTTGGGGGCGATCTAGTTTGAGTTTTAGTTGAGAAAGGGGAGGCATGACTTCTTCTGTGGTGTGGCTCAGGGGACCATGACCTACGTCGTGTAGTAGGGCTCCTAGCCTTACGGTCTGGCGCAGGCGCCACCGAACTTGTGGGCTCGAAAATGGGTATCCTTGAAAAATCTGGTCAAAGACCCTCCCAGCCAAATGCAATGCGCCAAGAGAGTGGCTGAATCGGTTATGCGTTGCCCCTGGGAAACTAAATTCTCCAAAGCCGAGCTGCTTAATTCCTCGTAACCGCTGGAAAAACGGGCTGTCGATCACAGCGGCTTCGGCGAGCGTGACTTCTATGGAGCCATGTATGGGATCGCGAATTTCCAAGCTTTCAAGCCCCTTCCTTCTGGACTACGGTTTCTTGGTTCATTAGGATATGCCTTAAAAGAAATCTTGGATCAAGGGGCAATTGGAGAGATGAAAACTTATCAAAATCTGATTGAGCATATTTTAATAAATGGCACCGAAAAAAGTGATCGCACGGGTACCGGAACTCTAAGCACCTTTGGTTACCAAATGAGATTCAATCTGGAAGAGGGATTTCCGCTACTCACGACAAAAAAACTCCATCTGAGAAGCATTATTCATGAACTCCTTTGGTTTTTGTCAGGAAACACGAACATCAAATATTTGAAAGATAATAAGGTCACAATTTGGGACGAGTGGGCTGATGCGGACGGAAATTTGGGCCCCGTTTATGGCAGTCAGTGGCGTAGCTGGAAGACAGTCGACGGACGAACGATTGATCAGATCACCCAACTCATTCATCAAATCAAAAACAATCCCAATTCTCGTCGCCTTATTGTGAGTGCGTGGAACGTGGGTGAGCTTGATAAAATGGCATTGCCTCCTTGCCATGCGTTTTTTCAATTTTATGTTAACGGTGACCGACTTTCTTGTCAGCTCTATCAGCGCAGCGCCGACGTGTTTTTGGGAGTACCGTTTAATATTGCGAGCTACGCCCTTTTGCTAAAAATGGTGGCGCAGGTGACTGGTTTAAGAGCCTATGAATTCGTGCATACCCTTGGCGATGCTCATTTGTATTTGAATCATATTGAGCAATCAAAAGTTCAACTCGCACGAGAACCACGAAAACTTCCCCAAATGCTTTTGAACCCGGATATTAAAGATATCTTTGCTTTTAAGTTTGAAGACTTTGTATTGAGTGACTACGACCCCCATCCGGCGATTAAAGCGGAGATCTCTGTTTGATTTTATCTGCAATAGTGGCGATGGCTATAAATCGAGTGATCGGCCGCGACAACGGACTTCCTTGGAATATTCCTGCGGATTTAAAAAGATTTAGAAAAATCACGACGGGGCACCCGGTGGTGATGGGGCGTAAGACTTTCGAGTCTATCGGAAAACCTCTTCCAAACAGACCGAATATTGTTGTTTCACGATCTGAGGGTTTCAGGCCTGAGGGCGTGCGCGTAGTGAAATCTTTAGACGAAGCACTTGCTCCTTACAGGCACTCATCCGAGGAAGTTTTTATTTTAGGTGGCGGAGAGATTTTTAAACAGACTATCGATGACGTTCAGCGCATTTATTTAACGTTGATTCATCAAAATATTGACGGCGACACGTATTGTCCATTTTTTAAAGAAGATGAATTTCGTGTTGAATTCGAAGAAAAACACCTTCTTGATCCGGTTCCATTTTCTTTTATTAACTTTCAGCGAAAATAAAAAGCCCGGGTTAAGAAAATTACTCCGGGCTTTTCAATGGAATCAAATTTTGAACCTAGTTTAATGTCTTTTGCCCAGGCTTCCACTCACAAGATGTTAGTTTTCCAGTTTGAAGAGCTGATAAAACTCGCAATACCTCGTCAACGCTTCGGCCGACCGAATTGTCGCTAACATTCATCCAGCGAAGAGTGCCTTCGGGATCGATAATAAAAGTGCCACGCAAATGAAAGCCCTTATCTTCAATTAAAACTCCATAGCGACGGCCCACGTCTTTATGCATATCGCTCAAAAGCTGATAACTGAGTCCGCCAATTTGATCGGCCCAAGCTTTATGCGAATAAATGGAGTCGATGCTTACACCTAAAACTTCGCAGTTTTTTTCTCTAAATTCCGTGTAGCGCTTGCTGAACTCAGTGACTTCTGTGGGGCAAACAAAAGTAAAATCCAACGGGTAAAAAAACAAAGTAACCCACTTTCCTTTCAACCCAGAAAGAGTCACCGTCTTTTCTTGATGACTTTGAAGCGAAAAATCAGGGGCAGGTTGCTGCACTTTTAGCATGCTTAAACTCCTTTTGTTGTATTAACGATCGGTAGAATATTAATCTTAAACGACCTGAAACGCCCGAGAGTACTGAGTTTCCGAGGGGTTGGCAAACAAATTCAATTGACACAAATCTAATCGTTGACGTTTATGGTCGTACCTATCACGATTTAAATGTTGTCCCACTAACCGAAGGGTGGATTGGGTGCAAGAGCCGACAAGCAGGACGACAAACGGAACCGAAGATAAGATCTTGGAAAATGCTCTTAAGCATTTTTGCGAGTTTGGATACAACGGTACTAGTGTTCGTGAGATAACGGCTGCATCTGATGTTACGAAACCAACGCTCTATTATTACTTCAAAAATAAAGAAGAACTCTTCACAAAACTTGCGACCACATGTTTCAACTACCTGCTTAGCACATACCAGGCCTATGATTCGAAAGCTAAAAATTTTGAAGAGGCCATTCACGCCCTTTTCGATTCTGCAGAATCTGTTATAAGAAATAATCCCTACGCTCTTCGATTTGTATATGGGCTGGCTGTGGCGCCCCAGCGTGGAACGCCCGAAGTGGGGTTTATCGAGTTTTTACACAAGAACGAAGAGCGCATTGAAGTGTTAGTCAGAAATGCAGTGAATTCTGGCGAATGTCACGAGTCCAATGCCAAGACCGCAGCGACACTGCTCTCGGGATTAAACGCGCTTTTTTATCGGGATCTTCTCGCCAATCAATTAACAGACGAAAGAAAAGTCGTATTTAAGAATGCAGTACATGGAATTTTGCATTGTAGTGCCCATCGCCCTTAATTGACACGAACGGGGCCAAACCTAAAATCTTCCACATGATAGCACTCGGTTACTGGAATATCGCTTTCCTCTTGCTTGACCAACATGCTGAGACATTCTTCTAGAAAGGTGAATAATCCTGGAACCTCTAAACTAATTTCATAAATACGGTGAATGCGAACGTCTTTGCCAGAGGTGTCTTGAGTGACCTCGTTAAACTGAATATGAGTGCTCATCACTTTGCAGTCAGCCAATTGCGCGCAGTTATTTGTCAGAAATCGATGCTTGAAATGCTTTAATCCGAAATAGCGGCTTGATGATTTGGTGCTCAGAGATTTCGTATTTAAGGAAGATCTTCTCAGTAAAAGTGGTGGGTCATTGCGTCCAAGGTGTTGATTCACGGTATTTTGTAGAGAAGCATGGGGAACTAATAATTCTTCTTTGAAGGATTTGACTGAGTTGGCACCAGATTCGTCGCCAACAGCCGTTGTTCGTTCAAAAGAGATTTTTGAAACCCAGCTTGTAAGTCCAAGCCACGCCGTCTTGACTCTGTGGCTTATGAAATTTGGAAGTAGGTCAAAAATTTGAGGTGTGTGATTGGCTGTTTTTTGTTCCCGTTTTATCTCTCTGCGATAAGTATTTCCGCCTTGAATAGAATCAATAAATACAATGGCTGAATTGTTGATCTCAATGACTTCGAGATCGTGAATCTCTTTAATAATCTTGTTATTGAGTACCTTCTGAAGTACCTGCCACTGCCCGAAGTCATTGACGCGAAACAGTTTATCTTGATCATAGCCCGCTTGGGCGGCCTCAAAAGCTGCGACAAGCTCTGCGTATGTGGCTTCAGGGCCGAGATTGTCGGCATCTTCTGGGGGCTTTACCGTACAACCGACTGTGAGTGCTACCAATAAAACAAGAAGAGTTATTTTCATACGCTATCCCATCCCCATATCCACATATCCACAGGCAAGATTTTATCAAGAGCGGCATTCACTTGCGGTCCGCAATCATGAATCTGACTTGGCTTTTCAGGCCCAAAAATAAGTCTGACGATATCGGCCTCGCGATCTGTTTTGAACAATTGATCACCGATTCCAAAAAAATAATCATTCCCTCGTTGCTCAAGTACAAACTGGTTAACTCCCCATTCTTGGCGCGCCGAGCGGCCAATTTTTGAAAACACCGATGCGGGATTGGTGATCTTGATCATTCCCAAGTGGCCGTTTACCTTTTGCGCACCAAAAGATTCCATGCGCTTGATCAATGAATAGGCGTGCTGTGGGGCTATTACCGTGACGGGCTTTCCTGTATGAGTCCGAATATACGAAAAAAGAGCCGTAAGTGACTCAATATGGCCGCCCCATTCGTGAATATAGCCTTGCAAGTCGGCACCTTTACCTTCGATGGCGTAACCCACTAGTTGGTTTTGGGCATTCCACGCGGTGTAAACGCGGCTATTTGGAATCTTCAGGTACTTTTCAAAGTCCTGAAGGGTTCGAACAGAAGAAACTGTATGTTGCGAGTAAACTCGATGTAAGGCTTGAGGATCGATGCGATTGCCCTCAGTAATTCTAAATCCCTTTGGACCAGGAAATTCCTTGTCGAGAAGCAGGCTAACTTCGGTGCCCGCTAACTGAAATCCAAGACGGCTATAAAAGTCATACAGGTCTGACCAAAGAATGGCGATATCACAACCCTGGTCTTTAATTGTCTTTAAGCACTCATTCATCACTTGTTGGCTTAGTCCAAGGTTGCGATGGGTTTCGCGTGTGATGACGCTTCCAATGCAACCAACTTTAAATAGACCAATGCGGGTTTTGATAATGACGGGTCGAATTGCGGCATGGCTGAGAATCTGATCTTGTTCTTTGATTATTCTAAGGTTGTGAATATTCGCTGGCGTGAGCGCCGTGGGATATTCATCTGAAATAGACCAGCCACTTTGCGTGCGCAGCGATCCGTTAAGGAAATTTAATAATTCATTGTATTCTTGATTTGTTGGTGCGCGAGGGCCTTCCATGGTGACCTCCGTTTAAAATTTCGTATCATTATTATTATAGGGCAAATCGATCGGAAAGTGGCGACAGGACTGGAAACCTGGTCGAACGTCATAGGTTTATGCTGGTCATTTGTCCTGAAAAATAATTTTGCACAAAATGTCTAAAGTCTTTTCAGGCCTCTCCGATCAGCTAAGTGTCGGGACATGGAGTTTCGACAGCGAACCCAGGAGCATGATGCTCCACCACAACAAGCGGTTGTGGGCAGATCAAGGAGGACGTTATGGGCTTGCGTATTAATACCAACGTGGCCTCATTAAATGCACAACGCAATTTAATGGGCACCAAACTCGCGCTCGATAAGAGCTTCGAGAAACTCTCTTCAGGATACCGAATCAATAGAGCCGGCGACGACGCTGCGGGTCTTGCGATTTCTGAAAGCTTAAGAGCTCAGATTCGCGGACTCAAGCAAGCATCTCGAAACGCGCAAGACGGTATCTCACTTGTACAGGTTGCAGAAGGCGGATTGAATGAAATTTCATCAATCATGATCCGTCTGCGTGAATTAGCTGTTCAAGCAGCTTCTGACACCGTCGGACCTGTAGAACGCGGATTCCTCAACGTTGAATACGATCAGCTGATCTCTGAGATTCAGAGAATCGCTGACGGTACTGAGTTCAACAACACTCAGTTGCTCAACGGTACTGGGGCAGTCTTCGACGTTCAAGTCGGAACCCGAAACAACCCTAACATCGACAGGATTGTGTTCGACGCATCTAAAGCCGACTCAACTGTTGCAGCACTTGGAGTTAATTTGACTTCAGTAGCCGATAAGGCGTCTGCGCAAAACAGTTTGAGCGCCATTGATAGCGCGATCATCAGCGTGTCGGCGATGAGGGCAGACTTCGGAGCGCTTCAAAACCGACTTCAATCCACGGTAAACAATTTAGCTGTCAGCAACGAGAATATGTCTGCTGCCAACAGCCGAATCCGTGATGTTGATGTGGCTGAAGAGACTTCGGAATCGACTCGTAATAATATTATGCTCCAAGCTGGTACCGCGGTGCTTGCACAAGCGAACCAGGCGGGTGCTCAGGCACTCACGCTCCTCAAGTCGTCATTCGGTTAAGACATCCTTGGCCGGGTGACCTTTGGCTCTGAGGGTAGTGTGACTGCCCCCCGAAACTAAAGGAAGTGGCTCTCGAAAATGAATTCGAGGCAGTAGTCGACGTTGTATGTATCTGTTTCCTGCATAGGCTCCGGCGCCATCGAGCGCCGGGGCCACTTCTCTCGTCTGCCTTTTATTACACAGAAAATATCTTGAAATCTGGACTCAAAAAAAATCAAAAAATTTCCGATCAGTCATTCGGAAGAACTACTTTTCATTAAGAAAAGATCTTCTCAAGAGTGTCAGCACTTAGGAGCGAGAGCCGACACATTCAATAACCATGCTCTAGTGTAAAAACCCAACGGGCAAGATGCCCGACAGGCCAATAGGGATGGCCCGAATCAAGGAGGATTCAGTTATGCAAGGAGGATAGTGTATGGGTTTGAGGATAACGACTAACGTTGCCTCGATTAACGCGCAAAGAAACTTGTCCAACGCGCAACATATGTTGGCAAATTCTTATGCGAGACTGGCGTCAGGATATCGCATTAACAAAGCGGCTGACGATGCGGCAGGTTTGGCTATTTCAGAAAATCTACGCGCCCAGATTCGAGGACTCAGACAAGCTTCTCGCAATGCGAGCGACGGAATTAGCTTGGTGCAGACTGCAGAGGGCGGTTTACAGGAAGTCAGTAATATCCTGATCCGGTTTCGCGAACTGGCGATCCAAGCGGCGTCGGACACAATTGGAGACACAGAGCGTGGGTTTTTGGATGTGGAGTACCAGCAACTTAAATCAGAGTTGCAGCGAATTGCGGAAACCACAAGATTTAACGGCCGCGACTTGCTCAATGGTACGGGTGGATTATTTAGCATCCAAGTGGGAATTTTTAACGACGAGTTTAAAGATCGCATTACGTTTAATGCTTCGGCAGCGGATGCAACACTTGAGGCTCTCGGGCTCACTCCCCACAGTCTGGCGACAAAAGAAGGGGCGCAAGTTTCAATTGCGGCAGCGGATTCGGCAATTACTTCGGTCAACGCCATTCGCGCCAATTTTGGAGCCATGCAAAACCGACTTCAGTCGACAGTCACCAATCTGGGAGTATCGGATGAGAATTTATCAGCCGCTAACTCTCGAGTTCGTGACGCCGACGTAGCTTTGGAGACTTCAGAGATGGTGAGAAATAATATTCTCTTACAATCTGGAGTATCTGTGCTCACGCAGGCTAATAACTTTCAGCAAGTAGCGTTGAAGCTATTAACTTAAATCAGCGGGGGGCTTAACCCCCCTCGCTAAAACCAAGGAGGGTTGTATGAACACTCATGAAATGGAGTGGATTTTGCCGGCAGGCTTTGTTTTAATGCTAGCGGTTTTCGTTTCGCTGGGTTCATTCGCCTTCGGCTATTTTTGAGGTGAATTATGACTAGGGTCTCGCGGATGAGTAGGCCCCACTGAACTCTCGACTGCAAAAAATATGGGGCGGATGCCTGCGCATCCGCCCTTTTTTATTCGTCATTTAAGATACAAGAAAAGTTAAGCGTTCGATCAGGATCAGTTGAAAGCAACTCGACCTCTCCGGTTTTTGCTCTGGCGTCTCGCATGCCTCGAGATAAGATCATCACCACTTCTTTATGAGGTTTAATCATTCCCGAAAAACCTTCAAAGACATGGCCATTGATTTTGATCTCCTGTGGGACAACTCGGGTGCCCTGATGAAAATCGAGACCCACGCGACTGGCATAGGCTTGATCGGCGTCGACAATAAGAATGAATTGACTCAGGTCGGGATTATGTTCGGGAGCTTTGCAGTCATAGACCGGTCCCGCAAAAGAAGCGACCGTCCAAAGAACGGTGACTGTAAATACAAAATATAACATTGTAGAACTTACGCTTTTCATGTTGAGAAACCTCCCAAATTAAAGATGGGAGCCAAGGCTGCAACGGCCGTTCCAACCCTTTAGCGTTTCATATAGTTGTAAAAGGCGATCACTCCGAAGAAAAAGGCGGCCGAATAACCGGCGAGTGAAATCAATGGCATGTCATAAAAATGCGGACCCTTACCCATGTTAAGCGCCATAGTTGACGCTATAGTGAGTCCCGCTATGACCAAGCCTAAATACTGGAGTGACCCACTGGTTTGAATGGATTTACGAAGCTCTTCAATTTGGCTCACGTTAATGTCGACAGCAAAGTCATTGCTGTTGAGTTTTCTCATGAGCTGTTTCAATTGTCTGGGAAGGGCTGCAAGCAAAGAGCTTGTATCTCGGCCTACAACGGCTAGGTCCTTGGCCATGCGCCCCACGTCGTAGCGATTTTTGACAATTTCTTCAGCAAACTCCATGGCAAAGCTCAGCACATCGAAATCTTTGATAATGGTGCGACCCAGGCCCTCAATGGTGACAATTCCCTTGAAGAAAAGCATGAGCTCGGAAGGCATCACGATACCGTAACGAGCAGCAATGGCCGTTGAGTCGAGCAATAGCTTTCCGAAGTTAACCTGCTTAAAGCGCATTCCAAAATAAGGAGCAATAAGATCTCGAATTTCTCGAGTGAGCTGGTCTTGATTAACTTTGCTGTTATAGGGAGCCAAGTCTAAATACTCATAAGTGAGCATTTCATAGTCCTCAGTGGCAAGTGCCAATAGCATGTTGGCTATGGAGTCCTTAGTTTTTTGAGAAACACGGCCGACGACTCCAAAATCCACAACCCCAATCCGATTGTCGGGCAAAATAAAGAGATTTCCAGCGTGTAAATCACCATGAAAAATTCCGTCTCGGAAAACCATTTTGAAAAACGCTTTACCGCCGACATGAACGATCTTTTCGCGGTCGATCCCGGCTGCGCGAAGCTTTTCTTGATCGCTAAACGGAATGCCATCTATTTTTTCTAAAACCAAAACCTTGGGCGTTGAAAATTCAATGTAGGCATGCGGTATTTTAACCGACGAATCATTCTCAAAATTTTTTGCAATTCTTCGGATATTGTTGGCTTCAACGATGAAATTTGTTTCAAGCTCTAAAGTCTTAAAAAACTCATCAACCATTGAGTGCGGGTTATAAGGTCGTGACTCGGGAATGTACTGTTCAATGATGCCCGCTAGGCCGTATAAGACTCCCAAATCTTCTTTGATTCGCTCGACTATATGAGGTCTTTGGACCTTAATCACGACGGCTTCGCCGGTTCTCATCTGGGCGCTATGAACTTGAGCGATGCTGGCAGCTGCTAACGGTGTTGGGTCGATAAATGAGAAGATGGTCTCAGTCTTTCCTTCGAATTCTTGATCTATGGTTTTCTTAATTTCAGAAAACGGTACGGTAGCAACTTGGTCATGAAATTTTTTAAACTCTTCGACAAAGTCGGGCGGAATTAAGTTGGGGCGAGTTGAAAGGAGCTGCCCAAACTTAACAAATGTGGGTCCAAGTTCTTCAAAGGCGAGACGAGTACGTTCAGCGACGCTTTTGTTTTCGAGAACTTCGTTTCTTGTGATTTTTCTTAGAATGAATTGGCCGAGCTTCGCTCTTTCCAGAATGTTTTGAAAACCGTGAGTGGCGAACACCCCCACGATGTGGCGCAGCCTGGCTGCGTTCTTCAAAGTCTGGCCGATCTGTCTTCCCGTGGTGAGCAGGGGCATGTTTTTGGTCCACCCATTCAAAATCGATCTCCTGAGCTTCAGGATCAGCCCGGAGAACTTTAACCCGCATCATATCCCCAAGACTTACGGTAGTTCCAGTTTTTCGTCCGATGAGTTTAGATTTTTCCTCGTGATATTCAAAAATATCGCCTCTCAGGCCCTGAATGCTTACGAGACCATCGATATCGTAGGCGCGCAGTTGTACGAAAACCCCAAATCGCGCAATCCCGGTAACCATACCGTCGAATTCTTGGTTAATGAATCGCTGCATAAAACGTGCTTTTTTAATAGCCTTGAGTTCTCTTTCGGCTTTGACGGAGCGCTGTTCGCATGCTGATAGCCATTGACCGGCGGTGATCATTTTTTCTAATTCGTCTGCCTGAGAGCCCTGTCTTTGCGCGTGAAGAATTCTCTTCAACGTGCGATGGACGATAAGATCAGGGTAGCGACGAATAGGACTGGTAAAATGGGTATAACAGTCAAACGCGAGTCCAAAATGTCCGAGGTTTTCGTGAGAGTATTGGGCTTGCTTCATGGATCTTAAAATTAATATAGAAAGTATGTTCTCTTCTGGCTTGTCACGTACGTGCTCGAGCATCCTCATCAGATTTTTTTGAATCATTCCTGATTGAAATCGAACCCGAAGGCCCCAGTTATGTCCCATTAACTCCAAATCCTTAAGTGAGTCCGGAAACGGCTCTTCGTGGATCCGATAGATTCCAGGTCGACCGGAAGATAATATAAATTTACCCACTTGAACATTGGCGAGAAGCATAAGCTCTTCAATCAAGCGGTGGGCAAAGAGTCGCTCGCCTCTCACGACATCTACAGGCACGCCCGCGCCGTCGATGATGAGCTGCGCTTCGGGAATTTCAAGATCAAGACTTCCTGCTTGAAAGCGTCTTTTCATAAGTATTTTGGCAATATCGGCCATCAACTTAATATTGGGTAAAACGTCATCGTATTTTGGATTGGGTGAACCGTTAATGAGGTCTTCGACTTCTCCATAAATCATCCGGTGTTTGCTTTCGAAAACCGCTTCGTAAAATGTGCTCCCGACAACTTCGCCATTAAAATTCAGGGTGATTTCGGCCACCATGGCGAGTCGCGGAACATGAGGGTTTAAAGAGCAAAGCCCATTGCTTAATTTTTCTGGAAGCATCGGAACAACCATGTCGGGAAAGTAGACACTGGTTCCCCGGGAATAAGCGTCTCGATCGAGCGAAGTGCCTTCTTTTACATAATGAGCGACATCTGCAATCGCAACCCATACTCGAAACCCGCTTGATTCCTTTTGAGCGCAAACGGCGTCATCAAAGTCGCGTGCAGTGGCACCATCAATGGTGACAAAGGGGAGACGGCGTAAATCTTTTCGATTGGCGAAATCTGTTTCTTGAACTTGATCAGGAATGGTTTCGACCTGACGCAAAGTTTCTGGAGAAAACTCAATCGGGATATTGGCTCGATAAAGGCAAGATTTTGTATCTAGCAAGGGATCGCCGTGTTCACCGAGAACTTCAATAACTTCTCCGGCAAATCCGTCTTCTGAATCAGGAAAATCTGTAATCTTAACAACGACAAGTTGGCCTTCAGTGGCGTCGCGGGTGTCACCGCTTCGAATATGAAGATCATGTCCCCAAGCGTGCCCCTCATCGAGAATCACTCCTGAGCCCTCAAGTCCCACTTTATGAAACTTGCCCACAATGACCTGGGTGGCGCGCTTCAAAACCTTAATAACTTCCCCTGAAAATCGGCCGTCGCGCTCTCGTTTGGGGCGAATCTCGAGTCGATCCCCGCTCATAATTCCATTCATAGTCCATCGCGGGAGATAGACGTCAACGTGCTCGGGATCGTCAGGGATTAGAAAGCCAAAGCCATCCGGGTTGCGTTTGACGAAGCCAGTTAAAGTGGTGGATTTTTTAGGTTTTTGAGACATATACCAAACCTTACGAGAATCCCAAGGATCTGTCACGTTCTGAATTTGTTAGGAGTTTTGGCGCTATGAATTATTGGATCTTAAAATCTGAACCGGAAACATATTCTTTGCTAGACCTTAAAAGTCAAAGAACCACGGTTTGGGATGGGATCCGAAACTACCAGGCGCGTAATAACCTGAGGCTCATGAAGACAGGGGACTTGGCATTTTTCTTTCATACCGGTGAAGAAAAGCGAATAGTGGGTGTATGTAAAATTTTAGGCGAAGCGTACCCGGATCCCTCGACAAGCGAAGATTGGTCGGTTGTAAAAATTGGATTTGGCCAAATGGCTCCTAGGCCCCTCACTCTTAGTCAAATTAAGGCGGACAGTAAGTTAAAGGGCCTTGTACTTGTTAAACAAGGTCGATTATCCGTGAGCCCGGTAGCTGAATCTGAGGCCAAGAGGCTGCTTGAATTGCTGGGCCTTTGAAATTTGACAAGGTCCGCGCTTGCACTCTATATCTTGAATTAATTCAACCATTGGCGCGAGTGGCGAAACTGGCAGACGCACTAGATTCAGGTTCTAGCGGGAAACCATGGGGGTTCAAATCCCCCCTCGCGCACCAAAGCTCGAGCTACGAGGCTCGAGCTTTCATAGTGATCATTTACTAAAAGCGGGTGGTAAACTTGCGTTCAAGTCTGATCTAAAATCAGTTGCCTCTCACCAAATACATTTGAATCGAGTGAGCGCAAAATCAGACAGGAAGTCTGATTTAGCGAACGAGGAGAGGCTACGCAGGAGCGAGCCGGAGGCGAACGACAAAGTAGCCAAATCCCCCCTCGCGCACCACAACCCGAGCGAGCGAAGCGAGAGGCTCGGGTTGTCTTGGTGATCATTTACTAAGAGCAATGGCTACGAGGCTCAGACTGTACCAGTGATCATTTACTAAAAGCGAGTGGTAATTAGCTTGTGGTTTAAGCTTACGGCTCTTTGTCTTCAATTTTTGAATGCACGCAAGGTGATCGCTGAATTCCGTTGGTGGTGAGGCAGAGGTTGGAACCCAAGATTGCACTATCATCGTCGGTTTCGAATTGCAGGCTTAAGAAAGGAACTTGTTCCCAATCCCGTGCTGCCTTCATTTGAATTTGGTTTCCTTCAATTTTTATGTTTCGACTTCTTACTAATCGAAATGCTCCGATTCCGTTTCCCGATTCCGCAAGCGATTCCCCAAATGGATTTCCTAAGAAGATGTTTCCAATAAACTCATTACCAAATGTAAACCGTTCAGGATTGCGATCTCCACCGAAATTGGGAGGATAGCCCTGATCGCGCATCAAATAGAGCCCCGATTTTAAAGGACTTTTATAAATGGACTCGATGACATTTTCATTAAAGGTATTATTTTTCGCGCCTTTGTCCGATTCAAACGCGGTGAGGTAGACATGATTAAAACGATTTTTTTCGACACGGTTGAATTTGGTTCCCGGACCGGCAATTTCAACTGTATTCCATAAACATCCGGTGAAATAGGACTCGGCAATCGAATTATGAGTAAGTAGCTCCGGAAACACTTCATCTGGCAATTCCGAAACCCAGTCCGTTGTAAGTCGGATTCCAAAGTGAGCGACACTTAAATCATCTAATAACTTAATTTCCTTAAAACGATTGTGATGAGTTCCGCCGCCCGAATTAGCGGAAAGCAAAATTCCTTGTCCCCCAGTGCTGCCCACCATTTTGCCGAATCCCTTGATTGACAGTTTCCAGAACGTGGAGTGTGAAGTGTCAATCAAAGTGATCGCGGTAAGTGCCCGATCCTGTGGGTTCGCTCTGAAAGACTCGTGATTATTGCTGTTAACATCCAGTGTAAAGTCGGAGAGTACGATGTGATCCTTTTTTTCAGCAATGAAAACCGTTTTTGAGACTGGAATAGAATTGCTAAAAGTTGAAAGCAAAGCGGTAGGGCTCAAAACGAGGTGGGTGGAATTTTGCCCCTGAACTCCCTCGCCTTTTATCCACACATTCGATTCCAATACAATGGATTTGCTCAGTTGAAAGGTTCCACCGGGAATTAATATCTGATGGTATTGACCGGGGCTTACATTTTGCGCAGCCGCATTAATTTTCCCCTGAAGTAGGGAGCTAAAATCATCAGTCTCAATGATCTCCTTTAGAGTTATCTGTGTTATTTGTGAAGGTTCGGGCAAAAAGTCACTTGGAGTTGATGAGTTACCTTTCATGTTAGACCGGTAGCTCGGAGAAGAGCCACAGTTTTGATAGACAACAACCAAAACTAGGGCACTAAATATTGCAATCGCTTTTAAAATCATTTACTTCTCGACAACTTCCAGCCACGCAAAATCAGCTATTTGCATTGCCCAATAAGTGGTTCTTGAGCTGACTGAAGAATAAACGGTCCAAGGAGTCTGACTTCTCGTCGGCCTGGCACTGCATAGAAAACATTAAGTTCCATTTCTGATGGTGCCCGGGGAAGTATTGAAACTCCCTCGCCATCACCAATTTTTCCCTTGAAAATAGCTACGGTTTCAAAAGCGGGGCGCCGCGAGTCCACCGTTGGTCCTAATGTTAATGTTCCCTTGAAAAAGAAACTACCATTCAACCCAAAAATAAACGGCCCTTCAAACTCACCTTCGCCGCAGTTAAATTTAAACCTTGTCACCCTTTGAGCCACATTGGCACCGGCGCCTTTGCCGCCCCAAAATCCCGGCATCAAAATATTTCCGCCTGGAATGGGATCGGGCAGTGGTGGCTTTGTCGCTTGTGGACTGGGTTCTTCTCTAAACAGCGCCATCGCCACGTCTGAATTTTCGTTATTTAGACTGTCACTACTCACGGCCGTACCAATCATTCCATCGCCGGTCAGCGTAGCAAACTGAGAGCTTCCACAATTTTGATAGAGAAATCCCAATCCTACGATTGTGATAAATGCTGCCACATAGAAAATGTATCGCGACATAACCCCGTACCTCCGCCTCTTCACTTATCGTCATGAAAAGCCCATCGATAAAGGACATTAAATTAAGTGATTTCAATAAGTTGAGGGGTTACCGCCAGGTCATTAATAAAGAGGATTTGAAATTGCATCTCCGCTGAAAGAAATCGAAATGCTTAAATTAAGGAGAGATGAGATGAACAAATTACTACTAATCATTACAGCGCTTGTATGGACTTCAGGAAGCTTGGCTATGGCTCAAGACTCCGTTGAATCGGTTGTTGTCAATCCCAGTGTGGTTTGCAGCTCACAGAGCGGAGAGGGATTCTTGGCAATTAGTGTCTCCGAAAATCGTATTTGGGTTGGCCCTGAGTATGATCCTCAAGCCGAAACCGAAGGGCTCGAGCTTCAAAATGTTGAATTGAAAGCGGACAGCCAGGGCTACAAATATTCCGCTGAGCTTCAAATGACTTGGGGGCGGCAAGTGACCCGTGTTCGTTATGAAGGCGTTATTAATTTTGTGGATTCCAAGAAAGCCACAGGACTTCAAACGGCAACCGTCCTTATCGGCAAAGATCAAGGTCCGGTAACTGCAAGTTTGGAATGCGTTCGCTATTAAGTCTTGATTTAAATTGAAATCTTGAAAAACGGGCCGCAGTTAAATGCGGCCTTTTTTTATGGCCGGCACGCCTGTACGGTCTTTCCGAATTCGGTGACTGTCGAACTACAACCAAGTGCCGAGCGAAGTTCTGGTTGTCTAAAAATTCTCATGATTCGAAAACGCGGAAGACTATGTCTCGACCCTCTATTATCGTTGTCGAGTTCATCGCAAAAAAATCTGGTGGCATTGACGGCAAACAAAGTTTTTTCATTGGGGTCTGATATGGTTTTTATTTTTTCATTCAAGACTAGAGCCGCAATCCAGTCCGCATATTCTTCGGCGAAGAACACACTTGGTTCTAATGTGTGTGCAAGGCATTGCCAGGTTTCTCTATTGTAATTAACCGATCGCATTGTAGGCAATGGCTTAGAAGTTCCATTTTCGAGAAGGTGACTTAAAATGAGTGCCCCGTCTTGTATCGACGGGCCTCGAGCCGGATCCAGGTGATGGCCAATTTCATGGGCCACCACGTAAAGCAGAGAGTAACTCGAAAATCCGCTCGCACTCACTAACGCTGGAGTCGGCACAATCGTTTGAGTCGTGGGCTCATAGAAGGCGTTGGGTATGATATCTCCATGGGAGTGGTTTTGATTTTTACAATGGTGATGGGGGAGCCAACGCCAAAAAACTTGTTCTTCGATCAATTGGTCAAGCGGCTTGGATTCGGCTTTTAGCATTTTTGCATATTCGCTTGGTTGCAAGAGAACATAGCTCTTAAGGGTTTGATCCCATCCATCTGCGAACTGTGGGTCCATCGATTGTTGAATGAATTTTAGCAAAACCAGAGCGTCAATATTAGAAGATAAAAAGCGGCTGTAGCCGTCTCTTGCCGCTTCTTTAAGATTAGCGCCGTTGAGTTTTGCATGTTTGAGATAGGCTGTAATTTGACCGGCAGAAAGACCACGGCCGGTGGAGTCTTGCCAGTATCCGCCTGGGCGAGAGCTTTTAGCACATGCCCGGGTCCAAATATCTTCTTGGTTGCAATTTTTAAATTCAAAAGAGGGCGCCGAGTCTGCTACAAAAATTTCAGCAGACCCAGCACTTGTAACGAATAAAATACATAAGAAAACTGTTCCCCACAGTTTTCTGCCAACTCCCCACATTCAAGGGCTTGTTAAAGCACTGATTGTGCCAACTCAATCAATTATGGAAAATTTCGAAGAAACAAGGAATAGACCCGTTAAAGACCCGGTAAGATTTTGCTGGCTTTAAATCCAAGCAGTCCATAAGACTGCGCTCGCTTGTGAGCACAGCCATTCTCCAACCCTTAAATTTTGTTCGGTAAAGCCGGCCTAAAAAGCTGTAAAGGTCTTTTAGTTCTTCAATTTCTGACAGTCTTTCTCCGTAGGGCGGATTGGCGATGATTAGTCCCGGTCCATCGACCGGTGGCCCCTCGAGATCCTTGAGAGCTTGATGTTTGAATTTGACAAGATTATGAAGAGCCGAAAGCTTGGAGTTTTTTTCTGCAGCCGCGATTACGCGCTGATCCTTGTCGAACCCGAATATCGGGCGAGGCAACTGAATGAGCTCTTGTTCGTGGCAAGTGCTGAGGCATTCGTCAAAGGCGTCAGACTGGTAAGTCTTCCATTTTTGAAATCCAAATCGTTCTTTTAAGGTTCCGGGCCCAATGTTTAATGCTCGAAGCCCGCCCTCAAGACAAAAGGTTCCTGATCCGCACGTGGGATCAAGTAACGCCTCTGTTTTCGGATCCCATTGTGCAAGCCTCAGAAGTCCTGCGGCCAGATTTTCTTTGATAGGCGCTTGCCCTGTGAATTTGCGATAGCCGCGCTCATGCAATGACCCTCCCGAGGTGTCGAGAGAAACTGTGCATGCGTTTCTTGCTAATCTTACAGAGATCTGCAGATCTGTTTTTTCGGTATCGACATTTGGTCGAGAGCCGAATTTTTCACGAAATTGATCGACTACGGCATCTTTGGCTTTCAACGAAACGATGCGCAAATCTTGAATCTTGCTGTCGCGCACATTTGAGTCAACGGCAATTGTTTGGTTGACGTTGATATACTTGGTCCAATCGTGCTTGAGCACATTGTGATAAATGTGATCAGGCTCGTAGGCTGGAAAATCTAAAACAGGATAAAGCACACGACTGGCGCTTCGCACTTGGAGATTGGCCATGTAACATGTTTTCCAACTTCCTTCGAAGCTCACGCCTGCAGTGCCCGAAACCACCCCTTTGGCGCCGAGTTCAATGAGTTCTTCTCTTAATGAGGATTCAATTCCTCTTGGGCATGTAGCAAAAAACCTTGGCATAAGAAGGTGTTAGCAGCTTGTGTGATTCAATGTAATGGGCAAAATTTGCATTTACGGACAGATCGTTGGCAATGTGCCCGTGCCAGTTTGAAGAGCGGGGTTCGGTGGCGTAACTAGATTTTGATTGGTCAAAAGGGCAAAAGCCTCAAGGTCTAGTGCTTTATTGTTTAGTGTTCGAAAATTCGCTTCGTTGATTCCCGCAGTCGCCGGATCGTCGACCATGGCTACGGTCTGTCCGGAATTTTGCATCCAGTTAACAATGGCTTCGGTGAGGCTTATATGCGGCACGTACCCGCGTGTTCGGGCAAGGCCTGCGGCAAGGCCCGCGGCCCCGGCCACGATTGGCGATGACATTGAGGTCCCCTGGAGCCGCTTCGTATTATTGGCCAATCCCGTACTTAGAATTCCGGCTTGTCCATCTTCAGAGCCGGGTGCCGAGATATTCACATATACCGGATGAAAGTTTGTGAAAAAGGACATGTTGGCGTAAGTGCCATCGGTTTTGATTTCTAAACTTCCCACAGTGAACACCTCATTGGGAAGCTCAACGGTAAAACTTGCTGGACTAATATAATTTGAGTCACTTCGAGAGGTGCCAATTTGAATGCCGTCATTACCTGCGGCCGACACCACGATGATTCCTTGGGCGGCCGCTCGTGCAACGGCATCCAGCATGGTGGCGCTAAATCCACTAACGGCGAGACTGAGATTAATGACGTGGGCCCTTTTTGAAATGGCGTAGTCGATGGCATGGGCGACATCTAAGTCCGTCACGCCGCGATTGCAGGGGTTTGGTTTCGGAACAAGATCGCAATCTTTCGATTCATCGTAGTCACCAAAGATATTTAAGCTCATGACTTTTGCTTTAAGCTTCATTGAGCCGGCGATGTTGAGCGAATCGTTCACTGAAGCGGCCGCCAGGCCCGCAACGTGGGTGCCATGGGCGGCTTCGGGATTTGAAAGAAGAACTGGGTCGACTCGATTGTTATTGTTATAGAAGTTCCAACCATTCACATCATCGATCTTGCCGTTTCCATCATCGTCAACACCGTTGCCTGCGGTTTCGCCGGGATTTGTCCAAAACGATAGATTTGTATGGGTCTTTACTCCGCCATCAATGATGGCAATAACCACATCCACCGCGCCGATTGGATTAGAGCTGGTATAGAAAGTATTCCATCCATTTGTCGCTTTAACAAAATTCATGTGAGCGGGCAGTGCGCTTAGCCTGGCGCGCTCGGGGAGTTCGGCTGCTTCAATGCAAGCGTCAAGCTCAAGCTCTTGATTGAGTTGGTTTACCGTCGTGTCTTTTTCTAGAACGAGTGATGTGATAAATGGTTCTCCGCATAGGGGCTCACGCTTAATACTTAAAATCGTGCCTTGGGGCAAAATGGTTTCTTCAGTCTGTCCGGGCTTTAAGACATATTTGTAGTTTATGGACTCAGGAATGGTTTTAAATGCGGAAATTTGCGAAAGCGTTTGAAGTGACGCATTTGAAACCGTGCACGTGCGAGGCATGGCAACCAGTGGTCCGCGCATAAAGGCCGACGAATCGGCGCAGTTTTGAAAAGAGCTCATCAAGGGCAAAAGAATCAGAACACCCACAATGAGTAGCTTTTTAAATAACCGCCTATTTGACGAAACTTGAAGCTCCGACAAGTGCCCTTCCTCCGCTTAACCCCTTTTGCCACTTATCGGATGATATGGGCCCAAACTTCAGGACCTAGGTCAAGGTGTTTTGACTAAATAATCAAGTAATTTCAATATGTTACAAATTCAACATTCAATAGCCTCGGCTGCTCCGACCCTAACCCCAGAGAGGGCCGTTTATTAAAAACAAAGCCAGGAGAGAATCCTCTCCTGGCTGTAATAACCAATCGTTTAGTGTAACGGGCTTACGGGTGGGTAATGTCTTTGTACTCACCAGCGCCAGTTAAAGAATAAACTTTAGCCACTTGTTGGTGCTGAAGTAGAGTTTCTACTCTCCATTTCACCAAAACTTGAGCAGCGGCTACGGGCAACTCCTCAGTCCCCATATTGGTGACTTGTGGTACGGTTGCCGAGGCGTTGAGCTTGAAACCAGCCAGCACATTAATTTTGGCCGGAATCACGGTAATATTCGCCAGATACTTGCCTTGACCTTTCATGCTTCCGCTGTGGGTGTAAAGAAGCTGATATTTAAAATCCACAACTTTGGCTCGGAACTTATTTTTATAAGTTACCGTGAAAGTTTGCGCCTGTGGGCTAGACCAGCCGCTGAGATCTTTCCAAGATTCGGTTCCGCGAGGAACCGCGTTAGCAAAATCGCTCGAAAGGTTGGCCGCGGGCCTGTTGTACTGAATCACTTCCCAAATGAGCTTTCCTAAGTTCACAATATCGCCCAATGCAGGAAGGCCATTTAACCCTTGCGAAGAAAACATATCGAAAAGCGACTAACCGGAAACTTCATGTTTCTTCTTAGGCGATTGCTGGCGATGAAGCTGAGTCCATGCTTCATGGGTGATCGGCTCTTGTGTTTGAACGATTTCTGGATCGTCAAACAGCAATTCCCCTGCATCTTGTGCTGCGTGAGCTGAAACAGAACCCACAAGTAAACATGTGATGGATAATAGAGTAAGAAACTTCATCAAAACCCCCTCCTTTGGAATCTGACTTCTCTTCACACAGAACTGCTTGTTCTGAATTCCCCTAGAAAAGAAGTGACTAGATTAAAGTCTAGGGCGGCTGAATTTAAATTGTAAACCTAATAATGGGTTTCGACGTACTGATTGAGAATTTTTTTGAATTCGGGAACAATTCCCGGCCCTTGAAGAGTGGTGACCAAGCGCCCATCTACATATACTGGGGCTTTCGGGTCTTCCGCGGTACCAGGTAAGGAAATGCCTAAGTTCGCATGCTTGGATTCGCCCGGCCCATTCACAATGCAACCCATGACGGCAACTTTAAGCTCAGCCACTTGAGGGTGAGTTTGCTTCCAAATAGGCATTTGCTCTCTTAAATACGATTGAATGTCTTCGGCCATAGTCTGAAAAAACGTACTTGAGGTTCGGCCACAGCCGGGGCACGAAGTCACTTGTGGTGTGAAATTTCGAATTTCTAAGCTCTGGAGAATTTGCTGCGCAACGTACACTTCTTCTGTTCGTGGTTGACCGGGTTGAGGAGTTATTGAAACTCGAATGGTGTCGCCGATTCCCTGTTGAAGGAGTACTGCAAGTGCCGCGGACGAACTCACGATGCCTTTCATGCCCATGCCCGCTTCCGTAAGTCCAAGGTGCAGGGCGTATTCTCCGGATTCAGCAAGCGCTCGGTAGACGCGCACCAATCCTTGGGCGTTTGACACTTTTGCAGAGAGCACTAAGCGATTTTTTGGCATTCCCAATTTTTGTGCAAGTTCAGCGGACTCAAGCGCTGAGCGAACCAAGGCGTGTTCCATGATGGTGTCATTACTTAATGGATTTTGTCGTTTGAGGTTCTCATCCATAAGTTTTGCGACAACGACTTTGTCGAGTGACCCCCAATTGGCGCCGATGCGCACGGGCTTATCATTTTTAAGAGCAATCTCAATCATGGTCGCAAAATTGTTTTTTTCGTCTTTTCCAATATCGCTATTGCCTGGATTGATTCGGTACTTAGCCAAGGCTTTGGCGCATTCCGGATATTTTGTTAACAACAAGTGCCCGTTGTAATGAAAGTCCCCAATGAGGGGGACATGGCAGTTTTGGGCTTCTAAAATTTCAGCGATTTTTGGGACTGCGCGGGCGGCCTCTTCGGTATTAACAGTGATGCGGACAAGCTCCGAGCCAGCGTTTGCCAGTTCCATCACCTGTTGAGCGGTGGATTGAGCGTTGGCCGTGTCCGTGTTCGTCATGGATTGCACAGCGACGGGATTGTCTCCCCCCAAAAGGACGGAGCCAATCGTCACGGCATTTGTTTTTCTTCTCAAAACGTCGGTCATATTGAGGCGCAACTTACCAGTTGCCGCCTTGGATGGAAAGTATTTTATGCGAGGCGTTATTAAGTCTGAGTCCCCATGGATTCCGGGCTTGCAAACCAAGGACGCCTAAGTTTTACTGCGCAAGCCAAAATACGGCCGGGTCCTGCGCGATGTTAACTCTGGCTGAACCCCGCCAGGTCCGAAAGGAAGCAACGGTACCAGATGCTTCATGTGACGTGGGGGTGCCCGGTCTACCTGTATTTTTGAAGGATGGGGAGTGAGTTACCAAGTATTAGCCCGAAAATTAAGACCACAATCATTTACTGAATTAATCGGTCAAGATCATGTGGCCACCACACTCCTTAATGCTTTGAAAAGCGGACGCATGCCCCATGCGCTTTTGTTCACTGGAGCCCGTGGCGTAGGTAAAACCTCAACAGCTAGAATTTTGGCCAAGAGTCTTCGTTGTCAAAATGCGAAGGAATTTGTGCCGTGCCACGAGTGTGTGGATTGCCAAGAAATCACTTCAGGCCGCTCCGTAGACGTCATTGAAGTTGACGGAGCCAGCAATAACGGTGTTGAGAATATTCGTGAGCTTCGTGAAACCGTAGGCTACATGCCTTCGCGCGGTAAATACAAAATCTACATTATTGATGAAGTCCACATGTTATCCACAAGCGCATTCAACGCCTTGCTCAAAACCCTAGAAGAGCCTCCGGCCCATGTGGTGTTCATATTTGCCACCACTGAGCCACACAAAATTCCTGTGACTATTCTTTCTCGTTGTCAGCGTTTTGACTTTAGACGAATTCCAACACGGCAAGTGGCAACGAGACTTCAAGAAATTGTCTCCGCCGAAGGCGTTAAGGCTGAGAGTCAGGCCTTATGGTTGGTGGCGCGCGAGTCCGAAGGCAGCATGCGTGATTCGCTTAGCCTGCTTGAGCAAATCATTACTTATTGTGGAAACACGATCACACATAAGCAAGTCATTGAAGTTTTAGGGCTCACCGATCGAACGATTTTAGGCCAAATGCTTCAGGCGATTGTAAGTCGCGACGTCAAGATGGTTTTGGATATTGTGGAGCGCATTTTTTATCAAGGATATGATCCAAAGCAATTTGCTCAAGACCTTTTAGAGTCCTTGCGCAATCTCATGATCGTTAAACTTTCGTCTGGTGCGCGAACTCAAAGCCAGTCTTTAGAGTTTTTGGATCTTCCAGATAGTGAAGTCGAAGAGCTTCAACGACTTGCGCAGTCACTGTCGGAAGAAGATATCCATTTGATTTTTGATATGACCTTAAAAGGCGTTGGAGACGTGGTTCGGGCTTCTGACCCGCGCGTTGTCTTGGAGATGGTCTTAATTCGACTGACCCAAGCGCCAAGACTTCAATCATTACAAGCGATCATTGACTCTCTTTCTCAGGGAAAGCCTTTGGAGGTGCGGAAAGCTCCTGCAGGCAGTAGTGGGGGGGCCGGTACAGGAAGTCTCGCAAAATCTGAGCCCGCTAGTAAGCCGCAGGTTCAAAAGCCCGTGAGTCCGACGCCGGTTCGCACTGAGGTGCCGGTGCAATCTCGGGAGCTCGACCAAACGACTTGGATTGAGTTTATTGATCAGGTGAAAAAGAAAAAGCCTTTGCTGGGCGCAAAGCTTGAATATGCGGCTTTTTCTGGAGTCGACGGGCAAACCATTCTTTTAAAGTTCAGTCCGGACCAAGAGTTTTTCTATTCTCAATTAGTGAAACCTGAAGCTTTGAATCAGATTAAAGAACTGGCGCAGGAATACTTTAGCAAAGCCTTCGATTTTAAAGTCGAGACTAAGGGTGAAAAAGAAACCGTGCTTTCTCCAAAAGAGATTATCGATAAAAAGGCTGCCCAAGCTCATGAAGATCTAATGAAAAAGATTGAGGCGCACCCTTTAATTGCGGAAGCTAAAAACACCTTGAATGCTCGGATCACTTCGATTCAAGATTCACCATAAGGAGATTCATTTATGAAGAACTTCCCTGGCGGAATGCAAAACTTTTTAAGGCAAGCCCAGCAAATGCAAGTGAAGATGTCAAAGCTTCAAGAAGAGTTGGGGCAAAAGACCATCGAGGCTAAAAGCGGCGGAGGGGCGGTTGTAGCGGTGGTGACGGGTAACCAAAGTTTAAAAGAAATTCGTATTCAGAAAGACGTTGTCGACCCCAAAGAGGTCGAAATGCTCCAAGACTTAGTGATGACCGCCGTCAATGAGGGTCTCAAACAAGCAAAAAAGATGAATGAAGATGAAATGAACAAAATCACCGGCGGCATGTCGATCCCAGGACTTTTTTAATGGCATTTAAAATTGCGGCGCTCGACAAACTGATTGAAGAGTTAGGGCATTTGCCCGGTCTTGGCGAGAAAACGGCGCAAAGACTGGCTTTTCATATTTTAAAATCCCATATGGATTTAGCTGGGCGCCTCAGTCAGAGTTTACTTGATGTCAAAATGCAGGTTCATGCGTGTCCAGAGTGCTTTAGCTATACAGATAAAGATATTTGTTCGCAGTGCGCTGACCCGATGCGAGAGAAAAAGCTCTTGTGCGTGGTCGAAGACCCTGCGGATATTTTGAGAATTGAAGAATCCGTCTCGTTTACAGGCCGCTACCATGTGCTGCAAGGGGTGCTTTCGCCGCTTGATGGAATCGGACCTGATCAGATAAGGCTCAAAGAACTTGAAAATCGTGTTGATCAATACGGGGTGAAGGAGGTTATCCTTGCACTTGATGCGGATCTTGAAGGAGATGCCACATCCCTGTACATTAACAAATTACTGAAACCCAAAGGTGTTCGTGTGACAAGGCTGGCGCAAGGGGTGCCTATTGGGGGGAACCTGGATTACGTGGATCATAGAACGTTGGGCCGAGCTTTGGAGAACCGGGTTGAACTTTAGGGCACTTACCGTGAATGACGCAGTAGAATTTCAATTTGAGGATGCGCCGTAATGTCATTTATTAACTATAACGCTAAAGAAATTCACTGCAAAATCGTCTACTACGGTCCGAGCCTAGGGGGGAAGACCACCAATATCCAGTGGGTTTATCAAAAGACGGCCTCCGACCAGAAAAGTAAACTTATTGCCCTTAATACTGAAAATGAACGCACCCTGTTTTTTGACTTCTTGCCGCTTTTCATAGGCAAGATTCGCGGTTTTACGACCAAGTTTCACCTCTATACGGTTCCAGGCCAAGTGGTTTACGACGCTAGCCGAAAACTCATATTAAAGGGCTTGGATGGGATCATTTTTGTTGCGGATTCACAGGCCGAACGATTTGAAGAAAATGTCGAGAGTATGAATAACCTCGAAAAAAACCTCGAAACTCAAGGCTACGACATTAAGCAAGTGCCCCTAGTTATTCAGTACAATAAGCGCGATCTAGCGAATGTCTCGCCAATTGCTGACTTGCGTAAGGCACTTAATCGCTATAATTCCCCTGAATTTGAGGCCGTTGCCACTCAGGGCAAAGGGGTGTTTGAGTCTTTAAAAACCGTCAGCAAGTCCATCATTACGGTTCTAAAAGGGGGCGATCTCTAAGAAGGGATCGCCTTGACAGGCTAAATCGGCTCATTATAAATTCGGACCCCTATTCAGGTGTAGCTCAGTGGTAGAGCAGGCGACTGTTAATCGCCTGGTCGCAGTTTCGAGTCCTGCCACCTGAGCCAGTTTATGGAGCCCGCTTAGGTTAAGAGCCTAAGCGGGTTTTTTGTTGCCAGAAACCGGTGCTTGACGCTTCTCGTATGGGTGAACGGCTTTAATTGGCTTTCTAGAGTTCCCTGTAATAGATAAAAAAGGATTCGCACACAAGCTCTGTTCGGAGCGACTTTAAAAAGGGAGACTACTGCAAAACTCCTCAATGGGAAAAGCATCTTGATAAATCTTGAATTACCGCCGAATTATCCTTGGGGTTCGTACATTATTTTATAATTTAAGGAATGACCTCTTTACGGTCTTTCAAATAAGTGAGGCTACTTTCTCTCAAAGTGCGCGCCCCCTCTGTTTGAATCCTTTCAACCACGTCAGCTAAGAAATGGGCGCTCACAAGTCTTGGAACAAACACATAGCTGGCTCCCGCATCGTAAAGCTCCACTGCCGAAGAAAAGCCCTCCGCCGTTGCGATGATCCGAGCGTGAGGTGCAAGATTCTTTAAGGCTTTAACAAGCTTGAGATTGCTGGTTCCTTTTAAAAAACTATCGGGGATCGTGCAAATCAGTAATTTTGAGCTTTCAAGATGCATATTTCGGAGAGTGTCGATGTTTCCAATATCGCCGTATTTGCAGTTAACTCCCAGATCTTTCAGGCGGTGATGGGCCTCAGGATTGAAATCGACGACCAATATTTTTTCTACGGCTGATTTCGAATATCGATTGAGCATTTCGTGAAGAAGAGAGCTGCTCACACGGTGAAACCCCAGAAGCACTACATTGTATCCACTGCTTCCATTAGTGGGCTCGGTTTTTCGACCTCCCCCAACCAAATCTTTAAATCCTAAGCGCTCAAGCCAGGGCGCCACTCGCTGACAGATTTCGTGGCCCTTGGGAATGGCAAATGACGAGATGAGTGCTGTAAAGACCATGGCTAGTGTGAGGGCCGAGAGCAAATCAAAATGGATGTGTTTAAGATCTACTCCAATGGCGGCCAGAACGAGTGCGAATTCTGACAATTGGCTTAAGTTTACGGCGGGCAGAAGGCTCGCCCGATTGCCGTACTTCATTGAATGAAGAATCGGAAAAATGGTTGGTATTCGGCTAAACAGTACAAAAACGGAAATTATTCCGGCAAGGCTCAGCACTTCTTTTGATGGAAACGGAATGCGAAGGCCAAGGCTTACGAAGAAAAGAGTAATAAAAAAATCCCGAAGGCTTGAAATTTTTGAAGCCACATCAACATGATAAGGAAACGAGGCAATCGTGACTCCAGCAATGAGTGCTCCCATTTCGTGAGATAGGCTTAAGAAATCGGCCAATCCGCAAACAGCTGTGCACCACGCCATTGCGGAAATCAACATGAGCTCAGGTTGCTTTCCAATTTTTCCAAAGATAAATGGCAAAACGAACTTAGCCATGGCCCAACGTGCCGCGACAAGGAGACCTGCTTTGCCGGCTGAAATCACAAGTGACATGGCACTCATGTTTTCGAGATTGGGCTGAACAGCCAGAAAGCCGATCGCCCAAAGGTCTTGAATAACCAAAATTCCGAGAGTGATTCGAGAACTTAACGAATCGAGGTCCATGCGATCGGATAAAATTTTGATGCATATCAGAGTTGAGGAAAGCGCACAGGCTACAGATAGATAAAGTAAATCATATTGTCCGTAGGTTTTGTTGATTCCGACAAAATAAAAAAAGCCAAATCCCAAAACCAGGCAGCCAACAAACTGAGTAAATCCATTGATTAAAACAGCTTTTCCGGCCTGAAGCAGTTTTCGAAGGTCAATTTCCAGACCTAAAATAAACATCAAAAGCACCAGACCAATTTCTGAGAGAGTGGCGATGCTTTCGGCTTCTTTGATAAAACCAAATCCCAAATGAGGGCCAAGTATGGCTCCGCAACCGATATAAGCCAGAATCAATGGGAGCCGAAACAAGTGAGCCACATACCCTAAGGCCGACGCCCCAATGATCGATTTGCCTAAGTCAAAAAGTAGAGTGTCGTGCATATTCTAGATGTATCTCCGCTGTTTATTATTTAATCCAAATTAAGCATTTTCAAGAATCGTCGTTTGAAATTAAATCTTGGGAGGTTGAAAAATGGGAGGGTCAAACTGGGCGACGATCTTTTTGTGAGAATTATCATTGAGCGTTGAAATTACCAAAGAGCAGTTTAGAAAGTAATAGAATGCCAGTACCGATGAGTGAACGTTTGAATCATCTCGTCCAGATTTTCCGTGGTCGTCCTTCGAAGGTTGGCGACTTTGATGATTGAAATCGATTATTGGATTTGAATCGCTTTGAAGGCTCATTTCCTGGTTATGGATCTCAGAAAAACACGTTCTAATAAAGTTAGTTGAAGGATCCCTGAGTTCCCAAAAAATAACTAAAAGCAAAATGAAGCAAAGACGTCTTCGAAAACCCATGATTTAGGTTATCTGGTATAGGGTGACGTTTCAATTGGACTTAAGTTATAGCGGTTACAAAATTGAAAATTCGACGCGAATAGGAAAGTGATCTGAAGACTTAACGTGGCCAAGCTGCTCGGCGGTTTCGACTTTGATCCCACGGGCAAAAACATAGTCTAGGTGAAAAAAGAGGTTGTAACGATTGAGTGGGACCTGTCTCATGCCGGCGGCACCGGAGTCAAAAAGTCGCCTTAATTCGTTCCATCGAAAGGAGTTCCAGGTGTTAAAGTCGCCGGCCACAATAACCGGACCCGAGTGGGATTGGACCAATTGAAATATCTGGGCGAGCTGAAGATTATACTCTTTGCTTCCAACAAAATTGATGGCGTGAACGTTGACGACCAAGAGTTGTTCTTCACGACCTTGAATTTTAAATTTTGTGGCCAAAGCCATTTTGGGAGTTTTGATGAGTGGTTCTACCGCCACGGTGCGCGCATAAGATATTTCAACGGGCTCGGCCTTTGAGCCTGTTGTGACGCCGGTTCCCGGATGTTTACGACTCATAAACGATGTCGCAAAGACCCAAGAATGTGGTGACTTAACCAATGGATACCGAATGTCAGCTCGGAGAGATGCTTCTTGAAGCAAGACAAGGTCGGAATCCCGGGAAATAGTCTCAAGGTCCTTGCCCCATTGAGAGTTTTTGCCTTTTTGAATATTCCAAACAGTCATTGACAGGTTATTTGCAGGCAACTCCTGGTTGACCGGGCCCGAGAGCGTTTGGATATCAACAGGATTTTCAGGAACCTTTATATGTCGAATCCATCCTTGAGGAAGTTTGAGAGCGGCCAGGGCTGTAAAGCATCGCTCGAGTGCATATTCTAAACTCTCGTTGCGAGCTAATGCCTGTTGGGATGAGCCCAAGAGGAGGAGAATAATAATGAGATGACGTAGTCCACCCATAATCATTGAAGGCAGAATCGTGCAAAGCCTAAGCCCAAGAAAATCCAGGGGAATTCGAATTAAACGCCATTGAACTAGGGTGGGGAGTTGAAGGGTGATAAAATTTACAATGTCTGAAAACGTTCTTGGGCTCTGGAAAAAAGGGCCTGTTTTTTCTGAGACTTGTGAACGTTGACGAGGGGTGGAAATAACCCCCAATTGATGTTTGTAGGTTGGAAGTTTGTTTTGGGTTCGGTGATAGCGCCAAGTAGTGCGCCCAACGCGGTTTCGGCGGCAAAAATCGGAAGAGGTCTCTGAGTCACTTGAGCATCTATGAATTTGGAAACTAACATTCCCGTACAGGTCGATTCAAAATAACCTTCGACGCCCGTAATTTGTCCTGCAAAAAAGAGGTTGGGATCTTTTTTTGACGAAAGATTCTTGTTTAATAAAATTGGCGAATTGATGAACATGTTGCGATGTAGGCTCCCAAGCTTTAAAAACTCCGCTTTCTCTAAACCAGGAATCATTCGGAAAACTCTCATCTGTTCGGGGTATTTCATTTTTGTTTGAAATCCGACCAAGTTGTAAGCGGTTGCAAATTTGTTTTCTTGCCTGAGCTGCACGCAGGCGAATGGAGTTTTTCCGGTGCGCGGGTCGCGAAGACCCACTGGTTTCATTGGTCCATACGCAAGTGTCAATGGGCCTCTGCTCACCATCACTTCAATGGGAAGGCATGATTCAAAGTACTGAGTGTTTTCAAATTCTTTAGGTTCAACTTTTTCGGATTTAATCACGGCCTCGACGAAAGCAAAATACTCGTCTTTATTTAGCGGGCAATTAATATAGTCATCTCCACCTTTGTCATAGCGACTCGCTTTGAAGCAAATATCCATGTTAATGGAGTCCGCATCAATGACCGGTGCAATAGCATCATAAAAATAGAGATGGTCTTCGGTGCCAAAGTGCTGCCGAATGCTTTGGGCCAACTTTTCGTGAGTCAACGGGCCGGTCGCAATCACCGCTGGTCGTGGCAGTTGATCAAGGTCCTCAACGATACCTTCAATCACTTCTATATGGTCATTTTTTCTAATGAGATTAGAAATCTCGTTTGAAAATTCGTTTCGATCGACGCTCAAACTTTGACCAGCAGGCACGCGATGCCTGAGTGCTGCGTCTAAAATTTTGGAGCCAAGTCTGGACATTTCCCACTTTAAAAGTCCCGGCGCTGAAGGTTCGGTAAGGCTACCTAAACTATTTGAGCAAACCAGTTCGGCAAACTGACCGGTATGATGAGCGGGTGTTAAGGTTTTGGGCCGCATTTCATAGAGTTTAACGAAATAGCCTAGGCCAGCGAGTTGAAGTGCGCACTCTGATCCGGCGAGTCCCCCGCCAACAATATGAATAATAGGTTTTGTACTGGCTGCCAAATTGACCTCGTGATATTCGATAGTGAATTCATGAAAAACGATGATGAAATTCCAGATTCTGCGCTTAATGTCTTACAGGGGTTGCTTGAAAAAGGCAATTCACCGCTTGCCGAGGACTTTAAAAGATACCGTTTGAAGCGTGTTTGGCCTCAAGTTGTGGGTCCCACGATTGCGGCCAAGTGCTCGCCGGTCGGGTTTTCCAAAGGAATTCTCTATATTTGGACGGTCAGCTCGGCTTGGATGAATCAACTCTATTTTGCTCGTACGGAAATTCTCAAGAAGGTGAATGATTACATGGGTGGACCGTGGGCCACTCAGATTAGGCTTACTTTGGATGCCCGGAGTCTTCCCTCCGGCTCCCAACTTCCCGACGATCCGCCTGCCAAATAATCTCATTTTCCGGGTTTCGAAGAAAGTTCTTCTTCTTCGCTCTTTTGAATTGTCGTTCTGATCAGGTATTTAAGAAGTTTGTTTCTCTTGGCCCCGCCAAGCAATGATTTAAGATCTTCGTGTACGGTAGGGTCGTTGATCAAGCCGCCCAGGGAACCTTGGCCGCTATCAATTTTTTCTAAGATGCTGGCGAGGTGGGTCATGGCCTTTTTAACATCATTGTCTTTTGGCGACTTTCCTTTTAGGGATGCAAGAATTTGATCCAGGGATTGAGTTGTTCCACGAAGTCCAGCAACGGCATCGCCTAAATTTGGTCCGGTATTTTTACTATTCAAACCCTTCATGAGTTTTTCTACTTCTTCAAGAATAACAAAAAGTTTTTCGATTTTGTTTCCGGATTGGCTAATAGTGGTCATGAGATCGGAACCAGGTTCAGTTTCGATAAAATCGCCACTTCGAAGTTTATCCGCGTCTCTTGGCCCGGGGGTGATGTTAATAAACTTGTCTCCGAGGGCACCTTGAGTACGAAGTCCAGCTTTTGACCCCTGAGTGAGTCTTGACGCTAATCCCTTTTCAACGCTGATTTTAATGACGATGTGATTTTCTTTTTCATCGAAGCTGACGTCTTTAATGTTTCCGGCGGGAATACCGGCCACCTGCACGACACCGCCAACATATAGGCCGTTTGTTTCGTCAGCGCGAATTCGATATGTATTGGAACTGCGAAAAAGTGAGGTGTCGCCGCCCAACAAAACAATGAATGTTAACAAGATCACAAGGCCAATGGCGACGAAGACACCAACCTTATATTCCAGATGCTTAGACATTTCCATTAGGTTGCCTCTCCATTTACAAATCGATTTAAATGATCTGCGGCTTCGCCAGCCTTAAGTTCGTCTTTTGTACCTTCGGCGGCGACGCGACCATCGAGCAATAGGGCCATGCGATCACAAACTTCAAAAGCCGTGGGCATATCATGGGTCACCAGAATGCTTGTGGTCCCAGTCTTTTTAAGTTCAAGAATCGTTTGTTGAATCTTTTTAGTGTTGTAAGGATCCAAGCCTGCCGTTGGTTCATCGTAAAGGATGATTTCAGGGCCAAGAATAATCGCCCTGGCCAATCCGACGCGCTTTTGCATTCCGCCACTAAGACTTGCGGGCATGAGCTTTTCACTTCCTTGCAAGCCAAATTTTTTAAGAGTTTGTAGTACCTTCTCTTGAATCTGTTTGTCATTGAGTTTTGTGTGTTCTCTGAGTGGATAAGCCAGGTTATCTTCGACGCTCATCGAATCAAATAAGGCGCCACCCTGAAAAACATAGGCGGCCTTGCAGCGAATATCGACAAGCTGATTTTCATTGAAGCCGGTAATTTCAATTCCATTGATTTTGATTGAGCCACGATCAGGCTTTTCTAGACCAATGAGACTTCTGAGAATGACACTTTTTCCACAGCCGGATCCCCCTACGAGTCCCATGCACTCGCCCTTGCGAACAGAGAGATTGACTCCTCGATGAACGACTTTTGAGCCAAAGCTCTTATGAAAATCTTTAACCTCTATGACGTCCATTTTTCAAATATCCAAAAAAGTTTAGTTAAGAAGAAATCGCCAATAACGATCAAAATTGAAGATGTCACAACGGACTTTGTCGTTGCCGATCCAACGCCTTGGGTTCCGCCCGTTGTGCGTAAACCGTAATAGCAGCCAACCAGGCTGATAAACATGGCAAAAAAGAATGTCTTACTTATTCCCACCACAAAGTCTTTAAGAGTCACTGTGGTAAAAACTTTTTGATAAAAGAAAAAGGGATCAAGTTTAAGTTCGGCAACGCAAATAAGTAGCGCGCCGATTAGTCCAATAAAATTCGCAAAGGTTGTTAGTAATGGAAGCATCAAAAACGTCGCCAAAACTCGTGGAATGACGATTTTTTTGGTGGGTGAGGTTCCTAGAGCGCGAATAGCATCGATTTGCTGGGTGACGACCATCGAGCCGATTTCAGCTGTGATTCCTGCACCCACCCGCCCAGCGAGCATGAGACTTGTAAATACAGGGCCAAGTTCTCGAAACAAGCTTAGCGACACGACTTTGGGAACATAGAGTTTTCCACCGAAGCGCTCTAGTCCAAATCCGAACTGGAGTGACATGACAGCGCCGGTGCTAATGGCCGTTGCCGCCACGAGCACAAAAGAGCGCAGCCCAATGTGGTACATTTGCTCGACGACAAGTTTGGCGTAGAAGGGGCGCGTTCGAATATGAGAGACGAAGTCATTGAAAAGTCCCATGACTCCTCCTAAGAAGTGGAAAAGCTGAACAAACATGTTTCCGAGACTAAAAGTGAGTGAATGAATCATGGCACTTTGAACCTCGCAAGAAAGTCATCAAAGTGCCTTTTCTCGGTCGCGTAGAATTCCGGTCTAGATATATAAGTCAAATCAAAGGTGCAGTTGTTCTTTTTGAAGATGAGCAAATCAACTTTAACTTTGATGACGTCCATAGTGCCTAGGGCCACAACACGTTTTCCTTCGCGATCGTTATAGGTAATATCAGTTTCCGATTCGGTTTTAAGCTGCTCCACTCCGGCGAGAATATTGTCCCGAAGGTGAGTGAGTTTGACGTCCACATATTTTTGACAAAGAGAGTTCACCGCAATAGTGCTGCCCGTTTTCTCGCTTTGAAAAACATGGTCGGCACTACTCACTGAAACTTTTTTGAATGGAGAGCTTGGTGGGTTGAATTTAATATTGCTGGCTTTGACTTCTGCATCGTCAGTGCCACCAAGCAATGCGCAACCACTGCTTAGAAGCAGAGTCAGAATCATAAAAATAATGGCGCTAACACGATGCCTTATCACCGGAGCCTCACAAGATGTTTTCCTTAGCTAAAGGATCGGAAGCTCTCAGAAATTTCTTAATTTGTCGAGGCACGTTTACGGAATCTGTCAGAGCCTTGACTGGGTGCCAAGAATCTGAGGTCGAGTCTAGGAAAAAGGGACAATCCATGCGCTCTAACGCTTGGCACCTTGTTCGCACTGTGTACGAGTGAACAGTAGGATTCTGTTTACTGGACCAAGAGCAGGGAGGCTTTCGTGTTGCGTAAGCTACTGGAATTTATCGGGTTGGTGCTTTCGGGAGGAAGTTTCGAACTTCCTTCACGACCAGAGTCCTGCAAGTTTGTTGACGGTATTTCATGGAGGATGCATTGAGGATTTTCGTCCTTGGGATT
Source organism: Oligoflexia bacterium (assembly GCA_020847095.1). GTDB lineage: Bacteria > Bdellovibrionota > Bdellovibrionia > JABDDW01 > JABDDW01 > JADLCR01. The sequence continues at coordinate 164 of JADLCR010000014.1, read as the reverse complement.
GCTGCTGCTTTCTTTGCCGTTCCGGCCTGGGGAAAGGTGAATTCCACCTTTAGCGTTCAGGGCGACACATCGCATTTTGAAATCAGCGGCCGTGACGAATGGCGTTATGACAAACGGCGAGTGCAAGAGGGAAAAATCTTTGTGCACGAGGTTCAGCTCTATGG
>JADLCR010000013.1 GCA_020847095.1 Oligoflexia bacterium | reverse complement strand
AAGAATACCAAGTCTCAAATTTAAACGACCCTGCGGCCGATCTGGCCAAAATCTAACCATATTTTCGGCAATGGCTTTTGATCGAGAATAAAAATCCGGAAAATTCACCGTGGTGTCGAGTTCGTCAGGGAAAATATTGAGACTGCGATGGCGCACGGTGACCGCCACTGTACTTGTATTAACGAAAAAGGGAATCTGAGCTTTTTGTGAAATCGTAAGAGCTTGGTGGGTGCCAATAACATTTTGGCGGTAGCCATCAAATTCGCCAATTCTCAAATTGTAAAGGCCTGCCATGTGAACAAAACAATCAAATTGTCCCCGGAGTTCTTCAGGATTTAGGCCTCCATCCCATTTTGTCAGGTCCGCGTTGATGGTGTTCGGGGAAGAGCGTGACAGACAGACAACTTTTCCAAACTTTTCAAGCTTTGGAACAACGTGCTTGCCTAGAAAACCCGTTCCTCCGCTCACCAAAAAACGTAAGCCCATTTATTCCTCACCCATCGTCACAACCGGTAGTCCCGGATGCAGACAGCGCACCGTAACCTCTCTCACGTTGCGATGCAAGACTTCCCCGTCGCCAAAAAAAATCATTGGTTTGGAAGTCTCAGTGGATCGAAATCGAACGACATCGCTTTCGAAGCTTGGGCATACCCCCACATCGGGAAGGCGCCCTAGTCGAATCCCGAGCACGGCCCGAGCTTGACCCAGAATTTCTGTAGGTTGAATGAGAAGAACGTTGAATGTTCCATCAGTATTCGATGTATAGGGGGCGGGAGTGAATTTACCCCCCACTTTGGGTTGATTATTGATGAGAATAAATGGTGCGTGAGTTCGGAATTTTGACTTTCCAGGAACCTCGATCTCAACTTCCCATCGAGAATCATCCCAAGAGGCGATTTCTTTAATTAAAGTGAGTTCATAAATCCGAGAACTTGAAGATTTAAGAACTTCTAAAATCCATTTAAGTCCCCGATTCACAACCGGAGGCAGATCCGAATGGCTTTGAAGTTTAGATTTTAGCCATCGTCGAATAACGTTTGCCTTTAAAGCTGTTTGGGCAGGAACACCTAATCCACCGTTGGTAAACATATATGCCGACTGCCCGTTTGCAGTGACTTCAAGTATGTCCACAATCCGTATTCCGCCATTTAAAACGCTGTAGGCGGATCTTTCTACGCGCTTTGAAATCCCAATTTGAGTTGCGAGGTCATTTGCCGTTCCTGAGGGAATGGCGCACAATGCTGGCACGTGGCCGCCTTCCCGGCGAATTTTCATAAGGGGCTGCAATGATTTGTTAAGAGTTCCATCGCCGCCGCAGACGATCAAAAAATCTGACTTTGCCTGGCTCGCTTCTCGAACGACTTTTTCTGTTTCAGATAGTCCGATGGGGGAGTGAAAGTGCAAATCAAGGCGAAATAGGGTCTTCTTCAATTTCTCGGTAATCAAAGACTGATCGGCGTTTCCGGCTTTTGGGTTGATGAGTACGTCTGCCCGCATGAGTTTTGCAATTTATAGGAACAATGCGAAAAATTCCATTTCCTTTTGCGCTTAAGTGTGGAAAGAGGGTCCTTGTATGCAAGTTGCTTATCATCGTCCCAAGGTAAACCCGTCGGTACTGAAAAATTTTTCAAAAGTATCGTCCTGGAAATCGCTCCTGTTGTGTATAGCAATATACGCGGCGGTAGTGGCATTGGCGATTATAGGGGGGCCAGCGAGTGGCTGGTGGCTTGCCCCGGTTTCGGTGCTCTTAATAGCTGGATTGCAAATGCATTTACTCATCCTTCTTCACGAAGGGGCCCATCGTTTGCTGCATCCCAATCGCTGGATGAACGAGTTCTTGGCTGATATCTTTTGCGGGATCCCGCTATTTATCTACGAGAAAAACTATCGGGCGCTCCACTTGAATCATCATCACTATTCGGGGTCCCCTCAGCAAGACCCGGAAGTGGCGCTTTATGAGTCTCAGGGTTATCGCTATGAACGAAAAACAGGCTGGCCACTGGTGAAGATGCTTATATTCGACGTTGTTGGGGTGCATCTCGTTGGGTTTTTAGTTCAATTCAATCGATTTCTAGCGGGTCAAAGAGCCAAAGCTAAGCTTGAATCAGTTAATATGAGAGATCTCGCATTAACAATTGTGCTTTGGGGTGGGGTGTTTACTGCGGCTTATGCTTGGGGATTTTTGTTACAAGTTTTGATTTTTTGGTTCTTACCCATGGCCACACTCACAATATTTTTCTTAAAACTACACGGGTACGGAGAGCATACCGGCGCAACTGGACCGACTGAATTCGAGCGCACCTGGGTACACGATTACAATCCAGTCGAGAATTTTTTTATTTATCCAATCAAGTCGGGATATCACTTGGAGCATCACCTTTTTCCCAGCGTGCCTTGGTACAATATGGAGAAATTTAGAAGCGTTCTTTTGCAAGATCCGCTCTACCGCGAGCACAGTCAAAAGGTCGTTTCTAAGAGCTTTTTCTTTGGGCCAACAAGCATATGGTCCAATATGATTGCAGGAACCGGAGTTTTTTGGCGCGATGCTTTGAAGGCTTCTAATCAAGAAAATCCTGAGGATCATCTTTCAAAAGAAACTGAAGCCGAAGTTAAAGAGCAAATTGGTTTGGCCTAAACTTCAGAGGTGGACATGAATTATTTCTCTCGCATGCATCGATTTTCAAAGCAAATGTATCCGTTTTTTCCTGCGCAAATTTTAACGTTTGGAATTTTCGTATTAAATTACATGATTTTAAGCCGCTATTTTATCAGCCACGAGGTTTCGGCCATTGAACTCGTATGCGGTGGATTAACGTTAACAGTGCTTGGATTTGGGCTGAGGGCCTGTGACGAAATCAAAGACTACCCAACAGACAAAATCAATTTCCCCAATCGACCATTGGTTGTGGGTGTGGTGAGCCATCGCGATGTTTGGATTTCAATTTGGGCTTCGGTCATTATCTTGCTCGCACTTAATATTCCATTTTGGGGCCGCCCGGTATTTGGGATGCTCTTGTTTAATCTCTTCTATGGGTTTTTGATGTTTAAATGGTTTTTTGCCGAGAGACATATTCGGCCTAGCCTGCCGTTGGCCCTGCTCTCTCACCATCCCATTGTGTTTCTTAACTATCTCTACATCGCCACCTTTTTTGGAAATATTTTTGATTTACCACTTAAGGCCATCGCCTTTCTCATCGGGTTTTCACTCATGCTCACGGCTTGGGAGATTTCTCGAAAAATGAGAGGAACTTCTCAAGAGGATACGTATACGACCTACACAAAGATTTGGGGAATCCCCGGAGCGGTAACTGTCTTAGCCACAATCATGACTTTGTCAGTTGTTTTGACCCACTGGGGTTTGTCAGACTTGCCCATGGCCAGTCCAATGCGAGTCGCTTGGCTCTTACCGACTTTTGTATGGCTATGGATCCTGATTCAATGTGGACGATTTTTGAGCTCCAGGCAAGTTGCCCCCGAGTTAAGAAAGTCCGTTGAGCTTTACGGCTCTGCTTTGATGGTGGCGGGAATAGCGGGGCTGCTGCTATAATTAAAAAATGTTGCAGACAGGATGTCGGCACTTTAGCGGTTACAAACCGTGCGGCCTCAATGATGTATGTTCTCAAGGTTGCCCTTCACGAGATCTCGCGCACCCTAGGATTTTGATTGTTCACCTAGAGGCGCTTGGCGCCGTTTTACGAGGAACTGCGATTCTCCCCGCCATCAAGAGAAAATACCCAAAAGCTCACATCACTTGGATCACCCACCCTCGAGCGGCCGAACTTCTTCATCATAATCCCTTGATCGATCGAGTGCTTAAAAACGACCATCAAGGGGCGTTGCAGCTTAGGACTTTAGCTTTTGATGAAACTTTCGTAATCGACAAGTCCCTTGAGGCCGCCGGCCTGTCTCAAATTTCGATTGATACCGGAGTGTTGCGGGGATTCAAAGTTGACCCTGCCTCTGGCGCGATCTTGCCCGCTCAACCCGAAGCCCAAGAGCTTTACGAGTTGGGGTTAAATAATCATAAGAAATTTTTTGTAAATCAAAAATCTGAAGTTCAACTCATCACCGAAGCATTGGGTTTGCCTTACGCCCGAGACCCGTACGTTTTTAATTTTTCTGCTCAAGAAAAAGCGTCAATTGACGGCATCAGAAAGCAGCTTCAGCTAAAAAAAAATGTGATCGGACTGAACTTAGGGTGTTCGCCAACAATTCCCTATAAAAAATTAAACTTTAATGGTTGGTGTCAGGTTATCGATGAACTCATCATGCAGACCGATCATGACGCTAGCATTTTGCTTTTGGGTGGGCCTGAAGACAGCGAAGTCATGGCAAAACTTTATCAATCATACGCCAATTCGGTTATTCCGACTTCTACCCATCAAGGGCTACGCGAAGGAATGAAGTGTGTTGAGCTTTGCAATGTGATCATAACGGGCGATTCATTGGGAATGCATATGGCCATTGCGTTAAAGAAAAGCGTGGTTGCCTGGTTTGGACCAACGTGTGCTCAAGAAATAGACCTATATGATCGGGGAGTGAAAATTTTAAGTCAGGCGGAGTGCGGGCCTTGTTGGAAGCGTAACTGTAGTCAGGATCCCATGTGCTACGATTTTGTGCCTTTCACGGCGTTGGTCGAGGCGGCCTGTGCTAGTCTTAAGACCAAAGTGCTCCAAGCCAGCCCAGTGGATTCTTCTCAATTGCCGACGGTGGATTTAGAATAATAGCTCCATGACTAATAAAACCAAAACAGCCCTGATTGTTGGTGTCATCGCAATTTTAATTGTTGCGGTCATTCTATTTATTTTCAGAAAAGAAGATGTCATCGTCAGAACGGACAAAGCTTGGGTGACGACAAATAAATCGGGGCCATGTCCTGCGGGCGAAACCATCGAGGTCTTAAAGGACTACGCGATGGCCCCGGTTTTAAAGATGGGCCAAAAATTCAAAGTGGTGGAAAACTACTATGGTTGCAATCCGTTGAAGCGGGGTGATTTGGTTTATTTTCGCTTTTCTCCTCAAGAATCTCCGGTGGTGCGTAAGGTGATGGGCATTCCTGTCGATAAATTTGGCGTCCGAATGGGAAAAACCAAAATGGACTGGCGAGCCATTATTAACGGGGAGGTCGCCAAAACTCCCGCGGGCGAAGAGTACCAATTCGGATCTGATCGAGGAAATCCGGTTTTATCTCTCTATATAGAATCTCGAAAAGGAATCTTGCAGGAAAATGAAATCATTTTATTTGCAGCAGTTCCGTCGGCACATATCACGGCGGGAACGATGGGAATTTCTTCCATGGTTGATGTTGTCGGAAAGGTTTTTCCGATCGATGAAGAAGAGCCCGAAGTAGAAACGGCAAAAGAAGAAAGTACGCTGACGGAAGAAGCGGGTGTTGCGCCTGTGGCCACTCCTGTTGAAAAAGTAAAAGAAAATTTAGATAAGCAAGTTATACAAAAAAAATCCGTTAAACCAAGAGCAGCAGTAAATCCAGGTAGGGGTCCACTGCCCAAAAAGGCACCTAAGGGTCCACCGGCTGCGCAGAAGAAAAAATAAAGGAGACGCATAATGTTCACTCAAGCCCTAACCGCCCTCGCTCCCACATTCATCGCTCAATGGTTGTTTTTGGTGGCCCTCGCGTGTGGCGCCTGGTTTGCCTGGACAGTCATGTATCCCAAATATCAGTTTAAACTTGGAGCTCCCTTATTGATCGCAAGCACATTGGCTATTTACTCGATCGGCAATACGGTAGTGAGCCTCTATCAGAATTATCGACTCGGAACTGTACGGGCTGAGTCCGAAATGGCGGCCAATTCTCAACAAGGCGCCCAGGGTGCACAGGCTCCAGTTGACCCCGTCGTGCAACTTAAAGCGGATTTTTTAAAAAATCTCGAGGCGCTTGTTAGAAACCCAGATCAAATTACTGATGAAAATAAAAAGAAACTTTTTGGGGCCTTTGGAAAGTTATTCCCCAGCGGCAAGGCTGATCGCCAGGTGGCCTTAGCTGCGGCTCAAGATGCCTATGACTGTCAGTTGAAGTTTTGGGAAGATGCCCTGGCCTCGTTTAAAGAAAAGAAAGCGGTCAAAAGTCAGGCCAGAAAAGAATGTGAAACAAAAAGCGGAGCGTTTTTTAATCGCGAAAAGCTCATCACTTCGGAGGCCGTCAAAAATAACGATCAAACAATAGCTGAAATCGCCCAGCGCAAAAAACGAGTGCCAGCCGCCGATGGTAAAGAGGTCGATGTCACGGAAGCGATGCTTCGTGACGCCGTGGATGAGCAAGTGCGCCTTATCTACAACCTGAAGAAGGTATTCGACTGACGCTGCGGCGTGACATCTAAAAAACTAGCCAAATTCTAAAAACTGCACCTATAAATTTCCCCCAGGGAAGCAAACGGGGGAAATCATCCATGAAACATTTTATCTGGGTTGTTAGTTTATGCGGGCTTGTGGGCTGTGGTGTCACCAAGACCATGGATGACATGAACTCCAAAATGGACCAAATGAACCAGAAAATGGACAAGGTCAGTGGTGCCACCGAAAAGATGGATGGGACCACGGGGCAGATGAAAGACATCATGTCCGATAAAATGGACACGACAAACTCCATCACTAGCGGCATGCGCGACTCCATGGACGACCTTCAAAAGACGACTCAAGGCATGTCGGTCTCCACCGATGAATTGGTTCGTTTGACTAAGTTTTTGGGAGCCAATACGAGCGTATTGGCGCAGTTAACTGAAAACCTTTCCTTAGATGCAAGGCCCGCCTTTGCTTTGGCCTTAAGGCGGCAGTCCCTCGACCGCATGAATCAGTCTCGAGTCATGGAGGTTAAGCTTTCCGAGGCCACGACGTTTTTCATGGCCCAAGAATTTCAAGTCTGGAAAGGGGTTGGCTCAGACGATCTCAACAGACGCGAAATGCTCAAGGGACAAGCCGCTTCTGAGTTCTTTCGCATTGTTAAGGAATGGACGACAAAAGATCGATCGCTTTCACCCGGTAGTTCGGAAAATCGCGTGATGAATCTTTATGCTTTAACAACGGCTCTTCACACCATTAGCGAAGATCAGGCCCGTGTCACCCAGGCCTTAAGGGTCCCTCCGGTTTCGATGCTGTCGATCATAAGGCAATCGCTTTTTGCACTGGCTGATATCAAAAAAGGAAAGCGATCTGCCCAGAACCTTCCTGCTTATATGACCGAGGTAATCAACAATGATGAATTGGCGATCTATCTCTTGCAGCTTCGGTACAATTTCTTGGTAGGTATGGCGCTTGCCAATGTGACGACGCTAAATTTGGCCGGTCACGCCGGGTGTTCTGAAGGCTATATGAGCTGCCTCGATGCCGGACTGACGAATCTTCGAGATATGATGAATAAGGCTCGCATGTATCTGTTTGATTGGAAGCCTACTTTGAGTCAAAAAAATGTGGTTCAAGTACAGGTGTATAACTCCTTCTTAGCTGAGGCCTTAAGAACGAGGGAGCTTCTCACGATTCTGGGAAAACCAGCGCCATTAAATGGGCTAGTGAGAAAAATCCTTTCTAATATGCAAATAGTTGAAAACAGTGAAGAAACTCTAAAAGATCTAGGATCAGAAATAACCCATTACCATAGCTACATTACTGAGATCTTAAAGTAGCATAAATAGCTGAAATTACAGCACATTATTAACTAAAGTGACCTCTGACTTAAGCCGACAAGACTTATGTCGGGGGTCCTATGTCAAAGTGGTACGTAGGCTGGAAAATTAGAACTCTGCTTTTGGGAGCGTTTGCGCTCTTGTCCACAGGGTGTTTTAAAAACCCAGGGCAAGAGGTGGCGCCCAATGGAATCGCTTTGCCGGTGACTCCCGTTTACGTGGGAATCAATACGTCTTACCTGCGAGCATCAGGAAATTGTCAGGGTAATGGGGGATTTATCATTACTTACTCATCGTCACTTACGCCTTCTAATACCTCAGAAGCCAACTGCTCCGAAGGCGTCATCACCATGAATTTGCCCGTTCAGCAGGGAATGCAGAATCAAATCTTTAACGTCGATATCGTATCAAAGCTAAAAGGACGAAAAAGTAAGCCAGTTTCAATTGTCGTTAACTATGCCCCACCTTTTGCAGCTCCTGGTTTTGCAATTTTAAGTGGCGGTGTTTTTTCAACGGGTGGCGGCGTTGATGTCGCTCCTGCCATCGGGCAGCCTTACGGCCCCGTGCGAACTACGGCGGGCGCAGTCAACGCGGATTTGGGTATCAAGGGCGTACTGGAGTTCTAGAAATAGCCAAATTTGTTCTTAAATCGAGTCCATTTGCGTTTTTGCTTATGGAGCCACTGTACTTCTTGGGGGCGAGGATCAAAGCCCCATTTATCGATAAACTTTTTTAAACTTTCTTGTTCATAACCACTTGTGATGAGACCCGATTCTCGGGTGCCCTTGGAATGATGCCAAATATAGCAGTCGCCAACTTGATAATAGCGTTTATGGGCCCGGTCCGCGCGTTCGCGCAAGTCACGATCTTCGTAACAAATAAAAAAGCGCTCATCAAATTTGCCTACTTCATCAAAAAATTTGCGCTTGAAAAACATCATGATCGACCCCCAGCGGCGAGCGGCCTTTCCTTTATTCTTGGCCACAAACGCCCTTGCTTTCGCCGGAGTTTTTAACTCATCAAAGGGCTCTTCATCATAAAAAGGTGAAACCATGTCGGCATCAAGGCGCTGGATGGCTGAGAGCAGCGCACTATCCCATTGCGGCATGATCCAGGTATCATTATTGGTCAATGCGAGAAATGCGCCACTAGCTGCTTCAATACCCTGATTCATGGCGCGCCCAAAGCCCAATTTTTCACTATTTGAAATAATGAGAAATTTCCATCCGCGTTTAATGGCGTCTGATTTCAGATTTTCAAGCAGGTCGGCCGTGTCGTCGGTGCTGTTATTGTTAATGACAATAAACTCGTGAGGATGTTCGCTTTGAAAAATAAGTGATGAGGCACTTTTGCGAGTAAAATGCGCCTGATTGTATACGGGCATGACAACAGAGATAAGTGGACTGGTTCTCGCCGACATGGACCCGAGTATAGTGGGCAATTTCTTGGCCGGTCACTATGAAAAAATACTTTTGACGGTCTAATGCTTTGGTGTATAGAAATTGGATAACAAAGAGGAATCAAGAGTGACACAACCTCCAAATCTTGCTTCATCGGCCGGCCCAAGCGCACAGGAACCTAATTCCAAAATTCACGTACTACCGTCAAATGGTCAAAACAATTGGACGGCGGATCAGGCATCAGAGCATTACAGTATTGAAAGTTGGAGCGCGGGATATTTTTCAGTAAATGACAAGGGCCACATGTGCGTTTATCCCCAGGGCAGACCTGGTCCCAACATTGATATCATGGATGTGGTTGACGATATTCGCGAAAAGGGCCTGAAGTTTCCGTGTGTCATTCGCTTTCAAGACATATTGCGCAACCGAGTTAAAGTCTTGAATGAAGCTTTTATTCGCGCCATTCAAGAGAATAGCTATACGGGCCGTTATTTCGGCGTTTATCCCATCAAGGTTAATCAGATGGCCGAAGTCGTCGAGGAAATTGTCGATGCCGGGCAGCCTTACCATTATGGTCTAGAGGCTGGTAGCAAGGGTGAATTATTAGTTGTTCTAGGATTAAACACTGATCCAGAGGCCATCACTGTTTGTAATGGGTATAAGGACGAAGAGTTTATGCGACTGGCTCTGCTGGGTCGTAAACTTGGGCGCAAAGTTGTTGTCGTCATTGAAAAGCTGTCCGAACTTCCACTGCTCATCAAAGTTGCTCAAGACATGGGTGTGGAACCAATGATCGGGCTTCGAGCCAAGCTCAGCACAAAAGGCATTGGCAAATGGGAGAGTTCCAGCGGAGATTTCGCCAAGTTTGGCTTGACGATTCCCGAGCTTATTAAGGCTGTTGAGATTGTGAAGCAAGCGAAGCTTGAACACGCGGTTAATCTTTTTCACTTTCACGTGGGCAGTCAACTAACCAATATTCGCACGATTAAAGAGGCCGTTGGCGAAGGGGGTAGGATTTACGCCCACCTTAAGAAAATGGGCCTTAATATTACCTATTTTGACGTCGGTGGTGGATTGGGTGTTGATTACCTTGGTAGTCGTACGGCGGCCTTGAATTCGATGAACTACACCGTTGAAGAATATGCTTCTGACATTGTTTACAACTTAAAGCAGATTTGCGCTAATGAGGGAGTTTCTGAGCCCCATCTGGTGAGTGAGTCAGGCAGAGCCATAACAGCCCATCACGCCTGCATTGTTATGAACGTATTTGGAAAGATAGAAGTTGGTGGCCCTACCGTTTTGCCCCCGGCACTTCCGGGCGAGCCCCCGATTGTAAAAGAACTTAGAGAAATCGTTTCGGGATTAAACGGAAAAAATGCTCGTGAGAGCTTCCATGACGCTGTAGCGAAAAAAGAAGAAGCGATGTCGATGTTTCGTTTTGGCATCTTGTCTTTAGAAGATCGAGCCAAAGTAGAAACTCTCTACTGGCAACTTTGTCGAGATCTGGTTCAGCTCAATAAGCGACTTAAGAATCCAGCAAAGGATACACGTGATCTAGGGGATAAAATTGCCGATCAATATATGGCCAATTTTAGTCTATTCCAGTCAGCACCCGATCATTGGGCATTTGATCAATTGTTTCCAATTGTGCCGCTGCATCGGTTGGATGAAGTTCCAACCAGAAACGCCACACTAGTCGATATTACATGCGACTCCGACGGCAAGATCGATAGGTTCGTCGAGCGGGCCGATGTTTGTGACACTATTTCGCTGCACACTCTTCGCGAAGGTGAACCTTATTATGTGGGAATGTTCATGACCGGTGCGTATCAGGATATTATGGGGGATATGCACAATCTTTTTGGCAAGGTGAATGAGGTTCATATTTTTGTCGATGACGAAGATCCCGAGGATTTTTACATTGAAGAAGTTATTCCTGGCGACACCATTGAGGCCGTTTTATCGCAAGTGCAGTACGAGCCCAAAGAACTTGCTAGAAAAGTAAAGTTCGCCATCGATAATAAGATTCGCGAAGGCGCCTTAAAGCCAAAAGAAGGAGTTAGTCTTACGGATTTTTACGAGTCGGTAATGAAAGACTACACTTACTTATCGAATTTAGGGGTTAATCAATAAACTAGGCTCTAGCCCCTCATCCCCTAATTCGTTATCGAGCTCTTCAGACTCATCAAATCTTGAATCGCCGCCACAGTAACGGTCCGAAACTTTTGAAATGCGCTGAAAATCTTTCGTGCGACCAATATAAATAGCCGCTCGCCCCATATCGGTATTAATAAATGAATTTCCATATAAATAGGTTTCATTCATAACTTTTCCAGGGTGATTGCTATCTAGGTAAGTGAACCGTAATCCGTTGGGTGCCCGATTAACATCTAAGACCAGCCAGGCATGGGCTGTGATTCCGGGATAATTGAGCATGATCCAAGTGATTTGCTTTTTTTCGTGTACTTGCTTTGCGACTTGAATAATCTTTTTTTCCATTTCAGGGGGCGGCAGCTGCGGAGATGTCGAAATATTTCCGAACCAGGCTTGTTTTAAGAAGCCGTCGACAAGTTGCCATTTTTGAAGTTTGTATTGAATCTGATCTTCCCAATCTCGGCTAAATTCCAAAAAATTGCGGTATCCGGGAATCTCCACCACACGCCCGTTAGTGGCAATGCTATGGATGATTT
>JADLCR010000012.1 GCA_020847095.1 Oligoflexia bacterium | reverse complement strand
CAAGTTGATCGCGAGCCACCTGGCTTGGGGTTCCGGACATCTGACAGGCTGCCTTTTGAGTTTTTGGAAATGCAATGACGTCACGAATGGCACTGGTGCCACACAAGATCATGACGATCCGGTCAACACCCCAGGCAATTCCTCCATGAGGTGGAGTGCCGTATTTAAGGGCATCAAGGAAAAATCCAAATTTGTGCTGGGCCTCTTCGGGAGAAATATGGAGCGTGCGAAACATGGCATCTTGCACTTCTTTACGGTGAATACGAATGCTTCCTCCAGCAATTTCGTAGCCGTTACAAACGAGATCGTAGGCCTTGGCTTTAGTATCTTTAAATTTAGATTCGTCACCTTTTACAAACGCTTCCAGATCTTGGTCTTGAGGGGCGGTGAAAGGGTGATGGCGGGCGGCCCAGCGTTTTTCAAGCGGGTCGAATTCAAGCAGCGGAAAATCCACAACCCACAAGAGCGCGTCTTTAGTGTGATCAATGAGTTTGAGTTTTTCACCTAAATTGCAGCGCAAAGTCCCAAGTACTTGGCAAGCAACGGCGTAATCATCGGCAACTATAAGCGCACAATCTCCCTTTTTTGCTCCAAGCGCTGCGCAAATCTGCTGAAGCTTCTCTGGAGCAAAGAATTTTGAAATGGGTGAGGACAATTGATCATCCCATTTAATCCAGATCAATCCTTTGGCACCGAGGCTTTTTGAGTCGTTGGTCAAATCGTCGAAATCTTTTCTAGAAAAACTTGCTCCGCCGGGTACAGCAATACCCCTGACCACGCCCTGACGCCCAAGTGCATCGTCAAACACTTTGAAACCTGAACCCGCAACAAGACTTCCAATGTCCTTTATTTCCATTGAAAATCGAACGTCAGGTTTATCCGTTCCAAATCGATCCATGGCGTCTTGAAAAGTCATTCGTGGAAAAGGTGTTTGAAGAGTTACGCCTTTGATTTCTTTCCAGACAAGGGAGATGGCCCTTTCATTGAGTGCCATCACATCTTCAGCATCAATAAATGACATCTCAATATCTACTTGAGTAAATTCAGGCTGACGGTCGGCTCGCAGATCTTCGTCTCTAAAGCAACGTGCAATCTGAATGTATCGATCAAATCCCGAAATCATCAAAAGCTGCTTCAACGTTTGAGGACTCTGAGGAAGCGCAAAGAACGTTCCGGCATTGACTCGCGACGGTACAAGATAATCACGAGCACCCTCAGGAGTGGATTTCCATAAAATCGGTGTTTCGACTTCGACAAATCCTTCTTTGTCGAAAAAATTTCGAACAACGTTTAAAAACTTTGATCGCGTAAAGAGCTTTTGCTGCAATGCCGGCGAGCGGAGTTCCAAGTAGCGGTACTTGAGCCTGAGCATTTCGTTGACAGCCGGATCATCGGGTTGAAATGGCAAGGTCTCGGCTTCAGAAAGAACTTGAATTCTTTTTGCTTCAACCTCAATTTCCCCGGTCGAGATTTTTGAGTTAATCATGCCTTGAGGTCGCTTTCGAACCAATCCCTCAACGGCCAATACATACTCACTGCGAATGTCTCTTGCTGCTGAAAGTGCCGCTTCGTTAGGGTTGATGACGACTTGTGTGATCCCTTCGCGATCTCTCAGATCGATGAAGACGAGGCCGCCATGGTCACGTCGAGTATTAACCCAACCCATGAGGACAACAGTTTTGCCGTCGTCTTTGGCGCGCAAGCTTCCGCATCGATGGGACCGCTTTGTATTTGAAATAAAGGAATTCACTGCAATCTCCTTTTTAGATCGTCCACTAGGGTTTCTAGCGGAATTTCTTCTTGTGCCTTGGTTTTCATATTTCTCAGAACGGCCATTTTTTTGGAGATTTCCTGACCGCCCAAAATAAGTACGTAATCGGCACCTGACCGATCCGCCCGCTTCATTTGTGATTTCATGCTCCGTCCGCTGTAATCGATGTCGGCACGAATCCCTAACAATCTCAATTCTGAAACCAAGCGGGCACAGGTGCCAACACCCTGGTCATCGGGCATAACCACATAGAGCGGAAGCTTTGGTTGAAATTCGGTTTGTCTTGATTCCAACAACATCGCCAATCGCTCAATGCCCCCAGCAAAACCCACGGCCGGAACTGGCTTGCCACCAAGATCTTCAGACAACTTATCGTAGCGACCACCACCCCCAACGGCATCTTGAGCGCCAAGGTCTTGACTCGTCACTTCGAAGACCGTCCTCATGTAATAATCGAGTCCTCGCACGAGACCCGAGTCTACGCGATAAGAAACACCAAACTCCCCCAGTGCCCCTTGAAGCTTTGCAAAGTGATCCCCGCAAACTTGACAAAGATGATCGAGAATCCTCGGAAGCTGACCGACTAATTTCTTGCAAGACTCATTTTTACAGTCAAAAACACGAAGCGGATTTTTCTGAGTTCGATTTTGACAGTCACTGCAAAGTTGGGCGTGCAGTGATTTCAAGGATTCGGACAAAATGGTTTTGTAAGACGGGCGACACTGGTCACATCCGACACTTCCTAATCTTACGGCGAGTCCTTTTAGTTTTAATTTCTCAAAAAGCTTGACCACCATGGCAATCACTTCGGCACCAACCCAAGCGTCTTCTGAGCCGAAATATTCAACTCCGTACTGGTGAAATTGTCGGTAGCGACCTTTTTGTGGTCTCTCGTAGCGAAACATCGGTCCCCAGTAATAAAGTCTTTGAATGGGATCTTGATTTAAAAGCTGATGTTCGAGCAAGGCTCTCACCACAGGCGCAGTGCCCTCGGGCCTAAGCGAAAGCTTTTCGCCATTACGATCTTCGAATGTGTACATTTCCTTTTGAACGATGTCTGTTGAGTCTCCCACTCCTCTCGAAAACAAGGTGGTACTCTCAACAACTGGAGTTTTGATTTCCGTGTAACAAAATGATTCGAAATGTTTACGAACCTGATCTTCGATATGCCTCCAAATATGAATTTGGGGCTCGAAGATATCGTTCATTCCTTTAACTGATCGAATTTCCATATCAATTTGCCGGTGATCCCGTTTTTGACACGAACAACCTACTGTGTCAAACGTCACTGTTGGCTAATACCTCAATTCGTTGTAGCCTTTGTTTATGCCTCAATTCAGTGTTGAACACACCACAAACTTAAACTCTTCGGAAACTTTCAAAAAAGTTCAGGAATACCTAAAAACCAGCCAGGGGCTGAGAAAATTAGACCCAACCCTCACTTGCGAATTTAACGAAAGCTCAATGACTGGCAGCGTCAAAGGGAACAAGTTTAGTTGCACCCTTCGGGTAGAAGGTTCAGCGCCCACAAAGGTCGTTCTGGAGATCCAAATACCGTTATTGTTTAGCCCATTTAAGGGTCAGATTCAGGATTCATTGAAAAACAAGATGTCCCAGATTTTAGGTTGAAAATGTCGCCAGTCAAAACTGCTTCAAAAAAGCCCGCAAAAAAAATAAAAGTAACAGCTTCAAGAAGCCGCAAGGCCCCCGCAGGCAAAGCTAAAAAGATTGAACCTGAAATCGTTACTGATGAACTTGATCTCTCCATCGACGACACCAAGGCCATTGCGGTCACCGAAGAATCGGGTACGGGGCTCGATGCTTTGCAAAAATACCTGATGGATATCCGAAAATATCCACTATTGACCCCTGAAGAAGAAAAAAAGCTCGCCATCCAGTACAAAGAAACCGGCGATCGAAAAGCCGCTGAGCAGTTGGTCACCGCTAATCTCAGATTCGTTGTCAAAGTCGCTGCCGAGTATGCTAAATTTGGCGCTCGGATGATTGATTTGATCCAAGAAGGAAACGTGGGTCTGATGCACGCGGTGAGAGAATTCAATCCCTACAAAGGGATTCGCCTGATTACTTACGCCGTCTGGTGGATTCGCGGCTACATTCAAGAGTATCTCATGAAGAATTATTCTCACGTAAGAATAGGAACGACTCAGGCTCAGAAGAAGCTTTTTTATCACCTCAATAGAGAGAAGGCGAAACTCGATGCTCTCGGACAAGAATCAGATGTAAAGCTTCTCAGCACCCGCCTCGGTGTCACTGAAGATGATGTGCGTAGCATGCAAATGCGGATGTCGGGACGAGATCTTAGTCTTGATTCACCCACCGGAGATGAGGCGGGCGCAAAACGTTGGGTTGATTCACAACCTGACAGTGCTGCGGCACCTGCCGATGAAGTACTGGCCCAAGACGAAGAACATGCGATCTTTTCAAAAGAAATCGACAAGGTCAAAGCTCAGCTTAACGAAAAGGAACTCTATATTCTTGAAAAGAGAATTTTGGGGGACCCGGCGTTAACCCTTCAAGAAGTCGGTGATCATTTTGGAATCACAAGAGAACGCGCTCGGCAGCTCGAAGAAAGGCTGGTCGATCGGTTACGCGAACATTTTCAAAAAGTATTTCCGGATTACGAAATCAAAGTCCCTAAAAACTGAGACCATCCGTGGCCATTCTCCCCCGCATTGGCCCCAAGCACCGATCCAAGGACAAGTCAGACTTACCGTTGCATGGGCGTCCCAAATCCTTGAATGACGTTTATTAACAAGTTCCGTGCCGGAGCCAAAAGCCTTATGGCAACCATTGCCGAGAATGGCGAATAGGAATTTGAAGTTTTTTTACAGTCTTAAACAAACAGTCTGACAGAAGTATTAAGGGGCGTCAGAACTGCCGTCGGATTCCTCAAGTTGAACGGATAATTTTGATCTTAGCCTCGTGACTGCCTGAGCATGAAGCTGACTCACGCGACTTTCGGTCACATCGAGAATGCGGCCGATTTCTTTCAAATTAAGATCTTCATAATAATAAAGGCTTAATACCAAGCGCTGCTTCTCTGGCAATTCTTCTATGGCTTTGGCCACGATCTCTTTAACTGACTTGAGGTTGAGTTGGTTAAAAGGACTATTAATGCGACACGATTCGAGAATATTGAGAATGGACTTCTTATCCACATTTGAAAATGTGTTGCTGTCATCAATTGATAACAAAGAAACGGGTCGCACCTGATTGACCAGGTCGTAAAACTCTTCCATCGTCATTTTAAGTTCCGCCGCCACTTCTTCGTCCGTTGCGGAGCGGCCTTTTGCTTGTTCTAAAGAAGAGTACGTGCGATCCAAGAGTTTAGCTTTATCGCGAACGCTGCGAGGAACCCAATCTTGGGCTCTCAATTCGTCAAGAATGGCACCGCGAATCCGAAACTCCGCATAGGTCTTAAACTTGTTGTCTCGTGTCGGATCATATTTTTCAATGGCATCCATTAGTCCAATGACGCCGCTTGAAATGAGATCATCCAATTCGATATTAGAGGGCAATCGCACTGCAATTTTTTGCGCTATAAATTTGATGAGAGGCGCAAACTCCAAAATCAGCTTATCCTTTTGCTGCGGCGTAAGCTTATTCGGTTCCTCTTTATATTTACGTAGCAGATTGCTGCTCATGTATAACCCCTAGCCCCAAGCGTCCCCGGTCAAACATTCCAGCTTTTGTTTAATTTTAACAAAAAGTTGGTCATTTTCTTACCCTTTTCCCGAGAGAAATCACGCAACCCCAATTAATTGCTCCCAGAAGAATTGAATCCCGCCCTTCATCTGGCCCGTGTTTTGAGTGGTCGTTATTTTCTCAGCTATCTTCTTTATAGAGTGGCTTGCCGGAGCCTCTGGCGTGGCTTTCAAGACCAATTGCTGGCTTCGAGTTGCTCTTCTCACTGACAAATCCGTAGGCACTGCCCCTATGTAGTCTAAACTGACATATAAAAACTTTTGACAGACATCGCTGAGCTTTTGAAACACCTGTAGCCCCTCGGCCTCATCTCTGACTTGATTGGCAATTATGGAAAAGCGCTTTGCGCGATGATAAGTGTGTAAGACTTTGATCAAGGCATAAGCGTCCGCGAAGCTTGCGGGGTCGGGCGTGACTATCACATGTATTTCCTGGGCCGAAGTGTTGAAGTACATCACGTTATTGTCAATTCCAGGTGCCGTATCTATGAGCATCACATCAAAGGTCTGCTTGAGCCCACGGAGCTGATCCAAAAGCACTCTCTTCTCGCTTTCACTCATGTTCTGAAGATCGTTGAAACCCGAGCCTCCGGGGAGCACCCAAATCCGAGGTTCGACTTGCACTAGAACTTCCTCAATGCGCCGTTGATTGATCAACAGATCCTTCATCGTGAATCGAGGGCGAACGCCGAACATAATATCCACATTGGCCATTCCGATATCACCATCGAGAATAAGTACGTTTTGCCCCATTCGAGATAGATGCAGCGCCAGATTGCACACGAGGGTCGTTTTTCCAACTCCGCCCTTTCCAGAAGTTATACTGATCGTGCGTGTTTGGCGACGGAGGCCACTTCCTTGATTTGAAGAAACCGCTGACATAAATTTTGACCCCTTCCTAGGTTCAATTTTTTGTAATCTTGAAAATCAAATCTAATACTCGTTCACGGGTCGCCAATTCCACATCCTCTGGAATTTTTGGCCCTACTCCAAACGCATAAAGCGGTTTGTTCGTTTTTCGCTGAATATTGAATAACAAACCGTGCGCGAAACTTTCGTCCACTTTGGTCACGATGATATCTTGATAAAGAGTGGCGTTGTAGCGTTGCGCAGCCTCGTAAGCATCGATATCTTTTGCCGTGCAACTGATGACCAAGTGATTGATTCTCTTCATCTCTCGCGGCGGTAAAACGGAACGAAGCTGATCAACTTCTGAAATATCTTTCAATGCAAACCCCGGATAGTCGACCAGTATGGCATCGAATCCAGAGTACTTTGTCATCAATCGATAAAATTCATGAGAATGCTTTACCGTTTCAAACGGAACATTCAGAATTTGTGAGTAAATTTTCAATTGCTCGGCGGCTCCAACTTTCACCGTATCCGCTGTAAAAACCGCTATTCGTTTTTTGTCTTGAAGAACGTAGCGGCTTGCGATTTTGACCAAGCTCTGAGTTTTTCCGTGTCCTGAAGGACCAGTGAATAAATGGAGAGCTGGCGTTTCTTCAGGTGGAGTCCAGCTATCAACCACATGAGTTTGACTCAATATGGAGCGAGCCACCCAAGCATCAACGAGGCTTCGCTTTTTCTTTTCCATGCCGCTTAGTTCACGGTCAGCTTTTTCTAAAATCTCAACAATGTAGCGCGTGTCCACGCCAGCCGATTGCAGTTTTTCAAAAGTTGGACTGAGTTCAAATGGAAGTCCGAACTCCGCACCAGGGTGCTGAGTCACTGGTCTCTTGCTATCACCTTCTTGGAATCTTCTTAATAATGACTTCAGCTGCTCAACCTCAGCTTTGAGATTCTCAACCTGGCTTGTGGCTGCCGCCTTCGGAACGACAAACTGCGGAACGGCCTTATTAGCCGCGTCTTCAAGAACAACTCTTCCGGATCGGCCGAATTCCTCTAAAACGTCATCCACGCGACGACCTGTAAGTGGAGAATCATTGAGTTCTTCGTCTCCAATATCGATATAGCGCTGACGCGTCACGGGCTTCGCTTTGGCCGGCACGGCAATTTGGCTTGCGCGATCTCTTGTGGCCCCAAGTCCGTCATCAAGTGATACACGTGCGGAACTTGCAGTGTGACGGGCCTTGTACCGATTGACTGTGTTTTCAATAAACGCCTTTTGGTGCTTTGCGCTCTTGGATCTAAAGCCTTCTTTTGAAACCGTGGGAAGTCGACTTTCGGCAAACTGACGCTTTTGCATTGAACGCTCTGAAATGGCAGCCGTAACTTCGATGCTTCCTCGCCCTACAAGCCCAAATTTCTTATTGTCTTTGAATCCCAAAATGATGGCGTCGGGACCCAGCTCTTGTTTTACAAGCTGAAGCGCATCTTTCATCGATTTTGCTTCAAATTTCTTAACCTGCATCGCGTACCCTCACTACCTCAACAGATTTTACATGTGCTGCCGTGGTCAATTCATTATGCGACAAAACAACGAGTTGGGGAATGAAGCGCTCGGTCAATTTTCTTACATGCCGGCGGATCGTCGGGCTCGTCAGAAGTATTGGTTGAGCGGCGATCTGGGGATGCGTTTCGATCGAACTCGAAACGGCGTTGAGCATTTGCTGCGCATAGACTGGATCAAGGACTAGCTGTACGCCTTGCTCTGTCTGAAGCAAGGCATTGGAAATGGTTTCTTCAATGCGTCGATCCAGCGACAGCACAGGAATGTCGCCGTCATCCGTGGTGTATTTTCTGGTTATGCTTCGAGCCAATGCTCTTCGAACAGATTCCGTCAACACTTCGGGATCTTTTGTTTTCGTGCCTTCATCAGCCAGGGTTTCGAAAATGGTTAGCAAATCTCGAATAGAAATTTGTTCGCGCAAAAGGTTTTGAAGAACTTTAACCACTCCCCCAAGCGTAAGCACATTGGGGATAAGTTCTTCGACCACCTTGGGATAATTCTTTTGAAATGTTTCGACAAGTTTTTGCGCCTCTTGGCGACCCAAAAGTTCGTGGGCATGGCCGCGGATGACTTCCGTTAAGTGAGTTGCAATGACCGTCGGAAGATCAACGACAGTGTACCCTGCGATTTCAGCCTCTTCTTTTTGCGCTTGAGAAATCCAAAGAGCGGGTAACCCAAACGCGGGCTCTTGAGTTTGTACTCCCTCGACGGGCTTAGAAACATTTCCTGGGTCCATAGCCAAAAGATACTCAGGCATTAAAGCCCCGCCGGCAACCTTCACACCCTTAATGATGATTTGGTATTCTCCAGGCTGAAGCTGAAGATTATCGCGAATATGAACGCTTGGAACTACGATTCCTAAATCAAGGGCGAATTGCTTGCGAATACTCACAATACGCTCTAACAAATCCCCACTTTGCTCGCTGTCGACAATATTTATAAGTCCGTAGCCAACTTCAAGCTCCAGCACATCCAATGGCAAAAGTGTCTCAATCTTTTCTTTTTCGGGTCTAAGCGCCGCTTCTTCGGATTTTTTTCTAGCGGTCTCAGTTTCCTCGGATTGCATGCGAGAAATTACCCAAGCCATGCCGCCCGCTAAGGCCGCAATTAATAAGAAAGGTGCCTTTGGCATACCCGCCACAAAAGCAAGCACGAGTAAAATAGCTCCGACAATTCCAATGGCCTTGGGATTTACGAAAAGTTGGCCGGTCAGTTCTTTACCCAGACTCTTATCGCTTGAAGCGCGCGTCACGACGATACCAGCTGCTGTGGAGATAATAAGCGCGGGAATTTGCGCCACAAGGCCTTCACCGACTGTAAGCTTGGTATAGGCCTCAGCTGCACTTCCCATAGACATGCCCTTTTGAATAACTCCAATCAAAAGGCCACCGACAATGTTGACTATCGTAATAATGATGCCCGCAATAGCATCACCGCGAACGAACTTGCTCGCACCGTCCATAGATCCATAAAAATCAGCTTCCGATTCGATGGATTTACGTCGACGACGAGCTTCTTCGTCATTGATGAGACCCGCATTCAAATCGGCATCAATGGACATTTGCTTTCCGGGCATCGCATCTAATGTAAAACGAGCGGCAACCTCAGCCACGCGGCCCGAACCTTTAGTGATAACAACAAAGTTGATAATGACAAGAATGCTAAAAACGATAATTCCAATGACGTAGTTGTCACCAACAACAAAACTACCGAAAGCTTGAATAACTCCCCCGGCAGCCGCGGGTCCTTCGTTTCCGTGAGTCAAGATGAGACGAGTCGAGGCAACGTTCAAGCTCAATCGAAACAAAGTTGTGATCAATAGCAGTGACGGAAAAACGCTAAAATCCAAGGGGCGAGTCGTGTAAATGCTAACCAGAAGAATGAGCAGACTCGCCGTAAAGGAAAGAGTCAAAAACATGTCGATGAGAAACGCTGGCATGGGAATAATCATGACGACAAGAATTCCCACGACCGCCGCCGCAATCATGGCGTCGGTGTTTTTTGCGAACCGATTAAATCCTTTCAGGAAGTTGTATAATTCATCCATGGCTAAGCAACCCCTCCGCTCTCAGCCTGAATTTGGTCACTCATCTTTTTTAATTTGCCTTTTAGGCGATAGACATAAGCCAAAACTTCAGCAACGGCATTATAAAGGGCTCTTGGAATTGGATGCCCAATCTTAATCGTCTTAAAAATTGTTCGGGCCAGCGGCTTATTTTCAACTACGGGTATTTGATGCTTTCGGGCGATCTCTTTGATTTTCTCAGCAACCAAATCGGCTCCTTTGGCTAACACCACTGGGGCGGCCATCGCCATTCGATCATATTGTAGAGCCACAGCAATGTGGGTTGGGTTGGTAATGACCACATCGGCCTTGGGTACAGAATTCATCATACGCTTTTGAGCAAGGTCCCTTTGAATTCGTTTAATTCTCGATTTGATTAGCGGGTCACCTTCTCGCTGTCGGTACTCTTCTTTCACTTCTTGTTTGGTCATTTTCATTCGGGTTTCTAAATCCCAGCGCTGAAAGGCGTAATCAAAAATGGCCAAAACGGCCATGAGAGCGCAGACTCCTAAAAATAACTTTCCCAACACAGCCATCGTATAGACAAAAATTTGAACCGCATTCATCTGTGCCAATTGCGGCGTGAATACGACTTCCTTTTTTAAAATTAAAAACGCTACGATGCTCACGACTACGACTTTTAGAACGGCTTTAATCCCTTCAGCCAAATTCCTTCTGCTGAAGATTTTTCCGAACCCTGAAATGGGATTTATTCTTTCGATGTCAGGTGAAATTTGATCCCACACGGCGAGAAAACCAATTTGAGCAATCGACCCGCCGATGGCCAATACAAAGGTAACACCCAAAATAGGTGCAAGGAACTGCGCTCCCTGGAGAAAAGATGATTTAGTAGCAGCAATTATGTCGCCGTCTCTTGCCGCGCGAATCACGTTTTCAGTAAAAGCTGTATTAAACAATTCGAAGACTTGTCCCAATAAATTGCGGGAGAACATATAAAATACCGTGATGATTCCGAACATGATCAGAATAGATGTGATTTCTTTGCTTTGAGCGACCTGGCCCGCATTGCGAAAGTCTTCCCTTCGCTGCTGCGTTGCTTGCTCTGACCGCTCCTCAAAACCTTCTTCTTTGTCAGCCACAGACTATCCTCAGAATCCTTTTACAAACTCAAACATATGAGACGTCATTTGAAACATGTCGGTTTCTAAAACATGCAAAATCAGCGGAAGACTCACCGCAAATACAAAGAGCCCTCCTAATATGCTGACCGAAAAACTAACTACGAAAACGTTGATTTGCGGGACAAATTTTCCGATAACGCCAACGGCCAGATTGAGTAGAACCATGATAATTGTCATGGGGCCCGCAAGCTTCATGGCAATTTGAAACGTTTCACTTAAAAGTCCCGACAGCGAAGCCATGGCAAGCGCTCCGAATCGCATTTGACCTGCCGGGGCCAATTGAAAACTCTGATACATGGCCTCGAAATAAAGATGATGACCATTGATGGCCAGAAATAACAGAATGGCCATGATTCCTTTAAACTGTTCGACAACCGATGAGCTTTCACCAAACGCAGGATTCACCAGCTGGGCCGCGCTTAATCCCATGCTGAATCCGACAATTTGCCCAGCCACTTCAACGGCGAAAAAGATCATGCGCGCCACAAATCCCATGAGCAGCCCAATAAAAGCTTCTCGCGCGCTTAACAAAACAATATTCTCGGTCCATTCAGAGCCCACAGGCAGTTGGGGGCGCACCACAGGAAACAAAACAAAAACGACAGCAAGTCCCAGCAGAACTTTTGCGGGAGCGGGAATGGTTCGTGTGCCGTAAATGGGAAGCGCAACTAAGCAGCTGGTCACTCGAATAAGAACCAGAGCGAAGAACATGATCTCAGTTTCACTTAGCCGATAAACTTCGAACACCTTTACCTCACGTACGTTGTAATGTTCTCAAACAGACTTGTAGTAAATCGAGTCATCACATCGAGCATCCAGGGGGCGGTGATAATCAGGACAAGCGCCATCGCCACAATCTTTGGGATAAAAGAAAGCGTCGCCTCATTTATTTGAGTCACAGCCTGAAAGATGCTCACAATCAAACCAACCACCAAAGCGCATATTAAAAGCGGCGCGGCCAATAACATGGCCGTTTTCAAAGTTTCTTGTCCCAAAGTAATAACTAATTCAGGAGTCATCGCTCATCACCCGAAGCTCTTAACAAGAGAGCCCACTATGAGTTGCCAGCCATCAACTAGAATAAACATCATCACCTTGAACGGAAGAGACACAACGATTGGTGGGACCATCATCATACCCATGGCCATCAAGACGCTCGCCACCACCATGTCGATAATGAGAAACGGAAGATAAATGACAAAACCAATTTCAAATGCCGTTTTTAGTTCAGAAATCACAAATGCTGGAATTAGTACGAGTGTTGGAACATCACCGCGAGTTTTTGGAGAATCGATTTTGGCAAGTCTCACAAAGAGTGACAAATCAGCGTCTCGAGTTTGGTGGAACATAAATTTTCTGAGCGGCTTCATGGCCTCGTCCCCTGCCTTCTCTTGAGAAATTTGACCTTTCAAATAGGGCTGAAGGGACTTTTCATTAATGTCTTTCAAAAATGGTGACATGACAAAAAATGACAAAAATAAACTCAAGCCAATAAGAAGTTGGTTTGGTGGCATCTGTTGGGTCCCTAGCGCTTGTCTCAAAAATGACATGACCACCACTATGCGAGTGAAACTTGTCATCATGATTAGAATTGCCGGCGCTAAAGT
>JADLCR010000011.1 GCA_020847095.1 Oligoflexia bacterium | reverse complement strand
TTGGTCATTCTGAGAGATGAAGATATTTTCGGGGACCGTACTCACACCGAAATAAGAGCGCCAAAAAAACTTAAAGAAACGCGCATTCAACAGCAGGCCTTTGCCGATCTTCAGCCTGGCGATTTGGTTGTTCACCTCCTTCACGGAGTTGGAATTTATGACGGATTGAAGAAAATTACTCTGCAGGGACTTGAAAACGAATTCATTCAGCTTCGTTACAAAGATGGGGATAAGCTTTACCTTCCGGTTTATCGCGCTGCTCAAATTCAAAAATATACGGGACTCGGTGGCCAAGCGCTGCTCGATAAACTGGGTACCCAATCTTGGCAAAAGGCGAAGATTAAAGTCAAAAACGCTTTGAAAGATCTTGCCTCGGAGCTCTTGAGTCTTTACTCAAAAAGGGCCGCCTCTCAAGGTTTTGCCTTTTCTACTCCCGATCAATCCTTTCGAGAATTTGAGTCTACGTTTCCATATGACGAAACTCCCGATCAAGAAAAAGCCATTGAAGACGTTATTGATGACATGGTTAAGCCTCGCCCCATGGACAGACTTGTGTGTGGTGACGTGGGTTTCGGAAAAACTGAGGTGGCTGTCAGGGCCGCATACAAGGCCGCCCAGGACGGAAAGCAAACCGCCGTTTTGGTACCCACTACTGTTTTAGCGTTTCAACACTCTCAAACATTTACTAAGCGATTTTCCGAAACCGGCGTTCGTGTTGAAATGATAAGTCGATTTGTTTCGCCTAAAAACACAAAGGCAATTCTGAAAGATGTGGCCGAAGGCAAAGTCGACATACTGATCGGAACCCACAGACTTCTTTCTCGAGATGTTCACTTTAAAAACCTTGGGCTTCTTGTTGTCGACGAAGAACAACGGCTCGGAGTGACTCATAAAGAGAAAATAAAGAAACTAAAAACTCAGATCGATGTACTGACGTTGAGTGCGACACCAATTCCAAGGACCCTTAATCTTTCGCTCATGGGCATAAGGGACTTATCGTTAATTTCGACCCCCCCAATGGAACGAATGAGCACTCGCACTTTTATTTCACGATATAATTCCGAGATCATTCGAAAGGCCATTGATAACGAACTTCAAAGAGGCGGCCAGGTTTTTGTTGTTCACAATCGCGTCCAGTCGATAAATGAATTTGCCTCCGAAATTCAGAAGCTGGTTCCAGCCGCGAAAATCCGCGTTGGCCATGGACAAATGGCTGAAGAGGATCTCGAGAAAGTCATGGTTGATTTTTATAACCATGAGTTTGATGTTCTTGTTTCAACGACAATTATCGAGTCGGGATTGGATATTCCTCGCGCCAACACCATGATCATTGATCGCGCTGACACGTTTGGGTTGTCCCAACTTTATCAACTGCGCGGCCGAATTGGCCGCTCAAAAGAGCGCGCCTATGCGTATTTGCTATTGCCCGCTCACGGGCAAATTGATCCGACAGCCCAGGAGAGACTGCGCATCATTCAAAAGTACTCAGAGCTTGGAAGTGGCTTCCAAATCGCTCATCATGACCTCGAGTTGCGGGGGAGCGGCAATATTCTTGGCGATGATCAATCAGGACATATCTCGGCCGTTGGCTATGAGCTCTACATGGATCTTCTCAGTCAAGCTCTTCAAGAAACAAAAGGAGAGCCTGTCGAAGAAGCCATTGAACCGGACATCAATCTTAAGGTTCAGGCACTCATCCCTGACACTTACATCGAAGATATCCGAATCCGGCTGATGTACTATCGCATGCTTGGAGAAATCAAAGGCGAGACGGATCTTGATCGAATTGAAGAAGAGCTTGTTGATCGATTTGGCGAGATTCCCGAGCCCGTCACGAACCTCTTTGGGATCATGCTCATTCGTCAAACCTGCAAAGAACTGGGAGTTCGAGATATTTCGCAAGGGCCTAAAAATCTAAGCCTTGCCTTTACAAACTCTACCTCTGCGAGCCCAGAAAAGATGGTGCAATTAGTTTCGAAGAAGGGTGCAAAGTATCAACTCACTCCCGACCAGAGACTTATCGTAAAAATTGATCAAATTTCATGGCAAAGCGTACTTGAAGAGCTGAAAACCATTAAGAATTTGCTTTAAAACTCAAGTTTCATTCCGCCGCCCAATTGAAGCGGCGTTGAAAAATCAGGCCCACTTCCGGGGTCAAGAAACATTCGGGCCTCAACATAGAGATAAGTATTTTCGAGTCCGTACTCATTATAGGCGTAGTCATTGCCGTCGTTATCGATCCAGTCCATTTGAAACATGAGTCCTCCGCCAACGACTGGCGCAAACGGAGAATTCCCGCTTACGCTAAGTCCGCCAACGGATTCCTTATAAAAAACCGTGTACATGCCACCAAAGCCGTATGGCACCACATAGGGTTCATTAAAAAAGTTATCCAGATATAAACTCACTGTTGCCGTTGCCGGTGACACCGTTATTGTGCTGCGATCCGTTTCATTTGTTGCGCTCAGTGAACCGTAAGTCGCACCAGCTACAAGACTTCCCAAAAAGAAATTAAACTTAAGTCCCAGCGTCGCTTCGGGCATGATGCCACCACCCGAGGTGTAATAGGTGTCGTATACTTGGGTTCGACGAAAATCCGGAACATAATTGACGGGTTTAAACGCTGACGCTTGGGCGCCAACAACAGCTCCCCAGGTACCCCGCCTTTTTTTATACGGGACCGCCGATGAATACACGCAATTGCAAATCCGATTGAGCTCAACTTCCTCGGATTCTGTTGCCGCTTGCGCTGGCAAACCAAGTGAGGAAACCAAGATCAGCAGTACCAGACCAAATTGAAGCCCTGTTGACATTGTATTATTTTACAACTGGATTCCGTCAGCACAAATGGCGATGTATAATGAATAGGGAGCGTTGGACCAAATCCGGACCAACGTCTGATTAAATGGCCATCATCTCAGACAATCAAATCGATCACGAACTAGCTAAGATGAAGGGCTTTATCGAAGGCTTGAAAAAAACGGTCTCAATCTTTTCGGCGACCCACAAAACTCTGCCGGCGCGAGAGCGGGCACTAACAATTCAAAAAATACAATCGGATATCAAAACGGTTTCTGAGTTCTTGCAGCGATCTAAGTCCGTAGAAACCTATAATTCTGGAACAAAATTTGGTTTAGAAACTGCAAAAAACAGCCTGGCTTCCATCCAATCCCAGTGGAAAAGAATTGAAAAGGCACTAGAAGATTCCGGAGCGGCGGGAACGACAAGAGCCGACTCTAAGTCAGACGGCCCACCACCACTGGAGTCAGCCTTAGACTTAGCCGTTCAGCATTACGAAAAGACATTGCGCTCCCTCGGCCACCAAGTAGACCCCAATCATGTGGCCGAGTTTAAACAAAAGCTCAATTCGGCTGTTGCACAACGCAGCCAAAAAACCGGTCAAGTTCCTGAGATTTCATTAACGGTCGAAAGTGGAAAAGTTAAGGTCAAATTGAGTTAGTGGTTGGTGTCGCCTGATTTGCCGGCCACTTGAAGTCGAATGATGGCGCGTTCAAGTTTAAGCTGATGCTTTCTAAGACTATGCACTTCAACGTCGGCACTGGCCAACATTTTTTCAGCGCGCTCTCTCGCAAGCTGTGCACGCTCCACATTAATTTCTGCGGCAGCTTCGGCCGTCTCAGCCAAAACAGTCACATGATTAGAAGAAACCTCTAAGTATCCCCAGCTAATAGCAACCGTATTCACTTGAGAATCTTTAGAGGTTTTGTACTTAAGCACTCCTGTGTCCAAAGTGGCCATCAGAGGTGCGTGACCTTCGAGAATATCAAGCTCTCCTCGATATGAAGGCACGAATACCGATTCGACCTCCACATCGGTTAGCAACTTTTTTGAAGGAGTTACTAGCGAGAGCTTTAACATTTCTCAATATCCCATCTTCTTTGCCTTCTCGATAACGTCTTCAATGGTTCCCACCATGTAAAACGCTTGCTCGGGAAGTCGGTCATGTTTTCCTTGCAAAATCTCATCAAAGCTTCTGATGGTGTCTTTGATGTCAACATATTTGCCTGGAGTTCCAGTAAACTGTTCTGCAACAAAGAACGGCTGACTCAAAAATCTTTGAATCTTTCGTGCTCTCGAAACGATGAGCTTTTGCTCTTCGCTCAACTCGTCCATTCCAAGAATGGCGATAATGTCTTGCAAGTCTTTATAGGACTGCAACACTTTTTGAACCTCTCGAGCCACGCGATAATGCTCAGCTCCGACCACACTCGGCTCTAGAATTCTAGAGGTCGAGGCGAGCGGATCCACGGCCGGATAAATCCCAAGCTCGGAAATCTGACGACTCAAGTTCGTCGTAGCATCCAAGTGGGCAAACGTCGTTGCTGGCGCTGGGTCCGTATAGTCATCCGCAGGAACGTAAACCGCTTGCACGGAAGTGATTGACCCTTTGTTTGTCGTTGTAATTCGTTCTTGAAGCTCACCCATTTCCGTAGCCAGCGTTGGTTGGTATCCAACCGCTGAAGGAATACGTCCAAGCAGCGCAGAAACCTCTGAACCCGCCTGAGTAAATCGGAAAATGTTGTCAACAAACAGCAAAACGTCTTGGCCTTCTTCGTCGCGGAAATATTCAGCAACGGTCAAAGCACTTAACGCAACTCGTGCGCGCGCTCCTGGCGGCTCATTCATTTGGCCGTAGATGAGCGAAGTTTTTCCCAAAACTCCGGACTCTTTCATTTCTAACCAGAGATCGTTTCCTTCACGAGTACGCTCTCCAACACCGGCAAATACAGAAAATCCACCGTGTTCTGTGGCGATATTGCGGATAAGTTCTTGAATAAGTACGGTTTTACCGACACCGGCGCCACCGAATAATCCGATTTTTCCGCCTCTGGCATAAGGCGCAAGCAAATCAACCACCTTAATACCGGTCATCAACATCTGAACTTCCGTTGATTGCTCTTCAAAACTTGGAGCTAATCGATGAATAGGGGCGTGTTTCTTAGCATTAACCGGCCCCGCTTCATCAACGGGATCGCCGACAACGTTTAGAATGCGGCCTAAAGTTTCACGTCCCACTGGAACGGAAATTTGACCGCCCGTATCTTTTACTTTCATACCGCGAACTAAGCCTTCGGTAGAATCCATCGCAATAGTTCGAACGGTATTTTCACCCAGATGTTGAGCCACCTCGAGCACAAGGTTGTCGGGCCTATTGTCAATTGCCGGATTCGACAACTTCAAAGCGTTATAAATTGCCGGCACGTGGCCTTTGTCGAACTCTACGTCGACAATTGGTCCAAGAACCTGTTTAACTCGTCCCTCGATCATGAACGTCTCCTTTTTACTTCAGCGCCTCAGCGCCGCTGACGATTTCCATCAACTCTTTGGTAATCGCAGCTTGACGTAATTTATTATAGGTTAAGGTCAATTTTCTAATCATCTGGCCGGCGTTTCTTGTTGCGCCATCCATTGCCGTCATTCGAGCGCCGTGCTCACTGGCGATACTCTCAAGCATGACCCGATACACTTGTACGGCAAAATGTTTCGGCAAAAGTTCTGACAAAATCTCTTTAGCTGCCGGTTCAAATAAATAATTTGCGCCCGTAATAAAATCGGCGCTTTCCGAAATATCGCTTTCTTGAGCCTGAACCGTTGCGTTTCGGCTCAAAGGTTCAATCGGCAATAATCTTTCTGCCACAACTTGTTGGCTGATGGCCGTTTTGAATTCATTGTAGATCAATCGAACTTCATCGTATGCATTCGCCGTGTATTCTTTCATGAGTCTATCGGCGAGGGCCGCGGCCAAAGGAAACTTAATTTCCAGAGCTAAGTTTGTAATGGTATCAACCACGTTAACGCCCTCGCGTTTTTTAAACGCGTCGTGGCCCTTTCTTCCAATAAAAATAAAGTCCAACTTTTCATATCGATCTTTATTTTCTTTAAAGAAGCGATCGGTAAACTTAATGATTCCGCTATTAAAACCGCCACAGAGTCCTCGATCTGAAGTGAGGACAACGACTAAGCACCTTTTAGGATTTTCAACCTGCTCCATCAACGGATGACTGAATTGACCGCTGCGAGCCAGTCTTGAAATGACCGAATGCACTTTGTAGGCATAAGGTCGCGCGTTAACAATTGCGTTTTGAGCACGACGAAGCTTAGCCGCCGAGACCATTTTCATGGCCTTGGTGATCTGTTGGGTGTTTTTAGTACTCCCAATTTTTTTTCGGATGTCCTTCATTGAAGGCATCGCATTACCTCTTTCGCGCTTACGCCTTAAAAACTGACTTAAATTCTTTAATCAACGCAGTCAGAGTCTGCTTAATCTCGTCGGTCAGGGCTTTCTTCTCACGTACTTCTGCCAAAACTTTGGTTTGCTTTCTTTCGAAAAACTCAAACATTTCTTTTTCGAAACGTCCCACTTGCTTTGTCGGCACGTCATCTAAAAATCCGCTGGTGCCCGCAAAAATACTCACGACTTGCTTTTCAATTGGAATAGGCACGTATTGCCCTTGTTTGAGGAGCTCAACTAGTCGCTCTCCACGAGCCAACTGGTTTTGAGTGGCTTTATCCAGATCAGACCCGAACTGCGCAAACGCCGCCAACTCTCTAAACTGAGCAAGCTCAAGACGCAAAGTTCCAGCAACTTGTTTCATGGCCTTAATTTGCGCACTTCCACCGACGCGAGAAACTGAAAGACCGACGTTAATTGCAGGGCGAACGCCTGAGTTAAACAAGTCCGTTTCCAAAAAGATCTGACCATCGGTGATCGAAATAACGTTGGTGGGGATATAAGCGGATAAGTCACCGGCTTGAGTTTCAATAATTGGGAGCGCCGTTAGACTTCCGCCACCAAATTTTTGTCCCAGCTTAGCCGCGCGCTCAAGAAGTCGACTATGAAGATAGAAAACGTCTCCTGGATAAGCCTCTCGGCCAGGAGGACGACGAAGTAGCAGTGACAATTGACGGTAAGCCTGAGCCTGCTTGGTCAAATCGTCATATATGATCAGCGCGTGCTTGCCGTTATCTCTGAAGTGTTCTCCCATGGTCACACCGGAGTAGGGTGCAATAAACTGAAGGGGAGCTGTGTCCGAAGCGGTCGCCGAAACAACGATTGTATAATCCATGGCGCCGTGTTTTTTCAACTTTTCAACAACCTGAGCTACGGTCGATTTCTTCTGACCGATGGCGACATAAATACAAAATACGTCGAGGCCTTTTTGATTGATGATCGTATCGATTGCAACGGCGGTTTTTCCTGTTTGGCGATCTCCGATAATCAACTCTCGCTGACCACGACCGATCGGAACCATTCCATCAATAGCTTTGATTCCAGTTTGTAGAGGTTCTTTAACCGGTTCTCGACCTACAATGCCGGGAGCCTTAACTTCAACTTTTCTTGTTTGGGTCGACTTGAGTGGACCCGCTCCATCAATAGGTTCTCCAAGTGGATTCACAACACGACCCAAAAGGCCTTCGCCTACGGGAACTTCAAAGATTTTCTTCGTGCGTTTAACGGTGTCGCCTTCTTTAACGTGTTTATCTTCTCCGAAGAGCGCAATACCCACGTTATCTTTTTCAAGATTCAAAACAATGCCTTGAACATTGTGAGGGAATTCAACAAGCTCTCCCGCCATTGCATTGTCGAGGCCATAAACACGCGCCACACCATCACCAATTGTGAGTACGGTGCCTGTTTCTGCCACTTCAATTTTTTTGTGGTAGTGTTGAATTTGGTCTTTTAAGACGCGACTAATTTCTTCCGCGCGAATTTCCATTAGTGTGCTCTCCTATTTACTAAAGCTTCTTTCATTAAGCGGAGCTGACTTTCGAGACTGTCGTCAAAGGTGTAACTTCCCACTCTGGCGACCAGCCCCCCGAGTAATTCCTTGTTTTCTTGATATTCAAGTACAACTTTTTTGCCCGTATAACGAGAAATTGTCTTTTCTAAATTTTGGCGCTCCTCGGGAATAAGCGTTGTAGCGCTTTCGACCTGGCCTCGAACAACACCCAGAGACTCATCCACAATTTTCTCAAACGAAATGGTGATCGCCTCAAGGAGCATCATGCGGTTCTTCTCGACTAGTATGGTGAGGAGACCTTTCAATTCATCTTGAATGTTCGATTTTTCAAAAAGTGCATCCAACACTTTCTGTCTCAGTTCTTTCGATACGCTGGGACTTACGAAAAAGCTCTGAATTTCGACATCTTTATTTAGAGCCTTGGTGAATTCTCTTAATTGATTGAGGCCCGACTCCACTGACTTTTTCTCTTTGACGATTTCATAGAGGGCCCTGGCATATCTTAATGCTGCTTCTTGAGACTTCACTGCGAAGCTCCTATTTTTGTAACAAACTCTTTTTGAAGTCTTCGCTGATCATTTTCTGCCACGGTTTTGTCGAGTAGGGCGCGCGCGCCACTCAAAGATTCATCGAGCAATTCATTATAGATTTCCGCCTTCGCGCGTTCGATCTCATTCTGGGCGGCTCTTTTAGCTTCGATTTCAATGTTGGCCGCGAGTCTTCGTGCTTCTTCTATAATTCTTTGTTTGCGTTCCGCGCCTTCTTTACTCACTTGCTCCAGCATTGATTTGGATTCTTGCTCCAGTTTCTGAAGCTTCACCGAGTATTCGGCATGTTTTTGTTCCGCTTCAATGCGCACTCTCTGCGCCTCCTCTAGAGCTTTGCTAAAGGACTGATTTCGAGATTTAAAATATTCTTTGATCTTGGGGCCAAGAAAATAGGCGAGAATGGCAACGAGCCCAAAAAAATTCAAAGCCTGGAATCCAACCGTCTTAAGCGCGTGACCCAAATCAACTTCGTGATGACCCGTTTCGGCCGCAAAAGAAACTGTAACTGCCAAGAGCACTAACTTAATCAATGCACTGATCATGGCAGATCTCTTCCCAGCACTCGACTAGCAATGCTTCTGCTCAGCGTGGGCGCTTGAGTCTTAAGGGACTCTTTGGCCGCTTTTATGTCACGAACTACTTTTTCTCGCGTTTCTTGAACTAACGAATTGGCCTTAGTTCGAGCATCATTGAGTAGTTTTTCTTCTTCCCGTGCGCCTTCTGATTTCAGTTTTTCGTAAATCTGTGCGGCAACATGGTTGTGGCTTTGCACTTTACCTTGATAGTCCATCACAAGGGTGTCCGTTGCCGCCGCCAACTTTGAGGCTTCCTCAACGCTTCCGGTCGTTCTTTTCTTTCGAAGTTCTAAAATCTTCAAATAGGGGCGAAACAAAAATGTTGATAAGAATAAATAGGAGACCAGAAACAGGCCGAGCTGAATCCAGACGGTTGAATTAATACCGAGTTGCTTGATGATATCCATAAAGATGTTGGGGTTTTTACCGAGTAAATGATCGACAGGTCAAGGATAATTAGCTGTCCCGGGGCATGCTGGTTGATCCCTCGAAAACAACGCCTTCATCAATGCGAAGTCGGGGGGTTGTGACCGTTCCTCGAATCACCGCCGGCGCATGCGCGACAACTCGCTCACGGGCAAAAATGTTTCCATTAACGACTCCGGAAACAATGACCGTAGCCGCATCTATCTGCGCGGTGACTTCGGCCCCCTCAGAAATAACCAAAACGTCGTTGGTGAAAATTTCGCCCTTGAATTTTCCGCCAATACGCACCGTGCCTTCAAAGGTCAGCTTTCCCTCAAATTGAGCCCCTCGATCAAGCACCGCATTAATTGTCCCGGTTTCGGTCTCTGGAGGAAGTGCTGGTTTGATAAACGCGAAGTTTGCCACCTTTAACCTTTTATTCTCTCAACGATGCGAGTCAGGTCTTCATTAGTATAAAACTTAATGAATATATTACCTTGTCCATTATGGTAGTGAATTTCAACTTTTGTTCCTAGTGCTTTTGCAAGATCGTCCTGGAGCCCTCGAACAAGGCGACCTTCCACGGAGTCTTGACCCGCGGGCCCATCATTTGAGGCGTGTTTTTTGGACGAAGATTGAACAAGCTTTTCTGCGGCCCTTACGGTGAGCTTTTCACTGGTAATCTTTTTTGCCAACTCTCGCTGCTTATTATGATCGGTTAAGACCAAAAGAGCCTTTGCATGGCCCGTTGTAATTTCGCCGCTGGCCAACATTTCTTTAACTTCTTTAGCCAGACCCAAAAGCCTTAAAGAATTGGCTACGGTGGCCCGGTCTTTTCCAACTTTTTGAGCGATCTCGCTTTGGTTCAGATTAAATTCGTCGGAAAGCCGTTGAAAAGCCTCTGCCTCTTCGATTGGATTTAGGTCGTGTCGTTGAAGATTTTCAATAAGTGCAAGCTCAAGGCTTTCCTGATTTTGAACGTCTTTTAATATGACCGGAATGCGGTCCAGGCCGGCAGCTTGAGCCGCTCTCCAGCGTCTTTCGCCTGCTATTATCTCATAGTGATCTTGAGAAATTTTTCTCACAACTACGGGCTGCAAGATCCCCTTTTCTTTAATAGATGCGGAGAGCTCCTGAAGTTTCTCTGGGGAGAAAACTCTGCGAGGCTGATAAACGTTTGGCGAAATTTTTTCGATATCAATCTGCCAAATGCGAGACTGATCATCGCTTGGCGTATCGGTCTCTTTTTCTGGCCCTGGCTTTAAGTCTGCAACCGAAGCTCCAATTCCCCCGTTACCCAGTGAGGTCGTGATTGGACCAGTGCTTCGAAATTCTTCAACCAAATCATCTCCAAGCAAACTTCCCAGACCACGCCCAAGGGAGCGCTTTGTATCTTTTGTTATTTCAGGCATTCGCGCCTCCCTGTACTCGTTGAATTAGTTCATCGGCCAGCTCTAGATAGCGACGGGCTCCAATGGATTTTTCATCGTAGTCCATAATGGATTTTCCGTGACTGGGGGCCTCACTAAGACGGACATTTCTTGGGATTATGGATTTAAAGACTTTTTCTCCAAAATGCGTTTGAATTTCTTGAACAACTTGATGGCTCAAATTGTTTCGTGCATCAAACATGGTCAAAACAATCCCCTCAATACGAAGATCTGGGTTCAGTCGCTTCTTAATAAGACCAGCCGTGTTGAGTAACTGGCTTAAGCCTTCTAGAGCGTAGTACTCGCATTGCAATGGAACTAGAAAGGTATGGGCTGCGGATAGTGCATTAACGGTGAGTAGTCCCAACGACGGCGGGCAGTCGATTATTACGAATTGATACTGATTGGATACTCGCGCAATAGCATCTTTAAGCCTAAACTCACGACGCGGAGCGTCTACAAGCTCGATTTCGGCTCCAATGAGGTCGTTATTAGCCACAATAAGATCAAGGTTACTCACCGGAGTAGTCGTTCTAACTTCGTCAATGGTGTGTTGGCCAATGAGAACGTGGTAGATATTCTTTTCGGCAAACTCGTGCCTCTTAACTCCCAAGCCTGATGAGGCATTTCCTTGAGGGTCAAGGTCAATGAGCAAGGTGCGCTTACCTTGCTTAGCCAAAGAGGCTGCCAAATTGACGGAGGTGGTGGTTTTGCCCACGCCACCCTTTTGATTTGCAATGCAGATTATTCGAGCCATCTTATTTGAATACCTCCATATATAAAAAGTACGCAATTGAATGGTCAAATGCAAGGCCGAACTTAAGTCGTGTTCCACGTGGAACATTTAAATATTCATCTGCGTAGTCCGATAGAGTATTCGCCATGAGAGTACTCTACCTTGCATTTTTGGTTATTTCCTTGAGCAGCTTGGCCTGCAACCGCCCATTGAATCATCCAGAAAACGCGGATTTGATTTATCTCGACCTTAAAAAGCGGGCGGATTCTACTCTTCAAAAAATTAAACAAGCCCAAGCCGAGGTTGACAAGGCCAAAGCCGCCTGGGAGGCCTCACAAATTCGTACCGGAGAGCGCCAAGCTACCGCCGATGAGTATTTTCGGGCCGTTAAAAGTCACGAAAAGCTCGTCGAAAAGCACCGATTCCTAATTTCTAGCATGGCAGAACGTCGTAGCGAGGTTCTCAACATTTATCCTGAGTACTATGCTCAGAAAAAGCCCTGGCCCGATGAAGAAGCTTTTGCGAAATATGAAGCTCACAAGCGGCTGAGTGAGGCTCCACGCGAGTGGATACCCGAACTCAGGATCAAAAAATGGTCGGCATCAAGAAAAGCGGCCTCAAGTCAGCCTGGAAATGGTCAGGCGAAATCCGGGCACTAAATACGTTCACTTAATACGATTGAACGCTTCTCCGGAGCAGGCTTTGCCGAGTCTTCTGGCGGAAGCAAATATTCATTAACAAGCTGAGTGTTCCACGTGGAACACAATGCCGTGGGAATGGATTTGATTTCGGATGCCCAATCAGGCCCTTTGAAATGAAAAAGCTGGGCGCCAGGGGAAAATACCTTGCCATAATCGACCAGGATCTTATGAATTTGCGACAACCCCCGACAAACTCCAAATTTCACTGATCCCGATTCAATTTCTTCTATTCGAGCTTTTCGAGCTCCCACATTGTCAAGCTCAAGCCTAAGGGTCATATTTTTAAGAAACCCTACTTTTCGCTCATCGGAATCAATCAAAGTGAACCGACGATCGGGTCTCAAAATAGCCCAGACCAAACCAGGAAATCCATTACCTGATCCAAAATCAAAAATCTCATCATTCGGTGCTGCTTTGATCTTTGATTCAATTAGCGCTAGTCCTTTTAAACTGTCTGCAAAATGAATCCGATCCGCACTGGCCGCTGTCGCATTAGAAATAAGGTTTATCTTTCCGGTCCAACGCAATAGCTCGAGATGATAAATTCTTAGTCTTTCGTACACCCGTTCATCATAGTTTTTAAACCACTCTCTAATTCTCCATTGAGCACCGCTCATTGTATAAATCCTCTCTGTGATTCCTGTTGCCGACGCTTGATGCTGAGCTGAATAAACAAAATTTGAATTGCAGAGGGATTAACCCCGGAAATTCTGGAAGCCTGCCCTAAGGTCTCTGGTTTGGCCTTTGATAGTTTTTCAACTTCCTCTTTTTTGAAGCCCACGACTTTTGAATAGTCGAAGCCAGAGGGGATCGGAAGGTCATCGTATTTGCTAATTTGATCAATCAATTCTTGCTGTCTCTTAATGTATCCGGAATATTTAACTTCGATCTCTAACACTTCATAAATCTTAGCGCTTTGCGTTAAGTTATTGTTAATTCTATATAAATCTGTAAACGAAATCTCGGTTCTTCTTAATAGCTCTTCAAGGGTAGTTGGCTTCACAATCCGCGGCGTGTTGAGCTCATCCAAGATTATCTGATTTTGTTCAGACGGAACAATGACCGAGGTCTTTAGTTCCGTTCGCAATGCATCCACTTCACTATTAATTTGCAGGAACTGATCGAACTCCTTTTCCCCGATCAAACCTAGCTGACGCCCAATGGGAAGTAGACGTTCGTCCACATTGTCTTCTCTTAAGACCAGTCGGTGTTCGGCTCGCGAAGTAAACATGCGATAAGGTTCCAAGGTGCCTTTAGTAACAAGGTCGTCAATCAAGACGCCAATATATGCCTGATCTCGGCGAAGAACAAATGGATCCAGCTCCAAAATTTTTCTGGCTGCATTTATTCCGGCAACTAGACCTTGGGCGGCGGCTTCTTCATATCCTGAAGTTCCATTTATTTGCCCCGCCAAAAAAAGTCCTTCAACATCTTTAGTTTCAAGAGTTCGACTCAGCTGAGTGGGATGAATAAAGTCGTACTCGACCGCATATCCCGGACGCACAATTTCACAGTTTTCGAGTCCGGGAATCGTTCTTAAAAAACTATCTTGTACATCTTCCGGAAGGGATGTCGACATTCCCTGTACATATATAAGATCCGAATTCAGACCTTCGGGCTCCAAAAATGTTTGATGGCGCTCCTTATCGGCGAAGCGGACTACTTTATCTTCAATACTTGGGCAATACCTTGGTCCAACCCCTTCAATCTGACCGCAATAAAGTGGAGACCGGTGAAGATTGTCGCGAATCAATTGGTGCGTTATTAAATTTGTGTAGGTCAAATAACAGTTAACCTGTGGAAGAGTCAGCGGTCCGGATTTCCGGCTAAATGCATAGTAAGAAAGGTCACCTGGCTGTGGAATTGTTTTTGACCAATCGATACTGTCTTTTCTCAATCGTGCCGGAGTACCTGTTTTCAAACGAGTGACTTTAAAGCCGAGAGCTCGTAGTTGATCGCTTAGTCCAACACTGGCCTTATCACCCACGCGTCCACCTGGTTGAGTTCGGCTACCCACGTGCATGACCCCGTTCATAAATGTTCCAGTGGTGACAACTACGGCTTTAGAATAAAAAGACTGCCCATTTTCTACGATCACACCTGAGCATTTGGAATTTTCTATGATGAGTGATTTTACTTCGGACTCAATGATACTGATACGCGGCTCACGACGAATAGTTTCTTTCATAAACTTTGAGTAAAGATCTTTGTCGCATTGAGCTCGACTGGCACGAACCGCCGGACCTTTCTTCGTGTTGAGCCTTTTAAATTGAATGGTGGCCTTATCGGTATTAAGTGCCATCTCTCCACCAAGAGCATCGATTTCTCGGACCATATGTCCTTTTGCAACGCCACCGATCGCAGGATTGCATGACATGTATGCAATGTGATTGACATTTGTCGTGATGATCGCCGTTTGAAGTCCCAAGCGGGCACATGACAGTGCTGCTTCACAGCCCGCATGTCCCGCTCCAATCACAATGACGTCAAACTTATTCACAAGAATCTTTCCTCTTACTTACCAATACAAAACTCTTTAAAGACTCTGTCTAAAACATCATCGCCCACTTCTTGGCCTAGAATCGATTTTGCTAATCCCAATCCCACGCGTAGCTCTAAAGAAACAAATTCTGGAGACTCGTTTTTATTCATAAGGGTTTTAGCTTTCTCAAGCGCCTCTTGCAGTCCCTTGAGTGCCTCCATTTGTCTTAACGAAAACGCCCCTTCAACTTCAGAACCAACACTTGCCTTCACGCATGTCGACTCAATTTCCTTAACGATGGGTGCAATTCCCGTTTTATCAAGAGCACTGACTTCAACAGATCGAAAGCTCTCAAGTCCAAACGCCTTAAGAACCTCTCCACCCACAAAAGCCTTAGGCAACAAGTCCACTTTATTGAAGCAGATGACCGTTTTTTCTGATGGTAAACTTCTTACTTCATTAGCTTCGTCCAATGTGAAACCAGCGGCCGCATCAACCACATAAACAATGAGGTTGGCGTCAGCAATTTCTTCTTTAGCTTTTTGAATGCCTTGCCGCTCAACAAGGTCTTGCGACTCTCGAATTCCGGCAGTGTCCACCACTTTGACTCTTAAACCACTTACAATCAGGTCCACATCAATGACATCTCTGGTGGTGCCGGCAATCGCGGTAACAATGGATCGCTCAAAGCCCGCAATCATATTGAGTAGGCTTGACTTTCCTGCGTTTGGACGACCCGCCAAAACAACTCTAAAGCCTTCATCCAAAAGACGATGAGATTCAAAACCCCTTTGAAGAGATTTCGCTTTTGAAAGACAATACTCTAAGGCCGTTTCAATCGCATTCTTGTCTATGGGTGTAATATCTTCGGAGACAAAATCAATGGAGGCTTCAAGATTTGCCAAAACCCAAGTCATCTTGTCGATGAGCGCCGCCACTTCTTGGGACAAAGCGCCCTGAAGATTTCTAAGGGCAACAGAAACAGCTCTTGGACTCGAGGCGCCAATCAGACGATGAATACTTTCGGCTTGAGCCAGATCGATTCGCCCATTCATTACGGCCCTAAAAGTAAACTCACCAGGCCGAGCAAGCCTTGCCCCTGCAGTTAGAATACTCTTTAAAACTGCATCGGTTACAAGAGTGCCTCCATGGCAAATGACTTCGGCCGAAAGTTCTCCGGTAAAGCCTCGCCTAGGCTCAAAGTACAAGAGCAGCACTTCATCAATTGGCTTGTTTGTTAAGGGGTCTTTCCAATACCCGTGATACGCGCGATGACTTTCAAACTGGTCCGCCTTAGTTTCAAAACATTTACGTATAATAGTCTCGGTAAGTGTTCCTGAAACGCGAACAATAGAAAGAGCTCCCTGACCCCGCGCTGTTGCGACAGCCGCAATGGTGTCAGTGTTTCCAATCATGACAAATTACAAAGACTCAATGTCTTCGTCAGTTTGCCCACGATTGGGGCCATTTTTTGCCAGAGAGATCTTGATCTTCTTAGCAAAGCCCTCACCAATACTCTGTGATTTAACTCGCTCGTCTTGAGCTAAATAACGATGCACAACTTTTCTATCGCGTGGTGCAAGGGCACGAACGTAAGCCGGCTGTCCTTTTTGAAGAACTAGTCCCTTAAGCCTTTCTGCGAGATCTTGCAGCTCTTGGGCTGAGTCTTCCATGTATCCATCGCAATCCACCGCAATTTCTGACGGTTGACCAGGAAACTTGTGCTGAACGATTCGTTTCAAAAATATCTGAAATGCGTCAAGCAACACGCCATCTTTACCGGTAAAAGCGCCCGAATCGGGGCCAGAAAAATCTACTTTAAACCCTTCATCGGTAGCCTCTAATGAATAGGTCACGTCAAACGCGCCCTTTTCAATAACTCCGTCAAGAGCCAATCGAAGTGCTTCTTCCGCATTTGTTGCAGCCGCGTCTTTTTTCCCAAAAAGACGACTGAAAAAGTTGGCCATAATAACTCCCTTTCTTACGCTCGGCGAACCACTGCCGTGCTTTCTGTTTTCTTATCAGACAAAATGTAAACTTGTTGGAGAATTCCAAAAAGTGTACTTACGAAAATATACAGGGTAAGCCCGCTAGGCAGACTCACCATTAAAAACGTAAATAAAATGGGCATGAACAACATAATCCGTGCTTGCGCAGGATCTAATGTCGTAGGTGTAAGCTTTTGCTGCATAAACATGGCGATACCCATCAAAACCGGCAAAACAAAATACGGATCTTTTTGACTCAAATCCGCAATCCAAAAAATGAACGGTGCACGATAAAGCTCAATGGAGTTTTGAAGAACCTGATAGAGGGCAAAGAATATTGGAAGCTGTAACAGCATGGGCAAACAACCGCCCATGGGATTAACCTTATTATCCCGCATCAACTTCATCATTTCAGCGTTTAACTTTTGAGTGTCGTTTTTATAAACTTCTTGAAGCCGTTTAATCTCCGGTTGGATTTTCTGCATGCCCTTCATTGATTTATA
Source organism: Oligoflexia bacterium (assembly GCA_020847095.1). Classification (GTDB taxonomy): domain Bacteria; phylum Bdellovibrionota; class Bdellovibrionia; order JABDDW01; family JABDDW01; genus JADLCR01. The sequence goes on along the minus strand of JADLCR010000011.1, from coordinate 4,595 downwards.
TGAAGCAAGAGTAAACGGCAGAGTGATCAAGCGCACGAGAATCGTAAGCAGGATAATGGCCACGCCCCAGTTTTTGATAATCCCATAAAACCATTTCATGACGTCTAAAAGCGGAATGGCGATAAAAGAAAACATTCCGAAATCAACAACCTTGGTCAAAGAGGCATCAAATCTTTTGAGGTCCTTAAAAACTTTAGGTCCTCCAAAATAATCCAAATTAAATCGAATTTGAGCGGCCCCAGGGACGACGGGATAAACCAATCGAACTAAATCAAAGCCCCCTTCTCGAGCTGCTTCTCCAGAGGGGACAACATCGGATCGATTAACCATGACGTTGGTAAAATAACGACTTCCCAAAGCCGCCATTCCCGACAAGTTGTAGGTTTTCTTTTCATAATCGTCGGTGGTCAACATCTCTCGATGGTCTTTTGAGTCTGTCGTATTAAAGTAAGCTTCTTTATACTCACCGATCCCACCTGGCACTAAAAACGATAGAGCTTGATCGGCCGTGGGCTTTTTGATTGGGTCCGTGCCCAATTCAACAGCAAAGGATTTTACAATTTGCGTATTTCCAGAAAACGTAAGTTCCAGGGATAGCCCGTAGTTATCCGGTCTAAACACAAACGTCTTTTGAATCTGGAGCCCCTTAATTTTTGTTTCGAAAACAAATTTGTTCTCGGTTCGCGAAACAAGTTTGTAATTCAAATAACGGGTGTCTTGCCCTTCTCCATCTACAGCAACCGGAGTCATAAGACCGCCGGGCTCGGTGAAGTTTAAAATCTTCAATGACTCACCCGTTGGAGACAAAAACGTTTTGATCTCAACTTCTGAAACTCTAGCCCCGCTCGGAGACAAAGTGACTTTCCAAAAGCTGTTTTCATACGAGTATTTTTCACCTATCTGATCTTTAGGCGCGCTTAAGACCGCTGGGCTAAGAGCACTTGCTTGCGCCGCTGATGCCGGAGCGCTTGCTGGAGCATTTGCCACTTCGGTTTTTCCGGTTTCAACCTGCTTCGCCGCTGCGTCTGCAACTGGCGCTTTTGGTCGTGGATACTTTTGCTCCAGATGTCTTTGCCACGCCCACCAAACAAACAGGCACAAAGCGATGGCAATTAATGACTTTCCCTCGAAACCACGATTTTCCACTTAGCACCGGTCTTTCTGATTTGTGAGAACAGGGTCAAAACCAAATTTTCCTGAGAACGGGTGACATTGACTTAACCTTTTTAATGACATCCAAAGGGCCACACCAAATCCATGTGACTTGAAAGCTTCTAACGCGTAGTTAGAACAAGTCGGCGTAAATCGACATCGCCCGCCAAACAGTGGTGAAAGGGTCAAGCGATAAGCTTGAATCAAAACCAGTGCTATGATTGTGGGCAACTTAGATAGCTTTTTTAAGTAATCCAACTAGCGTTCTCCGAAACTCTTCAAACTCATCAACGGGTCTAGAAATCAAAAAATGAAAATCCGTTCCCGAATCAGTTTTTATTTCATTCAGTTCCTGTCGTGCAATTTCACGACACCATCGCTTTAATCGATTTCTGACTACGGCATTTCCCAATTTTCCCGGGGCCGTAATTCCAAGCCTATGTGTCTTCAGTCCGTTTTCTCGCAAATACAATGAAACGGATCGTCCCGGAACTTTTCGTCCTTTAAAGCTCAACAAAAAATCCCGACGACTCTTAATGATTTGAAGTTTCTTACTTGGAGCCAATCGTTGGTACCAGTCTCTTGCGGCCTTTTGCTCTGCGGCGGCTTAAAACTTGGCGACCATCTTGCGTGGACATGCGTTTTAAAAACCCGTGAGTACGTGATCTTTTTCGACGGCTAGGTTGATATGTTCGTTTCATGACTTCACTTCCTCTTTACGACATGAATAAGGTACTCAAAAGCACCGAAAAGTTGCGAAAGTTCGAGAACTTAAACATATCCGCCAAAGAGTTGTCAATATGTTGAAAGTTATCCACATTTCTGTTAGCTGTGAACGGTTCTGATCAAAGAAGAGGGGCTTTGTCAGTGAATCAATTAAGCATATGGCAGAGGGTTCACACCGTTCTGCGAGAAACAACCAATGAGCGCCAATATAAGACTTGGCTTGAAAGCACTTCATTAGAAGGCGTTGAAGACGGTGCTTTGGGCAAAATCTTGCGCATTGGTGTTCCCGGCCCCTTTTACAAAGACTGGATATCCAATAATTTCATGACCTGTTTAGAGAAAGCCGTTTCAACGGAGTTTCCTGGGCCGCTACAAATTGAGCTCGTTATTTGCCAAAAAACTGAAGAAAAACAGGTAGATGCTCCAAAAGCAGTCACCATTGAAGAAGCCCGTGGCAATGCCATCGCTCAGGCTCCAGCCTCCCAGGGAGGTGAAGAGACGGCCCCCCGACGTGATGTACTAAACCCTCAATATACGTTTGGATCGTTTGTCGTTGGTCCCGGTAACGAGTTTGCCCACGCGGCCTGCCATTCAATTTCGGAAAAGCCCGGTAAAGGAGCCAATCCCGTGTTCATTTGTGGGCCTTCCGGAACCGGAAAGACCCACTTACTCAATGCGGTTGGCAATGCCGTTAAAGAAAAGTATCCCCATATGAGAATTTGTTACGTCTCTGGGGAGCGGTTTCTTAATGATGTGGTCATGGGTATTCGCCGAAAACAAATGGATAAGTTCCATCAACATTACAGAGAAATGTATGACCTTCTGATTGTGGATGATATCCACGTCATCGCCAGAACCAATAGTACGCAAGAGGAGTTTTTCCACACTTTCAATGCATTTTATGAGGCCGGTAAGCAAGTTATTGTGGCCAGTGACAAGCTTCCCAAAGAAATGGATGGCCTTGAAGACCGCATACGAACCCGTCTTGAATGGGGACTAACCGCGGATATTCAACCTCCGGATTTGGAGACTCGCATGGCTATCCTTCGTTACAAAGCGGAGCGAGCGGGAATATCCGTACCTGACGAAGTGGTTTCATTGATTGCTCAAATTTCAAAACGAAGCGTCAGAGAGCTTGAAGGAAACTTATCCACATTGAAAATCTATTCTGAATTGCGCGGCGTACCCATTACCGTAGAGCTCGCAAGAGACGTTTTCTCGGCCACCATTGAACAGCAAAAAGCAGGTTTAACGATGGATGAGCTGATTAAGCATGTGGCGGAGCACTTTGGGTTGTCGTCCCGTGACCTTAAATCTGAAACTCGCGTTAAGACTGTTGTTCGACCACGGCAGATTGCCATGTACCTGGCTCGAAAGATTTTAGGCGCAGGCTATGTGGATATTGGGCGTGCATTTGGAAACCGTGACCACACCACGGTGATGCATGCCGAAGAAAAAGTTGGAACTCTGATTCAAGACGATTTGGATTTTAGAAGTGAAGTTAATAGGTTAGAGAATAATATCAACAATTCACAGTGGACAGGATTGTGAGTTGTGAAAAACCTTGTGAACAAGAATTTGTGGAAATCTCAAGGGTCCCGAGTTGTGGAGAAATGGCTCAAAAATATAAATGTAATCCCGAATCGAATTTTGTGGATACTTTTCGGGATTTCAAGGACTTACAAGACATTAGAGTTATCCACAGGTACTACTACCAACTACTAAGTATTTAATAATAAAGAATAGATGTAATAAGGTGGGAACATATGAAAATTCAAATTGAGAGAAACGATTTACTCAATCTCTTACAAAAGACTCAGAACATCATTGAGAAGCGCAATACGATGCCCATCTTATCGAATGCGCTTCTTGTTGCAGACAGTGGAAAGCTCACGATTTTCGCAACTGACTTAGAAGTGAGCATCAAAGATCACTGCCCGGCAAAAATTGAAACCGAAGGAAAAGTGGCCGTTAGCGCTAAAAGCCTTTTTGATTTAGCTAAAGAACTCGGTGAATCAACTGTTCATCTTTCAAAAAAGAACAACAATTGGTTAGAAATTAAAAACGAAAAAGCTGTTTTTAATATTGTTTGTTCGCCGGCTGAAGAATTTCCTGCATTTCCAAATGACGAACCCAAAGAACTACTCAAAGTTCAATCTCCCGTTTTACTCGACATGATCGAGAAAACGATTTACTCCGTAAGTAATGATGAAACTCGTTATCATTTGAATGGCGTCTATTTTGAGAGAGTGCCAACTGATAAGGGCGCAAGTTTTCGAATGGTGGCAACTGACGGCCATCGGCTTTCATTGATCGACAAACAATTAGAAATCCCACTTAATCTCAAAAAAGCTGAAGGAGTTATTATCCCCAAGAAGGGCTTATTTGAGTTGCGCAAAATTCTTGAAGGTGGGGATTCTGGAGTGGAAATGGGCTTTGAAGGAAGCCATCTCGTTGTTCGTCGGGACAACACTGTTTTACTCATCAGACTTATCGATGGAAAATACCCAAATTATCAACAATTGATTCCGCAGCGGCTTCAACGGCGTGTTGGAGTATCGCGTGAGGGATTGCTTTCGAGCTTGAGAAGAGTTTCGCTACTTTCAAACCAAAAGAGCAAGGGAATCACTATCTCCCTATCAAAAAACGCAATGGAGATTTACTCAAACAATCCAGAAATTGGTGACGCGAAAGAAGAGCTTGACGTTCAATATGCT
>JADLCR010000010.1 GCA_020847095.1 Oligoflexia bacterium | reverse complement strand
CGCTTATCTTTTGGACTCACGCCATAATGAACGGCTTTAAAAAGGCTTCCGCTAAAATTGACGGGACTGCCGTGGGTGAGATGGCCTCCGTGAGATAAATCTTGGCCCATCAAAACATCGCCTGGCTTGAGCTCCGCAAGGAGCACGGCCATATTGGCTTGCGAACCGGAGTGAGGTTGCACGTTAGCGTGTGTACAGCCGAAGAGCTTTTTAGCTCGATCGATAGCCAGTTGCTCAACTTGGTCGACGAATTCGCACCCGCCATAATATCTCTTTCCCGGATATCCTTCAGCGTACTTATTCGTCAGGATGCTTCCTTGAGCTTCAAGGACGCCTGGTGAAACGTAGTTTTCACTGGCAATCATTTCCAGGCCTTCTTTTTGCCTTTTTGTTTCTAACTGGATGGAATTGAAAATTTCAGGATCTTTTTCTTTCAGGTAGCTCAACTGAGTTGCTCCTTTTTTTAGCAATCGAGTTTTTCAACGCGTCCTTGATGGCGGCCGCCGGCAAACGAGGTGTTAAGCCAGCTTTTTAAAATATTAACGGCCAATCCATTGGGGATTAGCCGAGAGCCAAGGCAAAGAACATTGGAATTATTATGTTCGCGAGAAAGTCTTGCCACCGTTTCATCCCAAGCCAGTGCCGCTCGGATTCCTTTAAATCGATTTGCTCTCATAGCCATGCCTTGGCCGCTTCCGCAAACCAAGACACCGAGACTGGCTTTACCGCCAAGCAACTCTTTGCAAAGCAAAGTCGCAAAATCAGGATAGTCAACAGACGTGTCGGCGTGGGTGCCAAGATCAACGAATTCTATATTCAAAAGGGCCGCTTGAGATTTCAAAAACTCTTTAAGGACGAGGCCGGCGTGATCAGAGGCAATGAGAACCTTTGTCATGAAAGCCTCTTAAAAATCAGACTGGCGTTAGTCCCGCCAAAGCCAAAGCTATTGGTGAGAACGGCGTTAAGTCGCTTTTCTCGGGCCTGGTGGGGAACGTAATCTAAATCACACTCAGGACTTGGCTGATCTAGATTAATTGTAGGAGGAACAGCGTTGTCTCTTAAGCTTAAAACACAGAGGGCTGCTTCAACGGCGCCTGCCGCTCCTAGCAAATGACCCATCATGCTTTTTGTGCTGCTAATCCAAACCTTGTTGGCACGGTCTCCAAAAGTTCTTTTGACCGCCATGGTTTCGGCAATGTCACCGGCAGAAGTGCTGGTTCCATGAGCATTAATGTAGTCAATTTCGTCGATGGAAACTTTTCCTCGCGATAAGGCCATGTTCATGCAGTCAGAGGCGCCAATGCCACCTTCTGATGGATTTGTCATATGATAGGCATCGCAGTTTAGTCCATAGCCGACCAGTTCACAGTAGATTCTTGCTCCACGTTTCTGTGCCGATTCAAGTTCTTCTAAGATGAGCACTCCGGAGCCTTCACCCAGTACAAAACCGTCGCGGTCTTTATCCCAGGGGCGACTGGCTTTTTCGGGGGCGTCATTTCGTGTACTCAACGCTTTCATCGAAGAAAACCCAGCTAGTGCTAGGTGGCAAATGGTTGACTCAGCTCCACCGGCGATGACGGCGTCACAAATTCCATCTTGAATATACCTCATGCCTTCGCCTATGGAATGAGCGCCCGTGCTACATGCCGATGTGACGCAAAGATTGGGACCTTTGGCTCCATACTTGATGGCAATTTGGCCTGAAGCAAGATTGGCGATAACCATGGGAATAAAAAATGGTGTGACTCGTCCCGGTCCGCGTTCTCTCAATGTGTCGTATGTCGTTTCAATTCCAGGGAGTCCGCCCATTCCGGCAGAAACCACAACGCCAACTTTGGACGCATTCTCATCAGTGATTTGAAAACCGGAATCTTGCATGGCTTCCGCCGCTGCGGCCATTCCGTACTGAATGAATAGGTCCATCTTCTTTTGTTCTTTTTTGTGAATGAATTGATCAGGCTGAAAGCCCTTAACTTCTCCGGCAATACGGGCCTCATACTGGGAGGTATCAAAGCGTGTGACCGCCGAGATACCGGATTTCCCAGAGAGACAATTGCTCCAAGTTTCTTTCGCGGTAAGACCAAGGGGGGAAATGATGCCCACCCCTGTCACCACGACGCGACGTTGGTGTGCCATTTTACTACTTAGGCTTTGCCTTTTGATTGCAAGTACTTGGTTACGTCGCCAACGGTGCGAAGTTTTTCTGCCGCTTCATCAGGAATTTCGAGATCAAACTCTTCTTCCATAGCCATAACCAGCTCAACAATATCAAGGCTGTCCGCGCCGAGGTCATCAATAAATGATGCTTCAGCTTTTACGCGATCGGGCTCAACACCCAATTGTTCAACAATAATATTTTTAACTTTCGATTCGACGTTCATGAGTCCTCCTGTTTTCAATTCATCAATAAACCACCGTTCACATCAAGTGTGTGACCGGTGATATAACTTGCAAGGGGAGATGCTAAGAATAAACAACCGCCCGCGATATCCTCGGGCTTACCCATGGATCCCATGGGAACTCGATCCAAAATCCCCTTACGCACGTCCTCGGAAAGGGACTTTGTCATATCTGTCTCAATAAATCCAGGGGCAATACAATTGATTCTAATGGAGCGGGAAGCTACCTCTAAGGCAATAGATTTCGTAAAGGCAATAATTCCAGCCTTAGCAGCTGCGTAATTACTTTGCCCGGCCTGTCCGGTTTGTCCGATAATACTAGAAACATTGATGATTGAACCGTGCCGCGCTTTAAGCATGCTCTTAACCGCAAGTCGGGTCACTAAAAACACGCTTTTAAGGTTTGTTTGCATGACTTGATCCCAGTCGTCTTCTTTCATGCGAAGTAAGATTTGGTCTCTGGTGATTCCAGCATTATTCACGACGACTTGCAGCGAACCAAAATCTTTGAGAATTTTCTCTATTCCCCCTTCAACTTGGTCCGCTTGGGCCACATCGAACTTATACAGACCATGCCCTGATCCGGGGAGAGTCTTTAAGACTTCTTGGGCTCGTTCGTCACTCGAAGCGTAGTTAAGGGCAATGCGAGCGCCCGCTTGGGCAAACGCAAATGCAATGGAGCTTCCAATTCCGCGACTCGCACCGGTCACCAAAACATTCTTATTTTTGAAATCAAGGTTCATGAGCTGAGCTCCTCAAGCTTTTGTTGGGTGGCTTTTAGGTTTTCGACGGTGTCGACGTTTAAAGTTGTTGGTTCGGGTAATGTCTTTTTAATTAGACCAGACAAAACACGTCCCGCACCAAATTCTACAAAAACATTTTGAAGGCAATGACGAACCGAAGAAGTCCAAAGAACGGGTTTTGTCATTTGTTGATACAAAAGATCAACGACGTGAGTGGAACTTCTATTTTTTTGGCCGTTTACATTGTGTACGATGTCGAAGTCAAAAACATCAGTCCAGGGGATCTTTTCTAAAAAGGGTTTAAGCTTTTCTGCTGCGGGCCTCATAAGCGAGCTATGAAAAGGAGCGCTCACCGCAAGCGGAATCATTTTTGTCTTAGAAGCACCATAATTAGACGGAACCAAATGAGTTTTGAAAAATTCCAGTGCATTGCTGTGACCGCTCAAAGCAACTTGGCCGGGGCAATTAAAATTTGCGGCTTCCAAAACGCTACCCCGCAGGCCTGCTTCGGTTTGGGCCCGGTGTAATAAATCGCTTACGGCGCGCGTTACGGCTTCGTCATCCATTCCAAGTACCGCCATCATGGCGCCGGTCCCTACGGGAACGGCCTCTTGCATGGCTTGTCCTCGAAGCCTTACCGCTTGAACGGCAAAACTTAAAGGAAGAGCCTGGGCGGCGCAAAGGGCGGTGTACTCGCCAAGCGAGTGTCCCATGGCGACCACCGGTCGAAATGCCGTCTCATCGCAAAAAACTCGCCAGGCCGCAAGGCTTGTGACCAAAAGGGCCGGTTGAGTATTCGCCGTAAGTCGCAGATCGGCCTCGGAGCCTTCGAAGCAAAGCCGTTTGAGGTCAAGCTTGATGGCATCTGAAGCTTCTTCGTAAATGCGCTTGGCTGAATTGAAGTTGTCGTAAATCTCTTTTCCCATTCCGGGATGTTGACTTCCTTGGCCTGGGAAAACGGCACAAAATTGTACGCTCATGTCTTAGTACCTCAGGAGTAAGGCCCCCGATGTTAAGCCTGCTCCAAAAACGGTGATGAGTATGACATCACCGCGCTTAATTATTTTATTTTCTAATGCCTCTGAAAGAGCCACAGGAACGCTCGCGGCGCTAGTATTTCCGGTGCGTTCAAGGTTCATGATGATTTTTTCTCGCGGAATATCCATTTGCTTAGCGACGGCTTCAATAATGCGCTGGTTGGCCTGATGAGGAATAATCCAATGCACATCGTCTAGGGTCATCGACGCTTTCTCAAGGCAGTGAGAGGCGCATTTACTCATTGTTCTGACGGCATTCTTGAAAATATCTCGCCCTTTCATTGTGACCAAGTGGGCCCCTTGATCTAACAAGTCATGGGTGAGAGGGAGTCGAGAACCGCCGGCGCGATTGGTCAAGAGGTCGCTTAATGTGCCATCGGCCAATAAGAACTCAGAAAGAATTTCAGATTTTGAATCTGTTTGGGCCGGTCCCAAGACGGCTGCTCCAGCACCATCACCAAACAGTATGCAAGTTTCTCGATCCTTCCAATTGACGATACGGGAAAGGGTTTCGGCTCCAATCACCAAGATCCGCTTGTGCGTTCCTGATTTAATATATTTATCGGCCACACTGGCTGCAAAAACAAATCCTGAGCAAGCGGCGCTGAGATCAAACGCCACACAGTTTGTGGCGCCGATTCTGGCTTGGACCAAACAGGCCGGTGCGGGCATGATGTGATCACCGCTTGCCGTTGCCAAGATAATCATATCAAGATCTTGAGGACTCACTCCAGCACTTGAGAGCGCGCGAGTGGCGGCTATGGTCGCAAGATCACTTGTTGCATGTTCGGGAGGCGCGATTCGCCTTTCCCGGATGCCCGTGCGCTCCACAATCCATTGGTCGTTGGTTTCCACCATTTTTTCTAAATCAGCATTTGTCAGGCGCTTTTCTGGAAGGTAATGGCCAACGCCTAAAATTTGTGTGCGCAAATTCACTTCGGTGCTCCCCCGAGGAAGCCATGATGAAGATGGCTATGCATCCATTGAGTCGATTCTTCGAGCTTATCGGACATTTTATGAACAAGCCCCTCATGAAGTGCTTTCTCGGCAGTGCGAAGGCCGTTCTTGATTGCTTCGGCCGAAGATCGACCATGACAAATCAAACTCAAACCACCAACTCCCAATAAAGGAGCGGCGCCGTATTGCGCATAATCCAGCTTTGTTTTGAGTGATCTTAAATTTGATCGCGCCAGCAGAAATCCAATTTTACCCAGGGTGGAAGACGTAAATGATTGTTTCAAAAGATTCATAAGCGCTTCGCTTAACCCTTCGGCCGTTTTGAGAACCACATTTCCGACGAAACCATCGCTTACAACCACATCGAAGTCACCGGTAAAAATATCACGGCCTTCACAATACCCGGCGTAGTTGATTCCCGGCAGGCTCTTGAGAATCTCGTGGGTTTCGCGAGTGAGATCGTTGCCTTTGGATTCTTCTTCACCGTTGCTCAATACGGCTAAACGAGGTCGCGTGATACCTCTAATGATTTGCGTGTAGCAATGGCCCATTAAAGCAAAATGAACCAAGTGGAGGGGTTTGCAGTCCACATTCGCACCCATATCGAGGCAGTAGGTGGGGTAGTCTTTAATAGTTGGAATGGGCGTAATGAGCGCAGGCCTTTCTACTTGGCCGAGGCGCTTAAGCAAAAGCACACTTAAAGCCATAAATGCTGCCGAAGAGCCCGCTGATAAGCACGCCTGAGCCTCTTTTTGAACCACCAAATCTACGCATCGATACATAGAAGTGTTCTTTCTCGTGCGCAGTTGAGGACTGGCTTTTTCGGCCATATCAATTTTTTCTGGGGCATCGACGATCGTGAGACGAGGGTGTCCCTTGCCAACAAGGGATTTAAGCTCGGCCTCGTTGCCTGTCAGCAGCACATGGCACTGGGATTGGTTTAAAAAATCAAGGGCACCGCGAATGTTGACCTCAGGAGCGTGATCGCCCCCGTAGGCATCAACTGATATTTTCAAGGGCTGATCACATTAGTTGAGTTTTGAAGGAAGGATTTCTTTTCCTTTGTAATAGCCGCAAGTGCAAACGCGATGAGGAACTTTAAGCTCACCACATTGAGGGCAAGTTGCTGTTCCTGGTCTTGTGAGTGCTAAGTGACTGCGTCGCTTGTTTCTTTTTGACTTGGTTGTTTTATCCGCTGGAACGCCCATGGATCATTCTCCTTTAAGTGCCTTTAGCTTTTCAAAAGGTGACTCGTGTTTAAATCCTTCAATTGAACGGCATTGGCAAGTGGTTTCGTTTAAGTTTTTGCCGCACTGCATACATAATCCCTTGCAGGTCTCTTTGCAGACGGGCTGAAAGGGTATTTCTAGGGCGATTTGCTCATGAAGCGCATCACCTAAGTTGACTTCGGGTTGTTCAACAAATTCCACTTCAAAAGTGCCTTCGGTGGCATCGATCGCGCCGTTGAGTTCGGAAAGGTCGTTTCCGAGCTGGTAGGCCGTGGTGAATTTCTTTTGAAAGGGGATGCAAAATTCCTCAGCACAGCGCGAACAAATCTGTCTTAATTCGCCAGCCACGCTGCCTTTAACCTGCACGGATTTTTCGGTACCTTGAATATCGAGTTGAGCCTGGTAAACAGGGAAATCACCCAATAAATCAAACAAAACCTTGTTGAGTTCACCCGAGGATTGGGAATAAGAAACACTGAGGCCCGCACTGGGAATTTCATGAAATTTATAGATTAAGTTATGCGCTGCCACAATTTTCCTCAAAAGATGGATTAGTTATTCTTAAGTCCTTGAAAAGTCAAGAAAACATGCGGTCTAATAGGATCATGGACCGGCTAAAAACATCTGTGTTTTGGGTAAGCCTTTCTTTGATCTTAAGCCTAGGCCAATTGGCCCAGGCCGATGATCTTCAAATCGAGGTCAACGAAGTTCCTGTTTACGCTCAGCCTCAAGAAGACGCCGAGATCATTTCAACGTTATTTCGAGGTGATGTGGTGCCAGTTAGCTCTAAGTCGCCTCCGAGGTACAAAAAGGTGCTTCTTGTTGAAGGAAAGCGCCGTCGTATTGGGTATGTAAAAAATTCTGATTTGCGGCCCGGAGCTGGCCGAGGGCAAGGGGCGAAGGTCATCAAACGATCCAAGCGAAAGATTAAGACTGTTCAGGATAAGAATATGATTGCGCTTACGGCCGGTGGGAATTTTCAGTACCAAGGCGGTCGTACGCGGACCTCTGCCGATGGAAATTCAAGCATTTCAGCGATGAGCGGCATAAGCTATATATTCGGATTGAGCTATGATTTCCCTCTGGGAAGCCAAACAAGTCTAAGTGCCAATGTTCATTACAAGAATGTTTCGCTCACGGGAACGTCGAAATACGCGCTGACCGCGATACCAAATCAAGACACGGACACCTTTTTGAAGCAGCAGTTTTTGGGAATTGGCGGAGTTCTAAAAATGTACCCCAGTTTTCAATCGTCTTGGTGGTGGGGCGGGGGTATCCAATACGACAAGGCTATCAGCGGAACTCTTAAGTACGGCGGGTTTAATGAAATCACGCTGCAAGGCTCTGAATTGCCAAGTTTCATGTATGCGTTTGGGGCCATCGGCGCGAACTTCCCGTTAGGAGCGTCTTTATTTTTGAACGCGGAAATCCGGGCAGGAGCGCTGCTCATTGCTTCTCCAATGATTTATGAGGCAGATGCTCTTTTAAGTCTTGGTTACGTTTTCTGAGAGAGTTTCAAGATCGTGTTTACGGCGACGCGGCTAGCGCCAGTTTGAGAATTCACAAATTCGGTGATGGCATTTTTCCTTTTCAATTTTTGTTCGCGACTTAAATTATTCATAGCCTTTACAAATTCAACGGCCGATGCTGAGTCGTAAACTTCAAACGCAAACCCCAAGGCGACAAGTCTTTCGGCCTCACGATTATTATGAAAAAACGGACCAAAGAACACGACGTTTCCGGCGGCGGCCGGCTCCATGACACTGTGAACGGATTTTTTAAATGAACCGCCGACAAAAGCGACGTGAGATTTGGTGTAAAGGTCGGCAAGAATTCCGGTGACGTCGACAATTAAAACCCCTTCACCAGTCCACTGAGTGGTTTTGCTATACAGGCTTGTTTTAACTCCGTGATCCTTGAGTCGGCTCAGTAGCTTTTCTATATGGGCCGGTGTGGGCTCGTGTGGAACTAAGATCACTGATTTTTTTAGGTCGTTGAGTAAATGAATGCTCCCCAGTATTTGCAGCTCATCTTCTTCCCAAGTGCTTCCATAAATAAAAGTATTGAAAGGATCGATGGAGCCCAAATTTAACAAGGGTCGGTTTTCAGCCAGTCTCGTTTTGACCTGATCGAAGCGCGTATCCCCACTGACCGTGATTTGGCCCTTAAGGCGATACCTTCGAAATTGAAGTTCATCAGCGGCGCTGACACAAAGAATTTCGTCTATCAGGCCAATAAAAGAACCATAAAAAAGACGGCTCAAAAAATTTGAAACTCTGGGACTGTGTTCGGGGAGCGTTGCTGAAAACAATACCGTCGGAACCCCAAATGCCTTCGCTGACCAAATCATTTCGGGCCAAACGTCGGTGCGCGCAATGGCGAGGCATTCAGGATTAAAAGCTTTAAGAAAATCGTTCCAATCTTTTGGTCGATCCCAAGGAGTTGGTAAGAAGTGGTCGACTTCTTTGAACTTGATAAGACTTGGAACAACACTTGGTGAAAAATAAGTTACGACCACTCGACAGGGGCGAGCGCTCTTCAACATTCGAATGACCGGTTTGGCGTATTCGAATTCGCCACTGGAAACATGAAACCAGTACCAGGGAAGCGGTGTAGCCCCAGGGGGCGCAAGCCTCCACGGCGCCGACGCTCGGGCTTCAAGGCCTTCGCGAACTTTCTTGTTTAAATAGGCAAGCGCTTTGAACGCAAATAAGACGAGCCTAAACAAGATGCTTCGATAGATCCATTTCATTTGCCGATGACCTTGTTCATGGCCTCAAAAACCTGGCTTGGTGAAATTAGCTTTAAACACTTTTGGTACGAAAAATTATAACACAGACCCCGTCCATCTTTAGAGCAAGGCTGGCACCATAAATGAGATTTTAGACTAATGCTGTTCACCCGGTTGGTCATGCCAAAGGGCGTTGGTCCCATGATTCCCACCACATCAAGACCTTCGGCCTCGCCCATATGCAGCAGACCCGTATCGGCAGCAACAATCGTCCGACAAAAGGTCAGCGCAGCCGCACTTTCACTTAATGAAAGTCGACCGGCTAAATTGAGACAGCGACTGGGGTCAAGCACCAGCTCTTGGCAAAAATCATCTTTGGGACCACCAAGAATAACGAAGTGATACGAAGTTTTTTGAAGGCAAAGGCTCAAGAACTCTTTCCATAGATTTAGAGGCCAAGTCTTCTTCGGCCACGCCGTCGACGGCGCAATGGCAATCCACTGATGTTTTGAATCAAGATAAGGTTTAACTTTTTGACGAGCGGTGGCGGAAACCGGAATTTCGGGCCCTTGACCATCGTAACTGATGCCCCATTTCATTAGCGGTGAAACATAAGTTTCAACGGAACGGTAAGGTTTTGGGAAAAGATCGATCTTAAATAGAAAAAGAGCCAATCGTTTCAGGCGATATTTTGAACGACGAATGAAATGGGGAGCTTTTAGAAAAAAGAGAATCAAGTGGGAGCGTAAATTGTTGTGGGCGTCATAAATATGAGAGAAGTTTTGAGTTCTCAATGTAAAAGCCATTTCGAGAAGCCCTCTAAACCCCGATTCACGATTTAGGGCCCAAATTTTTGAAATATGGGGGGATCCTTCGATCAAATGCCGCATATCCGATCTGACAAGCCAATGAATCTCACTGTCGGGAAAGTGATTTTTTAGGTGCCTAGGAACCGCCGAGCAATGAAGCAGATCTCCTATAGAAGACATGCGCAGGACCAAAATTTTTTTCGTCATGACCTTAGAATTTAACTTGGCAGGAATTTATTAGCAATGGGTGGAAATAAAAGGCGAGCTGCCCGTCTGGGCAGCTCGCGAACTACGCAGAGGAGGGAGTAAGTTAGTTACACAAATTAATGGGCTTTGGGGGGCTGAGCCGTAGCGGTTGCTGTTGCCGTTACTTTTGGCTGCGGGGAATTTTGGACTTGCTTCTTTTTCTCCCTTGCTTGAGCGATACCTGCAGCAGAAACGGCCATCATGGTTCCAATAACAGCCGCTACAGTTTTAATTACCGTCTTGTTCATATTACCTCCTGGGTTAGTTTGAGTTTGCGATTTCCAGTGAATCGCTATGGCAACAGACTAGCGAAGGAGCATTAAGATGAAATTAAAACGGGATTAAAACTTTTTAATATCTATAACAAACGAAGATCCTGTGGGAACTCGAGGAGTTAGAGAAATCTTACCTCCATGGAGTACTGCGATTCTAAAGGCAATGTAGAGCCCAAGCCCGAATCCCTTTTCATCTTGCAAAGGGACTCTAGAGAAACGCTCAAAAATTATTTCCCGATCTTTTAGTGCAACTCCGGGTCCTTCGTCGGCGATCGCAATTTTGATGGCTGATGTCGAGCTCGCGTCTATCCCGATGGTGATTTCAGACCCATTGGGGGAGTACTTAACGGCATTTTCTAAAATATTGAATATGAGTTCACCTATAAGATCTCGATCGCCCTTAATTTGCAGGGTTTTGTCGATGTCCTCGTTTTCGTCTATTTTTAGAAAGGTCAGCTTTGTGACGATATTTTTTTGTTTAATTAACGACTTCATGCGGCTGATTTGAGAATCAATGACTTCATCAATTCGAAACTCTGAGATTGCCAATGATGCCAGGCCGGCCTCGACTCGAGCGAGAATTAAAAGGTTTTCAACAGTACGTGAAAGAGTACTCAGTTCTTGCTGGAGGCTAGAGACGAACTCTCTGAGGTCAGCCTCAGGTGTCCCGCGCATATTGAGGACGTCGAGCTCGCCTTTCATAATTGCCAAAGGCGTTTTCAATTGATGACTAACATTAGCGATGAATTGTTCTTGGCTATTGAACGTTCTTTCTAGTCGCTCAAGAAGTTCATTGATTGTAGTCGCTAAGTCTTGAATCTCATCATTTTGCGTGGGCACGGGAACGCGAGCCTTTAGGTTATCGGGCTGAATGGACTTAGTCCTGGCGGTTATTTGAGCCATTGGTTGGAGCGCCCGCCTGGAGAAATACATGCCCCCTAGAACAGCAAGGATAGTCACAAGTGGGATAAAAATCCAAAAGAGCCTTAGAAGTTGTTTGCGCTGGGCTTCATAGAATTGATTCGGAACCGCAATTTGTAGGATCAGGGCTTCAGTTAATAACGGCTTTCTAATGGGCATCGTGATGAGCCGATATCCAAGGATTTGTCCCTCAGGTCCCTCTCTAAAAAGGCTGTTGATGAGCGGCTTTTGAGTGGCTGCAAATGGCAGAGGGGATTCTATGAGCTGCCTTGAACGGGCGAGAGGAACTCCACGAAGATTTGAGATTTGAATTAAGGCCTTTCCCAGTGAGAACGGAAGAATTTTACTTTCTTCGTAGATAATATCCTCGCTACTGATATCGAGAGTTCCAAACTGATCGAAGTTAATGGCCTCAGCAAGATCAATTGCATAATTGTAGAGGCTATTGTCAAACTCCCTTTGTAAGGTGTCAAAAAAGAATCGGTAGACGACGACACTTGATAATAACAGAGTGCTAGTTAGAAGTACGGTAAAGAGCCCAGTAAGTCGGGCGCCTATGGTTTTGAACACGTCAGGTCCTTAAGTACGTATCCAAAGCCTACCTGGGTATGTACGAGCTTTTTTTCAAAAGGCGCATCAATTTTTTTCCTCAGCATGTTGATGTAAACATCGACAACGTTACTTTCATTGTCGACGTGAGTGTCCCAAACATGCTCTAATATTTGAGTTCGAGAAAGTGGGCGTTCAGGATTTCTCAAAAAGTACTCGAGAAGTGAAAATTCCTTTGACGTAAGTATGATGGAGACTCCATCGCGCTTAGCTTCTCGACGTAATAAATCGAGCTCTAATCCTTTGTAACGTAAGGTTGATTGTCCCTGAGGAGTTTGGCGGCGCAAGAGTGCTCGGATCCTTGCAAGAAGCTCTTCAAATTCAAAAGGCTTAGTCAGATAGTCGTCCCCTCCTGAATCAAGCCCCATGACTTTGTGTTTGGTTGTATTGAGTGCGGTCAAAAGCAATATCGGGCAAGTCAGTCCTTCGGATTTGAACTGTCGGGCCAGGTCGAATCCGCTAGAGTCAGGTAAATTGACATCCAAAACGATGAGGTCATAGTCGTTGTCAGCAACAAATGAGGATGCCGCGGCGCCACTTTGAGCCAAATCCACTCGATATCCGGCTTCCTGTAGCCCCTTTTTCAAAAAACCGGCCATTTTCCTTTGGTCTTCAACAACCAAAATACGCATGGGACCTATTTAGTATGTTTCCAAATCATATGGCAAGGCGATGGAGCAAAAATTGGAGGTTAAAGTAACTCTTTAACTAATGAGGCGCGTTGAGTGGAAAATCAATGCAATCCGATGATTTAAGTGCTATTTCTTTGGCCATTCATGGCAGCCCCCATCGACTACAAATCTAGCGGTGTTGACGTTGAAGCCGGCGACCGGTTGGTTGATTGGATAAAGCGGCTTGCGCCTACGGGAAATCATAAAAGTGTGATGGGCGGAGTTGGTGGATTTGCGGCTCTGTATCGCTTGGATCTCACTAAATATAAAAAACCCATATTAGTTTCGTGCACCGATGGCGTGGGCACGAAGGTGAAGCTTGCCGT
>JADLCR010000009.1 GCA_020847095.1 Oligoflexia bacterium | reverse complement strand
CGTTCGGAACGCACTGTTGAGTCATCAGTGTGTGCGGAGTGACAAGTGAGACAAGTAATAGAGTTACCTTGATAGGTCTTTCCCATATGTTCAGAAGCTCCGCTATGAGGGGAGTTGATATGACATTGAACGCACGACTGGGTACTTTGAGGTTTAAGGGAAATCTTCCCCTTGATGGTGACGTGACAGACCGTGCACGATGAGCTTATGGGGCCATTTTTTGGTCCATGAGGATTTAACCTTTCCAGTTTGTTTAATCCAAAACCCAATTGACCAATCAAAAACAATCCAACGACCATCACCTTCATTGTGAGACTCCATTGCTTCCATGGCAGCCAGCACATGAGGTCTCACCCGATTGGTCAACGAGCGGTTTGGCTAAATCAAAAAGTGGGCTATTGAGTCGATTATTAAGATGAATATTTGCTGGATTGTGACACAGAAAGCATTCTCGTCGGGCGTACCCATGTTGATGATTTGTTGGGGTTAAAGTGATGTCGGAAATGGTTCTCAATTTATAGTCTTCCGTTTGGCGAGAAACTTGACAGCCAGTCGCAGTTAGAAAGAGCAAAACGACAAAGGCTATTTTCATCATTTAAGCCCCTTGGTGTGGCACTGAGTGCAAGTTGCCGTATTAGAATGGCACACAACACAGCTCTGAGGATTAGACCGAGCTTCGACAGAATGTGAAAACCGAAAGCTTGGGCGATGAACATTGGGGCGAGCGGCATCTCGTTGCGAGTGGCATTTGGTGCAAGAGTTTTCTGAGTGACATTCCTTGCAAGAGTCAGGATCAGTTTGAGCAAACCGACCGTGGCGACTTTTCCAACCTGCTCCATGACTCTTTGGCATGAGTGCTCCCACATTGGTGTGGCAAAGGGTGCATTGATTTGGCCTTGGAACGGTGATTTTGGCCATGTGGCATTGATGACAGACTTGGCTTTGAGGCTTCAAATAGCCCGCTGGAACACCCTTGGCGGTCGGATCTCCGGTGACTGCTTTGACCGAAAATGTATGACAATCGGTGCAGCTAATGGACATCTTCTTAAAGCTCTCACTGTGGCGTTTGTGATCGAAAATGTCCTTGAGCGGGCGCGTGTTTGACAAGTTTTTAGATGTAGTGGATTGTGCTAAACCAGCCCCTGAGCCTGCAAAAACCAAAATCATAAGAAATGTCTTTAATGTCAGTTTCATTTATCGCTCACTGAAAATAAGAAAGGTGCGCCATGACCTTTCCATCAAATTCAAACCGATGATTGCGCTCAACCTCTAGCCACCCAAAGGCCGTGAGGTTTGGGGTCAGCTGAAAGTTTAGTCCACTTCGAACATTGTAGGCCCACGAACTCATCCCGTTAACTTTGTCGTATTGCACTGAGGCTGCTTCAATTTGGAGCCGAGTCCAATCGGAGAGATCATATTTACTTTGTAAACCATAGTCGTGGGCGAAGCCACCGAAGCCGCGCATATGCCCCACATAACCAGTAAAAACTAATTTATCAAAAACAGGTAAGCTGGCCGAGACTTCTTGTTGAACTCCGATCTCACTTTCTTGACCGCCACGAAATCGAAGTTGCCGTACAAATCCATCAATTTCTAATGGTTCAAAGTAACGTAATTGTACGGTCGCTTGCTGAGTTTCCATGGGCGATTGAGAAAAGATTCTAAACAAAAAAGTTCTCCACTCATTATCAGCTGGACGAGGAGTGCGGTAAGAATGTGAAAAAGAAAGGGTCAGATCGTCGAATGGATTAAATGTTAATTCTTCGAGTACCTGTGAAGGCTGAGACTGAGAAGTATTCCACTGCGACTTAACTAAAATTTGTGGGGCTGACCAAAACACATTCAATGCTTTTAAAATACTTCCCTCGATGATCTTCGTATCAAGCAAGGTTTCTCTCTGAGAATATCCTCCGGAGAGCAAGTATCCAAAAACCTCTTGTTGAAGCTGAGCTCCAATGATTGGTGAAGAACTGGTCTCAAAAAGATCCATATTCTTAGTTTGACCAGCAAAAACGAGCGCGCTTCCCTTAGCGGACCAATAGATGCGAGATTGAGCTCCATCAAGAACGGCGAAATCAAAACCCTGAGCCAATACTTGTCTTCCTAATTGTAGTCGACTTCTTCTAAACCAGGCATTCTCAAAACCTTGATTGAGAGGAACAATGACATAGGCATGGGCCGGAAAGACGCGCCAATTAGGTTCGGCTAAGTCCCGACTCATGATGAGGCTTAAGGAAGTCTCAAGATTCGTGGAGTGAACTCCTTCATATCCGAAAGTATAAAATATCGGGATGTGAGCTTTTTGGAGTTCGTCGCGATAAAAGCCAACAGATGCGGTGTGGTTTATAGTCACGAGGCCGTGAGATTGCGCCGGAAGAAGGCACACCAAGACAGCGTCAATCATCAAAGTCAAAATGGATTTCACGACGGTTAGAAACTAACACTTCTAGCAGTAGGAGGCAATCTTAGAGGCGGCAGTTCAAAACACCATGGCGACCGGAAACCAAGACCGCGCCAAGCCCCTCGCCTAAGTCGTTTTGAAAGAACATTAACAGACTTGGAGTAAGCTCCCCTGGTGGTTGGAACTCAAAAGTTTGAATATTCTTCACCGATGCTGGATCGGCTTCAGATTTTTGGATGAGGTAATCATGAAACTTGGCAAGTTCATGAACAGACTCTTGGGGGACGAGGCGTCCTTCAAAGATGGCATTCTGTTCTGCGCCAGATTCAGATTTTTCTACCTGCCAAATTCTAAAAAACCCACGGCTGACGTGACGAAGGACTATAATATTAAATTCGGTCTTATTTGTTTGAGCCGTACACGAAAAGACTTGAATCATTTCAATAGGCACAGCCGCTTGTCCCCGAAATGGGACCAAAAGAGCTATTGCGAAGACCGACATAAAAAGGATTAATTTAGTCATTCCTTGACCTCTCATTTTTCTCTCTAACTCGTGGGAATTTATATCCATTTGAGTCTCATATAACAATGCCGAGAAGTTACAGGCCGAGCCCAAAGGATCGACACCAATAGGTGGCTGAGAAATCACTAGTTATCTCATGGCCAAACACCCAATAGTCAGTATCTATCTGAAATCACTAATGTTTTTAAATTCGTACCCACGGCTTGACATTATGAAAACATAATATCATAATATCTTGAAGTGGAGGTCGTCATTATGATCGCGGACCAAATGGTAGAAAAATCAGAAGAGGCATCAAGGATATTAAAATTAATGTCTCATCCTCAAAGACTCATGATTCTTTGCTTGTTAGCAGATGGTGAAATGACCGTTGGGCAACTAGAAGAAAAATGTAAAGCATCCCAGTCGGCAGTTTCTCAATTTCTCACTCGAATGAGAATTGAGGGACTTTTGGAGTCTCGAAGAGAGGGTAGTTTTATACATTACCGGGTATCAGATCCTAAGATCATAAAAATTGTGAAATCACTAAATAAGATTTTTTGCGAATAAGGGAGAGAAAATGAACAAAGTTATTGTCGATGTCAGGGAGTCAGACGAATTCAAATCAGAGCATGTGACGGATGCGGTTCATATTCCGTTGTCACAACTTGCCCATCAAGCTCCGGGAATGTTGAAACAACTCAAAGGAAAAGAAGTCACCATCATGTGTCACAGTGGGCGTCGTGCCCAGCTGGCTAAAAATCAGCTTGAAAAAATGGGTTTTGATTGCGTGGTTTATGAAGGTGGAATCGAAAAATGGAAGGCTAATGGATTACCCACGGTTAAATTTAAGGGTAAGCACTTGGCCATTATGCGACAGGTTCAAATCATTGCCGGATCTCTTGTGGTTATTGGAGTTGCTGGCGGCTTTTATTTTCACCCGGGATTTTATGGATTATCAGCATTTGTCGGAGCAGGTTTAATGTTTGCGGGAGCTTCGGGCATTTGTATGATGGCTGAGCTGTTAGGTAAAGCGCCATGGAATAAGAATGTAGAGGGACTTCAACAAGAGTTATGCCAAGCTAGTCCGAATGCAGGACACTGTCCCCCGGGAGAGGAGTCCAAATGAGTCAAATCAGGGAGTTAAAAGAATTTATTGATCAAGGCGAATTGCTGCCACATGAGTCCTGGCAAGTTCGGCAAGTTAAAAGCGATGAGTGTCTTTCTTATGTCGCTTGGAATGTCGAAACAAGGGAAGTTGTAGTGATTGATCCCAAACGAGAAGACCTAAGGGCTTATCTGCAGATTGCCGAAAGCTTGCGAGGGTATTCTTGGATTGCCGTAATCGATACGCATACTCATGCGGATCATATTACATGTGCGCCGGAACTCGCTCAAAAATTGGGAGCCCCGCTAGTTATGCACAAAAACAGCCCCACTCAAAGAGCCCATTTCAAAGTCCAAAGCGATGCACTTTTAAATTCAAAGGCAGGGTCGATAAAGATTTTTCAAACACCTGGTCACACTCCAGATTCGATAACTGTTTTGTGGGGTCCGTACATTTTTGGTGGGGATACATTGCTATACGGAGATGTCGGACGAGATGACTTGCCAGGAGGCAATGCTACCGACCACTTTGAAAGTTTGGAAAAACTTAAGAGTGCCATTAAATCAGAACAAATAATGCTTCCGGGACATGATCACAAAGGGGGACGCGCCTCTACATGGAAAAAGCAGCTTCAAATAAACGTCTCCCTCACTCAAAGTCGCGAAGATTTTGTTCGAGAGGCCGAAGCGTTTGATGCGCCAGCCCCGGCACTTCTCAAGGCGTCTTTGAGGGAAAATTTTAAGTGAGCTTTTGGATTTTTGTTGGCTTTATAGTGGGGTTTGCGCTTTCGGGTACCGGAGCTGGAGGCGCTCTCATATCGGTTCCCCTGATCTTGCATTATTTGGGAACTAATTTGCATGATACAAGCGTCTTATCACTGTGGGTTGTACTTGTGGCCGCAGTGGTGGGAGTTGCTTTTCAATGGCGAAAGGCCAACTTACCGATGGCGCTATCAGTAGGACTATTTTCAATCTTAAGTGCCGCCCCATTGGGACAAATTAAAAGTCAACTTCCGGCTTGGGTGATCTTAGTTGCTTTTCTGGCGGTCGGCACATGGAGTTTGTGGAGTCTATGGATTAGGTCATCTAAACCGAGTCCCGCTAATAGGAATCATTCTTTTTTTAGGTACACTATTGCTGGAGTTTTAGTTGGAGTCATAACCACGGTCACTGGACTTGGCGGTGGAGTCTTGTTGGTTCCGCTTTTTTTGTCTCTATGGAAGCTGCCAATGTCCGAAGCCGTGCCGACAAGTCTTGTTAGCATTGTTCTTGCGTCAACCGTTTCACTCTTCTTTCAGGGTGAATTTCAAAATCAATTATTTGGAACTTCAGAGTTTGGACAACTCTTCTTGGGAGTTTTGGTTGGAACTTTGATCTTCAAGTATTCTCTTCGAGCGCTTGAAGAAAAATATCAGACCCTGCTTAGAAAACAGGGTCTGACGCTCATCATCTTGGTTTCAATGGGATCTTACGTTTACCGTTTTTTCAACTGACCAAGTATATCCAAAATCATCGCACACTTTGCTGAAGGCGAAAATTTTGTCTTGGGTGGTATTTTTGGCGCTGCAGCGCGCTTTGCTGCCTCGCGCTCCATGAAATCAGCATAGTTTTTAAGTGTTATTACTTTTCCATCTCGAAGCTTCACTTGCCTCGGTTGGGTCTCAGAAACCTGCCGTTCAATAGCCTCGAATTGATCACCAGTAATATAACCTTTTTTAAGAAGGTTAGCTGCGGCGATTCGTATCACGCGCCAGTTCTTTTCAATTACTTGTCGGGCGAGTTTTTCTCCTTCCGCCAAAAGCTCATCAAACTTCTGTTGATACAACTTGCGTTGTTCCTCAGTCACAAAAAGTGGACGCCCTTCTTTGTCCAGTTGAATTCCTAAAAGCTCCTTATCAAGGCCCCACTCTGTTAAATAGCGGCGTGCAATGAGACTAATTTGCTCATAATCATTCGTCCATCCCGCGTCTTTCGGGTGTCCCGCCATAGTTTGAGCCACTGTTCCGCCGTAAAGCTGGGCAATTTGCACAATGACGGATTCTCGGGTGGGATTTGAGTAGTGACCCTCGATGCGGTCGTATCGGGCGTACCCATAGTATTTAATTTTCTGGTGCGATCCTCCGATAATCGTAACGTGAGCCAGCTTTTGCCCGGTAATAGAAGGTTCATTGACAAGCGCATGGCCAGCTTCGTGAAATGCAACTCCTCTTGCGCCTTCCAAGGTCATTAAAACGCGCTCTGAAGCGTACTCTGTCAGGTCTTGAGATGTTGTCTTCACCGGTGATCCGATTTGAGACATTGCCACATTCAAGATCACATGGCGCTCGGGAGTGCGACTTGTAACAAATGGTCGTTTTTCTACATTGTCACTTATTGACAACTTCAGTTCAGTGCCTTTGAGGGTCGCGGGATCATAACCCATGTCTAAAAGAGCCATGGTAATGACGGCGCCAAGGCGTTCATCAAGGACCGATCTCAAGCTGCGTCCGCCTTGGTCCTGCGTGAAGAACGTTTCAGCAAATCGCTTTAGAAAGGCTTCGTCATACGAAATTCTAAGGCCAACATGTTGCTGTTGAAAACGACCAATCTGTGCGTCCAAAAGCTTTTTTGTAATCTGAATGGCATCTTCACGAATAACAGGTTTATAGAGCAGAATATCGGACATTCTGCCTAAGAAGGGCTCAGGCACTCCTGAATCGCGCAGCAACTCTCTAACTCCAGCGCGAGAGTTATGGCGCTTCCAGACGGCCATTCGCGAATCATCGTCAGAAATACCCATGAAAAGTGAATCGCTGTCATTGCCAGTGAAAACAAATACGTATTTCCTAAGGTCGTAAACCTTTCCGTTTACACTGGATGTCCATGTTCCTTCTTCAACTTGATTATAGAATTTCTTTATCAAGGCGTCCTTTTTTGCCTTGTCGGTGCCTCCCATGTTGGAGATTTCGTCAAATACGATAACTCCTCCGTCGGGGCTATTCTTAAGGGCCTCTTCAAAGAGCCAAACCGTATCGTGTCCTGAATAGCCTGCATTTGGTCCAAAAATATTGCCCAGGTCCGCTTCACTATGAACGGCGCCCAAAGGAATAACAGCCGCACGATCGGGTGAACCGTAAAGGGCTGCGGCAATGCCTCTTCCGAGCTCAGTCTTGCCGGTTCCCGTCGATCCAATGACAAATAAGGAAACAGGATTTTTCTTCGAAGCATCCCCTTTATGAGCAATGATGGACTGCGCCGCACTTCTCACGGCTGCATCCTGGCCAATGACATACGTGCTGATATTTGGGATCAGCGTTTGTAGCCTCTTCGCAAGAGCTGGATCGTGCAATGGATTGTCTGGAGCCTTATAAGGGGCTGCAATCCTTAGTTCCTCTCCCGACGGACTAACAACTCGAACTTCGGGGGTCTTTCCCGGGCCGTGGTCAACAAGTTCAAACCTAAGTTCAGAGTCCTTAGGCAATTCCCATTTGGCGCGCGCTTGTTGAAGAGCATCGCCCAAAGTGTTGCGAACTTGTCGATCGATGACTCGTCCGCCCTCTTTAGAGTTGTAGCCCGTGATAGCGAGGTGCTTAACCAGTTCTTCAGAAACAGTTAATTTGAGGCGCAAGCCGAGGTTATCTTTACGAAATGACTCAACGGCGACGCGTCCGACTTGAACGGCCGTTGATGTTGTAATTGGAGAGGCTAGGATAAACTCTTCTACTCGTCCCACAAGCTCGGGGGGCAAAATAAACTTGTCATTGGCCCCTTGAGATTGGGTGAAATACTGTTTCAGCGCTTCGCTTGTAAGGCCCTCAGTGCGCTTAGCGATCTCTTCTTCGGTCCATGATGTAATTCCGCTTGGAAAAATAGATGTCGAGCCACGGTTAGAAGTTAGGACAATCATGTGTTTATTCGTGCGACGGACCTTTCCGTCTCCTCCGGTGATAACACCGCGATCGAAAAACTCCATGAAACGCTTAAGTGCTGATGGGCTCATTTTTTCTGCTTCGTTGATCAAAATGACTCCGCCGAATTTTCCGCGGGCCGGATCATCAAGCCACTCGATGAGTGCTCCGGATCCTTTTTCAGAACCAACGTAGCCTGGAGGTGATCCAAGAAGATCCGTTAGTGAGAACGAATCATTCATGTACTTGGTGCCATCGATTTCAAAAAATCGATTTTGGTTACCGTAGGCTTGTTCGGCGATTTTTGTTCCGATCAAGGTTTTTCCAACACCGGTTCCGCCCATCAGAACTAAAACCTTTGGTTTTGTAGATTCAGACATCAAAAGACGACCGAAGTGATCGATCACGCGATTGACCATTCGCTCCTGGCCTGCCACCTGACTGTTTAGCTTTTCGCGTAGTTCTTTTAAGTAAGTATCAAAAGCCTTTCCATTTTGCGGATCAGCTGGGAGACCAGTGATTTCTTTGGCCAAAGCATAGACTTCGGTGTCCGTTATGATGGCCTGGGCCCCTTTGTTTAAGCGATTAGACCTAATGGCCAAATCTTGAAGCACCTTAAATGGCCCATCGGGGCGAGCGTTATCGGGCTTGAGAAACGGGGCCACTCGTATGGCGGCCACCAACGCATCTTCTGTGATGATCACGTTGTAAGCCTCGGTGATTTTTGGAATCCAACTCTTCTTTAAAAGTTCGGCGGTTTGAGTGGGATTAAACTCTTCAACACCGACTTCTTCAAAGCGTCGCAGAATCGCTTCGTTGTTTTTGAAAGCCAAACGATATTCCTTGGAAGTCGAAGAGCCAATGAGTCGAATGCCAGATTGCTCCGAATCCAAAAACGGCTTAAGTGCTTCGGCCTGACCCTGCGTCAAAGTATGAATTTCATCGATATAGATAATGATGGGTTTGGTGCGACCATTGTTTTTCTCACGGTACCACTTTTCAAAATCGCCTATGGCTTCCAAAAATATTTCAACAACGCGAGCTTCGTTTGCAGGTGTTGGAATCTGTGCCAGCGATGATAATACCGCAGGGCTTGTCACAATAATTTCTGCGTTTTCAAGTTGGCTTTTGAACGCATCAGTCTGTGGGTATTTTCCATCCACAATCATTTGAGCCAAAAGTTCAACAACCGAAGTTTTTCCAACGCCGGCGGGCCCAACAAGCATGGGGTTGCGACCCTTTAATCGGACGAGAAGATCCAAAACTCTCTCAGCCTCTGCTTGACGGCCGTAGATGGCGGTTTCTGTTCGATTTCGCCGGGTGATTCGAACTTTGTCAGTTAGAATTTCGGTCGCGGCGATGAGTATTCTTTCGAAATTATTGCCACGATTGGCGTTAGCCATAAGGTATTCTTTAAACAGGACATCGGTGATAATGGCTGAGCTGGATTTTTCAATGAGCGGAACTACTCGACGCGTACGAGTAGCCATTGATCTAAAAGCTTCATCAAAGGCCTGTTCAATTTCGCTAGCAACGGGCCTTGACATCTCCGTTCGGGCACGATTGAGAATATTTTCTTTGATTGTTGCTAAAAGGCTGACCTCATGAACCGAACCAATGAGCCCTAAGGCCTCGATATATTCCTTCACGACCCCTAGTCTCATGTTTTTCACAGATCGAAGCTCAAGTCCAAGTTGCTTTAAGATCCCCATGAGCACTTCGTGATAGGGATAAGCGGTTAGCATGTGCAGCACGCCAGAAACTTCATCTGGGGTCTCGGCCTTTTCAAGAAGCGCCAAAAGATCAATGACCTTCTCTGCCCTTTCTTGATCCTCAGCTTGTTTGTTTGGATTGGGATTTGAAGCCGCCAAAGCAGTTGACGCTTTAAAGCTCCCAACTGTTATGCAGATTGTTAATATGAAAATGAATACGACATTGACTCTGGTTGCGTGAAATTTATTCTTGTTCAATTTCTCCTCCGCCCATTAGAAGGCTTTGCAATTCAAATTCCGGGCCGGAGGAGGTTCCAATTTGGGCCAGTATACATTACCTATAATGAAAATCTGTCAAAAAGATCAAGAACTTATATCGACTTTACAGGGTGGTAACTATGCAGGTGACGTTCGAGTAGCTGCCGCGGTCCTTAGGATCGGACGTATTTCTGGTTTTGACCCAACCTGCGGTCCAGGCTGCATCATCAAAAAGCTCCATATCGCCAATGACAATACCAATATCGTCACCTGAAAACTTCAGCCGATCGCTAAGTTTTTGGACGGAACTGATGTCGTAAACTCCTAACACGTATAACTGGGAGTTATCTGGTTCAACGGTCACGGCACTGGTTTCATCGCTGGCCCCTGCCATTTGAAAACTTCCATCTTGTTCAATGAGGTCAAATGAAAACTTATGAATGGTGGCGCGCTTACTTCCGGCCTTGATCATTTTTTCTGCTTCGCACTCAAATCTTTTAGTGATTTCAGCGCGAGATGACTGTGCAAGTCCCATGGTTAAAATAAGCGCTAAGGCAGCTAAAGAAAACTTCATTCCCATTCCTCCCGAGATATTTTTCAGCCTTAGAACATAAAAATGTTTTGGAGCCAACGATAAACATTACATCGCTATTAATGGTGGCAATGTTGATTGGAAGTTTCATGAAACGTCGTCACTCGGGCCCACGAGACAATAGCGGCGAGTACGATGAGTGCTGAAATTAGTCCTTTTTGAAAGGGTCTAGTCAGAGAACGATTGATCAGGCGAGTAACACTTTGAACAAGAACGAGGCTTGGCAAAGTGCCAAGCCAAAATGCGGTGAGCATGAGTAGTCCTGTCGAGGCTTGTGGCTGGCCCGCGCTAACCCCGATAAATCCGTAAAGCCAAGGGCACGGCAAAAATAATGTGAATAGCCCAAGAAAAAGGGGAAAAATTTGTAACTGACGAAATCTTCCGAGGTAAACAGAAAGGATCCGAGCGCCTGGCAATTTCATTTTTATTTTGATTCCGAATACCGAACAAAGAAGAAATAAAGTTCCCAAAATAATAAGACTTTTAGAAAATTTAGCCCAATCGACCTGAATCACTTGAGAGAGTCCCCAGGAAAGTGAGCGTACTCCTAAATAAAGAATGAAATAGGCCCCGAGCCTCCCAATTTGATACAAAACTCCAGATAGGATTTTGGAATTATTGGAATTATGAGCGAGTGCCGAAATCGGGCCGCACATGCCGACACAGTGTAAGCTTCCTAAAAAGCCCATGACCAATACCGAAAGTATTTCAGTCATTTTTTGGATCCTCCCACAGTGCCCGCTCGCCCTCGAGGTCCATATCTTTATATTGCCCCGATCGTATCGACCAGACGAAGGCCAATAAGAAAACAATGTAGAGGACAAACGCAAAACCTGTAATAAGAAGAAAGATCGTCATAATGTCCGCTCGGTTGTGGGAAAGTAGTTCGTCATCAAAGCAATTAAGGCTACAGTAATTGAGCTCAATGGCATTAGTATGGCGCAAGCAATGGGGCCAATGGTTCCGCCTAAAACCAAATAAAATCCCAACAGATTGTAAATCAAGGTCCAGCTGAAATTAAAAACCACGGCCCTGTGGACTCTTGTGGATGCTGAAATTATCCACGAAAGCTTTTGAATCTGATTTTGTGTAAGAAAAATATCGCAGTTTTCAAGTGCCGAAAAGAGTCGGTCACCTATGCCAACGGCTACATCGGCCTTTTTAAGAGCCAAAGTGTCATTGATTCCGTCACCAGCCATGAGCACGGGGCCTTTGAGTTTTAGCTTTTCAATAAATTGTAACTTATCTTCAGGAGTTTGCTTTCCAAGCGCATGGGCTTTGTCTAGTCCCAGCTGACTGGCGAGGTTATCCGTCACGGATTTTTGGTCGCCGCTAATAAGATAAATGTTTTCAGTTTTCAGTCTCGACATGAGGTCCAGAATTGGGGCCTGCAGGGGCTGCGTCTGACGTAGAAAGCGCACTAACTCGAGTCCTTGGCACCCAATGATCATAAAAGTCTGATCAGCTTTGGAGACACCTGGCACCGCCCATTCGGGCTTTCCAATCCTAACAAACTGATTTTCAAAATGAAGTTCAACGCCACTTCCTTGATGCTCAACAGCGCAAATAGTGGTTTTGTTGAGGCTCGATTCAGAGGTGAGTTTTAAAAAATGTGATACTTCGACTAATCCGGCGTGATGTGAAGATTGGTTGGCAATCTGGATCCAATTATGAACTTCTTCTTGGCTAAGTTTCAGCTTCTTTAGATTAAAGATATTCCATTCCATTTTGAGTGAGGTTAAGTCGGGTGTGGTTAGAGTGCCGGTTTTATCAAAAACAAAGTTTGTGATCCGCCTTAAGCGACTGAAGACCGCTCCGTTTTTGATTAAGATTCCTAGTTTCAGAGCCTGTGCGAGTGCCGAAGAGTAAACAAGCGGAACGGCCAGGCCTAACGCACAAGGGCAGCTGACTAAAAACAGGGCGACGAGAATATTCATATCGAAAGACCGATTCGAAAATGCCCACAAGGCGTAACTTGCCGTTGCGGCAATTGAGATTAAAACGAACAATGTTTCAAGTTTTTGAGTTTGATCAAAGGTGGGATCTTTTGAAAGGCTTATCCATCGATCGATCATTTTTCCGTATTGAGTTTGGCTGCCTGAAGCGGAGACTTTTATTTGGATAGGACTTCCAATGTTGATAGAGCCAGCAAGCACTTGAGAGTTCGGGCCAATTGTTTCTAGTTTTGATTCGCCAGTGATCCAGGCGGTGTTAACTCTTGAATCCCCATCAACCACTACTCCATCGCAAGGAATGGCTTCTCCGGATTTTACAATAACATTGTCACCCGTAGCGTAAATTCGTGAGAGCGAGAGAAGCGGCTCTTGATCAGACAAGATTCGATTGGCAATTTTGATTTCAAACCATTTCACGGCTGTTCGCCCAAGAAGTAAGCAAAAAATCAGCATAGCCAGCGCTTCAAAGTAAAGCTGACTTCTGCCTTTGGTCAGATCAAGAATACTAGCAATGCTTCCGACGAAAATGGTCAACGACACAAAGCTATCTAAAGTCAGTCGTCTTGTCTTAAGGCCCAGCCAGGCATTTCGATAAAAAGGTTGGGCTGAGTAGAAAATAGCGGGAAGGGCGGCCGCGAAGGAAAACCACCCCAGTCCAATGGCGACCTGAGATTCCATGGAAGTTAGAATGCCCGCGTAAAGTGACAGGGCGATATGCATAGACGAAATCCAAGAGCCTAATGCAACTCCGGTACGAAGATATAGATCTCGTAAGGAGGCATCGAGAGAGTTTGTCGTATTGAGATCAAGAAGTGGGCGCGGTTCAAAACCCAATTCGGAGAATAATGTAACGACTTGGTAGGTGCTTATTGATTTTAGAAATTGAATTTTAGCTGATTGACGAAGCGAATGAAACTTGACGCTAACAATACGGCTATCAATGAGTGGAATGCGCTCTATAAGCCAAGCGCATGCGGAGCAGTCAACTCCGCGAAGAGCAAGGTTAAGCTCGAGGAGTTCGCTTCCGAGTGAATGTGTATAATTAGAAAAGTCCGAGAGCTCTATTTTTTTAACAGGTTGAGGCGGTCGTGTTCGATATTGATAATAAGCATCAAGCTTTGCGGACTTAATAAGTTGAAATGCGGCCTCACAGCCCGGACAGCAAAAACGGCTGTTGGATATTTTTCCGCAATGAGTGCAGGCAACCGGAGTCAGTTGCCTTACTTCTTGATATTCCAATCATCGGTCCTCTTAAGAAGTTCAGGGGGATTTTTTACCGCAATCCACACCATGGCGAGTGCCAACGTTGAGCTCAATACCAGAGCAGAAATAATTCCAATGGCCCAGCGATTCATCTATTTCTCCATTCCAAATAAAGTGACTTTTATTGATTCTTGATGTTGTTCGGTTTCAAAGTCTAGGGTTCTCTCCGCAAGGCCCCCGCGAAATGATTCTTTTGGGGCTAACACAATGATGTCAAACTCGGCCTTTTGAAAAGCTTTAAGCTCAGAGCCACATTGCGGGCATTTGACTTCAACATCAAGGTCAGGGCTGGAAATTTGAATGTGCTGCGAGGAGGCGCTTTTATTTCGAAGAGTCAGATGAAGTATATTTTCGATTCGATGATCAACAACTTTCATTGTTGATGCGTAGGATCGATGAATCATGATATCTAACGGGCGCCGATGGCTCATTTTGTAGCCCGTTAAAAATATTAAAGTGATGGCGGCGCCAATATAAATGGCCGGTCGAGTCCAAGACCCCCGCTTGATTTTATTCAATTCGTTTTGAGTTGTATATTTGATCAAATCCGGTCGTCGCTTCATCTTTGACATGACGTCGTTGCAGGCATCGACACAGGCCGTGCAGTGAATGCATTCAAGCTGCACGCCTTCACGGATATCAATCCCTGTAGGGCAAACGATGAGGCACCTCTTGCAATCAACGCAGTCACCTGGACCACTTTTTCCGCGGGGTTCGCCACGTTGAGTGTCGTAGCCCACAATGAGAGAGTCTTTGTCGAGCAAAACACTTTGGAGCCGTCCATAGGGGCATACGAAGGTACACATCTGCTCTCTAAAGTATGAGAAGTTAAACATGAAGCCTGCGGTAACAACGGTCATCGTAATAAAGAAGCCCATGTTTTGTGCTGGTGGGCTCGAAATCATTTCAAATAAGCGGGTTGTGCCGGAAAAATAAGAAATAAATGTATTTCCGATAAGCAAACTAATGGCCAAATACGACGCGTATTTAAAATACTTTTCGAAGCGAATTTCTTGAGCGGTTTGATCTTTGTGCTTGCGCTCGGTGGCACGCCCTTCAAAAAGTTTTTCCAAGGGTCTATAGACAAACTCAAGAAATACAGATTGAGGGCAAGCCCACCCGCACCAAATTCTTCCCAAAGCGCTTGTAATCGCAAGTATCAAAAAAACAGTGGCGAGAATCAGCGGAACGACCAATCCTAATTCATTAAAAAAGAAAACGTTTCCTAATAAGAAGAATCGTTGGTGACTTAGGTCAAATTGGATGAACGGCTGGCCATTTACTCTTATCCACGGGGCAAGAAGGTAAAATGCGATAAGAGCGGTCGCCACGATTCGACGACGCGCTCTCCAAGGGCCACTGAATATTTCAGCATAGACCCATTGCCTTAGCCCTAAATTCTCTTTCATTTACTCCTCTGCATTTCCCTCAGGAGCTTTGCCGACAGCTGGTTTCGTGCCTTTTAACGAGTAAACGTAGACCGTGACCTGCTGAATTTCTTCTTTGGTCATGAGGGGAGCCCAAGAAACCATTCCCTTTGCGGGAACGCCGTTAGTAATGGTGTTAGCGATTTGCTCGATCTTACCACCGTGAATCCAAAACTTATCGGTAAGATTAGGTCCGATAGTTCCGCCGCCATCGGGGCCGTGACAGGCGGCGCATTTAGTCGTGTACAAAGCTTGCCCTTTTTTCTTGATGGCCTCATCAGATAGTATGGCTTTAAATTCTTCCGCCGAATGCCCAGTTTGAGGCGGAGGTTGTGCTGAAGCCGTGAGCTTTTCTTGAGCGAGTTGCATTTCGAAATTCTCAGCAAGGCCGACGCCGGGGCCGCCCCAATGGTAGTAACCCATGTAACCAATTGAAAAAATGATTGTTACGTAAAAGATGTTGAGCCACCAAGACGGCAGCTTGTTATCTGACTCATCGATACCATCATACGAATGTTCACCGTCAAATTTGTTACTCATGAGTTCTCCTTGTCGTCGCCATGACCGGCCAGTGGTAGTTTTGAAATGACCTCGTAGGTTTTTTTTCTTCGAGGGCTCATAACGAAGTAAATCGCAATCGCATAAGTAATAAGAAAAATGACCAACGAGATCTGCGGAAAGATAGTCAAGTCGTTGTTTCGAACAAACTCTGCAATCATTGGTTACCTCTTCGCTTCTTTGGAATCTTTGAAGTCCATTCCAAGTCGTTGCAAATAGGCAATCATGGCAACGATTTCTTTATCCGCAACGTCTTCAATTTGTCCCTGATCTTTGAGCCGCTGGGCGACTTGACTCGCCTGAGCCTGATATTGGGTTTCGGCAGTTTTGACGTCTTCATCGTTGTAGGGGACGCCAATCTTTTTCAGAGCGTTAATTTTGGCAGGAATGATTTTGGTATCCACCTTGTTCGAAATGAGCCAAGGATACGCCGGCATAATCGAAGTTGAAGCCATTGTTTGCGGCTTTTGCATGTGTCGGTAATGCCAGAGGTCGGGATACTTTCCTCCGACTCGATGAAGATCTGGGCCGATGCGGCGAGAACCCCATTGAAACGGATGATCGTAAACAAATTCTCCGGGTCTGGAGTATTCGCCATAGCGGAGAAGTTCATCTTTAAATGGACGTACCATTTGAGAATGACAGTTGTAACAACCTTCTCGTATGTAAAGATCGCGTCCATGAATTTCGAGAGGTGTGTATGGCTTTACTCCAACAATTGTTGGAACGGTAGATTCAATGAGTAAAGAAGGCACAATCTCAACGATGCCCCCAATAAGTACGGCGACCATAGTGAGCCCAGTAAAGATCAGCGGCTTTCCTTCAAGAAATCGATGAAAGCGCTTTCCTAATTGGCCTAACGTTGTCGCATTGGAAATGTACTCGATTTCCTCTTCCGGAGTGGCTGGTTCATATCGTGCTGGAACGCGAACCTCTTCATCCATGGCTCGAGCATCAGCCATTTTCGAAGTTTTATAGAGATTGAGTAATCCCAGAACTAATCCCGAAAAATAGAGCAAGCCTCCAAGAAGTCTTAGGTAATAAAACGGTTGGATGGCGATAACTGTTTCCATAAATTCTGGATAAGCAAGTTTGCCCTCGGGTGTTAGTGCTTTGAGCATAAGTCCCTGAGTGACTCCCGAGCCCCACATGGAAAGTACGTAGAGCACGATACCTGACGTCCCCAGCCAAAAATGCAAATTGGCCCAAGACTGACTGAAAAGTTTGGTGCGATAAAGCCGTGGCATCATCCAATACAACATGCCAAAAGTAAGAAAGCCGTTCCACCCCAGAGCTCCCGAGTGCACATGACCAATAGTCCAATCCGTGTAGTGTGAAAGGGCGTTTACAGATTTGATCGACATGAGCGGGCCTTCAAATGTGGCCATTCCATAAAAAGTAACCGAGGCGACGAGAAACTTTAAGACCGGCTCTTGGCGCACTTTGTCCCAAGCGCCTCTCAATGTCAGCAGGCCATTGAGCATGCCTCCCCACGAAGGCATCCAAAGCATGACTGAAAACACCATTCCCAAACTTTGTGCCCAATCGGGAAGAGCGGTGTAATGCAAATGGTGAGGACCAGCCCAGATGTAAATGAAAACTAAAGACCAAAAGTGAACGACCGAAAGCCGATAAGAATAAACCGGTTTTTCAGCGGCCTTGGGAAGAAAGTAGTACATCAAACCAAGAAATGGAGTTGTTAAGAAAAATGCAACGGCGTTATGTCCGTACCACCACTGCACCAGCGCGTCTTGCACTCCTGCAAAAACGGGATAGCTTTTAAGCAAGCTCACTGGGATTTCGAGGCTGTTTACAATGTGCAAAACCGCAACGGCAAGAATTGAGGCGATATAAAACCAAACGGCAACATAAATATGCTTTTCTCTGCGTTTAAATAAAGTTCCAAAAAAGTTAATTGCAAATACGACCCAGATCAAAGTGATTGCGATGTCAATCGGCCCCTCGAGCTCGGCGTACTCCTTTGAAACGGTGTAGCCTAGAGGGATGGTGAGAGCGGCCGCTACAATAATTAATTGCCAACCCCAAAAGTGGAGCCAACTCAGTTTGTCTGAAAAGAGTCGGGCTTTTGATAGTCGCTGAAGGGAGTAGTAGACGCCGGCAAAAATGGCATTCCCCGCAAAAGCGAAAATCATGGCATTTGTATGTAGGGGGCGTAATCTTCCAAAGGTTAAAAACGGAAGATCAAAATTTAAAGCCGGGAAGATGAGTTGTGAGGCGACAATAACTCCAACGAGCCCCCCAACTATTCCCCAAATCGCAGTGGCCCAAGAAAATGCTCGTACAATGGCATCATCGTACCTGACGGTGTCGTAGTTGTTCGTGTTCACTTTTCCTCCAATGTAGTGGGATTGTGCTAATTAAAACTGAATTGCAGTTGAGGGGCCAGAACTCAATTCAAATTTTGAATTTTTAAGTCTATGAAATTGGATGTCCGAGGCAAATTGTCTCGATATCCAAGGGGCAAATTGACTCATTGGGCGCGTGCGCCGCAAAACTGTCCCAAAAAGGTCCTGGAAATGTAATGTGCGCTTGAACTATTCCAAGGTCTAGGCTCAAATCTAATAAAATGAAAAAGACTCTCTTTTATTTCGTTCATCCGGTACCGCGTAAATCTCGAACCAATCGGAGAGTTCTCGAGGAAATCAAGCTTTTACCTGAGGTCACCGTTCGAGATCTTTATGAAACTTATCCACATTTTCACATCGATGTGGATTTCGAAAAAAACCTTCTGCTTGCGCATGATCTCATTGTTTTTCAGCACCCGATGTATTGGTACAGTTGCCCGCCACTTATGAAACTCTGGATTGACGAGGTCTTAGAGAGAGGATTTGCCTATGGCGAAGGAGGAGAGGCGCTTAAGGGCAAATTTTGGATGCAAATCATTAGTACCGGTGGACCCGAGACTGCGTATCAAAGAAGCGGATATAATCGATTTACGATATCGGAATTGCTGAGGCCCTTTGAGCAGACGGCCGAGCTATGCCAGATGCACTATTTAAAGCCATTTTTGATTCAAGGGGTTCGTCAACTTTCGGATCTCAGTATTCAGGACGCCGCCGAGGGAGCGCGGCATTACCTACAAGACGCCATAAACGGTAAAGTAGAAAAGTTTAGCTCAATTTAAATTCGAAATAGGTGCTTAAATGCTTCAACATTCTTTGATTTATCTCACCGCGGCCGTTGTCATGGTCCCGCTTTTTCAATTTTTGGGGCTTGGAAGCGTCTTAGGTTATCTCATCGGTGGAATCCTCATAGGACCATATGGTTTTGGTTTTATATCTGGCGCCGAGGAGGTTTTGCATTTTAGCGAAATTGGGGTCGTCCTGCTGCTGTTTCTCATTGGCCTTGAACTCAATCCCAGAAAGCTTTGGAATCTACGACGCCCGCTCATTGGAATGGGTGGCGCGCAGGTCGTGGTAACCGCGGGGCTTGTAACGGTAATTTTGTTGGCCATGTCCTATGATGTGAAAAAATCAATTGTCATTGCACTTGGGTTTGCGCTTTCTTCGACCGCTGTTTCGCTATCAATATTGAGAGAGCGCAATCGTCTTAATACGGCAATGGGCAAGTCCGCATTTTCTGTTTTGCTTTTTCAAGACCTAGCAGTCATTCCGTTAATGGCTTTTTTGCCTTGGCTGGCCGGAGCCGGTGGGTCAACTGAGGGCATCATTCCTTTTCGAGCCATCGGAGCCGTTCTGTTAGTAGCCTTTCTAGGGCGATTTTTGCTTAGACCGGTTTTTAGACTGGTGGCCCAAACCAATCTGCGAGAGGTATTCACGGCGTTTAGCTTGTTATTAGTTTTAGGAATTGCAGCCCTCATGCAGTCGGTCGGAGTGTCCATGGCGCTAGGTAGTTTTCTTGCCGGAGTGTTGTTGGCCGATTCTGAATATCGTCACGAACTTGAAATCGACATCGAGCCATTTAAGGGACTGCTCCTGGGACTCTTTTTTATAGCCATTGGGATGTCGATTGATCTGTCTGTCGTCAAAATAGCACCCGGTTCTGTGGTGTTGACTCTTTTTGCTCTGTTGGCGGCAAAGATCATTTCCCTGATGTTGATCGCCAAAATTTTCAGATTCGACCTTAGTGAAAATCTGCTTTTTGCCATCATTTTGTCCCAGGGCGGAGAGTTTGCATTTGTTCTTTATTCTCTTGCCCAATCGGTGGGGCTCATCACATCAGAAGATAAAAACTTCTACGTATTAATTGTGGCCCTTTCCATGGCGACCACTCCGGTACTGCTGAAAATATATGAGCAGACGTTTTATAAGATTTGGTCGCGAAAAGTTCATACTTATAACGTTGAAGCGCCACACTCGGAAAACAATCCAGTCATCATTGCCGGGTTTGGCCGATTCGGTCAGGTTCTGGGCCGCATTCTCCACACTCTTAATATTGGCACGACGGTTTTAGATTACGATCCGGGCCACATAGAGTTTATGAAGAAGTTCGGCTGGAAATCATTTTATGGTGACGTTACACGTCTTGATCTTCTTGAAGCTGCAGGAGCGGCAACAGCAAAAATCTTGGTCATAGCCATTAAGGGACCTTCGACTTCGCGATTGGTCGCAGAGCTTGTGCGAGAGAGATTTCCGCACCTCAAACTTTTTGTGCGCGTTGAAACAAGACCGGATGCCTACGCTTGGATAAATGAAAGTGTACCTGTCTATCGAGATACTTTGGGATCGTCATTAGAAATGGCAGAAGATGTTTTGAAATCACTTGGATTTGGGGCTTACGAAGCGCGAAAGGTGGTCAGGCAGTTTCGAACCCACGATGAAGAAATGCTTAGGCGATCAGCTCGTCACGCAGGTGATGATAAAACCCTTCTTGCAATCGCGAGACAATCGAGAGAAGACCTGCGCCAGTTAATGGAAGATGATGTTAAGAGAATGCGCGATCTTCAAAGTGAAGGTTGGGGTTAACGTTTAAGAGCACACACTTCGGCAAGCTCTGCATGCAATACGGTTCCATCACAATAATCGAAATTCACAGGATTTTCTCTCCATTGTATCGAGTACTGTGCGTCTGCCTGGGGTTTTTCATTGTAAGGCGTGAAGGTCACTTTACCCTCCCAGCTGGGATTTCTTAGTATGACTATTTGTGCAAGTCGAACCGAAGCTTCTTCGGCATTCATCGAAATGATAGCCCCAGGATGAGCTGACGTCCAATCTCGAAGAGCTCGCACGGAGCGATCTCGCTTTAAGTTTTGTGATAGCCCTTTGAATACGCTGGCAGAAGCAAATAAAAAACTCAAAGCTAGAAATGCCACTCCCGCCCTAGTGACTTTGCGGGATTCTAGTGAGCAAAGTACAAAGCCGAAACCGACAAGCATCAAAACCGAGCATGGTCCGAAATAATATCCTACAGCTCCCCAAGGCGCGATATTGGCAAAATACAATCCCCCAGCAAGAATCAGTACAAGCCCCGTTTCAAATAACTTTGGATTTTGAATTTTAGGTTTGGGCCTCAATGCCAATGTGGCAAACAGAAGGGTCATAAATCCGTAAAAAATGGGGCGGCTAAGTTCTTTTGTTGATTGAATAATCTTTGCCAAATTCAAAGGGTTGTATCTTGCCGTATAGGCTCCCGACTTTACCCAGTCGGAAATGACAAATATGAGGGCGCAGCCGCAAAGTAGGCCAAATAAACCGAGCATGCGTCGCGGGCTTTTGAATAGCCAAAGCAACGAAAGCAAAATGGCACTCCAAACAAATGGGGCCTTAAAAAACGCCGCTGAAAAAACCAAAATCCAGCCAATGAATTGTGCCGTAGCACTTGACGAAGTGAAGTAGACAAAAAAGCCAAGGGCCAAGGGCACTAGCGCTGTCAGTTCTTGGAGAGAAGTAAAATAAACCCCCTCGAAAAGTGCCCGGCTCGCAAAATAACAAAGAGCCGTTACTCCTAATAAAATGGTTTTTCGTTTTCTATCATCTTCGAGTTTGAAAGCGAGCATAAGAAAGAAAGTCAAGGCTAGTGAGTAAAAGGTATTTCTCACTAAGTGAGCTTGATAGGCTGATAAAGAATAAATGGTAGAACTGTAGATCCACCATCCTGGACGAAACAGTCCCCAACCTTTGTCGGCTTCGTAAATTGAGAAAAAGTTTTTAATTGGTCCGAGCGCGGGGCCGTGAGCATCAAGATTTGACTTCAATTCTCGATAAAATCCGGTGTCGTCAATAAAGGTCCACTCTTGGGCCGTAAATGGCAACAAAAGCGCAAACGTCATGAAAAATGAAAATATTATGAGCTTGGACATTGAGCTTGGGCGCAGAGTAAGGGGCCGCCTTTGAGGAGATATTTTTGCTCCATCGCCTTAAATGGATGAGCCACACGAGGGTGTACGAGTCCCGCAATAAACGGAGAGGCGTGCATATAAGAACGCACATGAATTTTGTCAAAACCTGCTTCTTCTAAAAGGCGCTGCAACTTTCGGCGATTGAGTTTTGTGAGGTGTTGGTCTTCGTAATTCACCTCTGACACATAGTTGACCACTTGCTCAAGAATGGGCCAAGCGCTTAAGTAGTTAGGAGTCGTGACCAAAAGATGAGCGTTGGGCTTCATCGTCTGCTTTAAGAACTTGAGTATGGCCATTGCCTCATTGAGATGTACGTGTTCAATAACTTCAATTAAAGTGACGACGTCGGCCTCTTGAAGTTGGGGCTTGAGGCTTTCATCAAAGAGACTTGCCTGAGTAAATTTTAGGTTTTCATTTCCGTAAGTTTGTGAAGCATAGGCAATTTGATTTTGTGCAATATCGACCCCAAGACCCTGAATTGGTGTTGCCTTTGACAAAAGGGAAAGAAATGTTCCCGGGCCGCATCCAAGATCAACGACCTTTAGTCGCATGTCCTGAGCGCCGAGGGCGCGAATTTTTTCGATAACGTAACTAAATTTGTAAACGTGCCAGTAACGGCGTACACCGGTGCCCTCTTGGGCTACTTTGTCATAATAGCCCGGGGGAATTTGTTCGTAATCAAAACCGTCTGGACACATAAAACCCTGTTTTTATTTGAGTTTAAGCTGTCGAGCAAGAGATTAAAGGGGTCTAAGGACAGTTAATGTTTTAGGGCCGTAAACTTCGGAAATAACGGTCAAATATTCGGGAGAAGTAAACTTTTCGTCCGTCGCGCTTTCAACCAAAACCGTCGTTTTGGGGGTCACTGCAGGGTGTGAAATCAACTGAGACAGCGTTTTTGAGACCAGTCCCTTATCGTATGGGGGATCCATGAACACTAAGTCAACGGATAGTGATTGGCTTGCACTCGTGGTTAAAAAATCCGCAACGATTTGATTGATCACCTGAAAGGTTGTTGTCGGTCGAAGTTCAGGCTTTTTTATCAAACACTGACCGATATTTAGGTTGATAACCGAGCAGGCGGATTTGAGCTCCTCTACAAAAACGACCTGGGACCCTAAGCTCAAAAACTCGATGCCCACGCCGCCAGAGCCAGCGAACAAATCCCACACTGTTTTTGGATTCGAGGAAATCGCAAGTCTGAGAATATGCTTTTTTAAATGGTCAACCGTAGGGCGCACGCGCATATCCTGAATCGTCTCTAATTTAATGCCTTTAAAGGCGCCACCAATGACTTTCATAATCT
This sequence comes from Oligoflexia bacterium, assembly GCA_020847095.1. Taxonomy (GTDB): domain Bacteria; phylum Bdellovibrionota; class Bdellovibrionia; order JABDDW01; family JABDDW01; genus JADLCR01. The sequence continues at coordinate 52,740 of JADLCR010000009.1, read as the reverse complement.
CCACTTGTGTTTGAATCTGAGGTTCGTTAACACAATCATATGGCTTGTCGCACCAAATCAAAATCTCGCTGCCCAAGATGTATGATACGTACCGATTTATGTTTTTGCAGTGAAATCCCCGAAATTGAAAGCTCAATTCGAATTAGCCTTGTTTTACACCATCGAGATTATTATCGGCCAACCAATACGGGGAGGGTGGCTTGTTTGGCTTTGAAAAACAGCCAAGTTATTTCATATGGGGGGCCTGGCGTTGATGGTTTGGCCAATCTTGAAATTCGGGAAGATGAACCAACGTTTTGCCTTTTTCCATCCGAACAATCGGTTGGGCTGTCAGAACACTTTGAAAAATCCAAGTGCTCTTCTATGCATTTGATTGTCCCCGACGGCAGCTGGAGGCAGGCAAGGCGAATTGCAAAAAGAATAGTGGAGCGGTTCAAGATTCCGGTAGTGAGATTGGGATCTGTTTCTAATACGGAGTTGAAAATTCGCCACCAGGCCGTTGAAGATCGTATAAGCACCATGGAGGCCATCGCGTTAGGTCTTCAGGAGCTTGGGGTTCAAGAGGCTTCGAAACTTTGCTTAGTATCTCAGATCATGGCTAGCCGAACACTTTGGAGTCGGGCTCAACTTCCAAAAGGGGTTCGACCGCTTTAAGGTTTGTAACGATCGGGATGACTTTGTTGGCAAGACTCCAAAGTCATGCAGTGATCAAAAATCTTTTTAATTTTGGGGTAGGGTTTAAGATCAACTTCCTGTCTCAGGGCATTATACACTTGAGGAATCAAGCACAAATCTGCCAAAGTGAGTTGCTCGAGAACCGAAAACTTTCCACTTTGTGCTCCGAGCAGTGATTCATACGCACTTAGTCCCCTCGCAATAAAATGAGCCATCCATTTCTTCTGAGTAACCGCATCAGTCGAATAATACTCGGCCACGGAGAGGTTTTGAATCGGTTGGGTTCCAGCATTTATGAATTCTGCCAACGCTCTTATGCGTGCGCGCTCCCCATGACCACCAGGGAGTAGCGGCGGGCCCGGATGCAATTCTTCAATCCACTCGATAATGGGTAGGCTCTCAACTAAAACGTCTCGACTGGTTGCAAGCGCCGGCACATACCCGAAGGGGTTTCTCTTCAAATGTTCGGAAGATTCATTTTCACCGTTCAAGATGTCAACGTGAACCGCCTTGTACGGAATCTTCTTATAGGCTAAGGCCCAGCGAACGCGCCAAGATGAACTGGATCTCCAATAATGAAATAGAGTGAGGTTCATTTGCGATCCAAAACTATTTCATTTTCAAGGACGCCAAGGTGATCGATTTCTAATTTCATTTTGTCTCCTGGTTTGAGCCAAAGATTTTGCGTGATCTTAGATCCATTAAGCTCCAAGAAACATCCAGTGCCGACAGTCCCCGAGCCGATCACATCCCCAGGAAATAGATCAACGCCGTAACTAGCGCGCTCGATTATTTGAGCAAAGGTCCAATCCATTTGATTGACGTTTCCTTCGGAATATTGATGACCGTTTAAATAGGCCTTCATAGAAGCGTTGAGCCGTTCGCCTTTGGGCGAGGGAACCAGAGCACCCGCTTTCAAAAGGGATTCGCGAGTGGCGAGAAAGGGCCCAATCGAGGTTGCAAAATCTTTCCCTTTTGCGGGTCCTAAATTTAACTTCATTTCTTCCATCTGAAGCGTTCGCGCACTCCAGTCATTCATTATTGTATACCCAAAAATATATTCATCCGCCTCTGTGGCTTTTATGTTTCGGCCTCGTTTTCCAATGACGATGGCGACCTCTAATTCAAAGTCCAATTTATCTAAGTGCAGTTCCTGAACATGAACGGGGCCGGGGCCCGTGACAGCTTGATGATTAGTAAAATAAAATACCGGAAACTGATCGAACTCCGGAATCATTTCTAATCCCCGATTTCTCCTGGCGGTCATGACATGCTGTCTGAAAGCATATCCGTCTCGCATTGAGGGTGGCCTTGGAATAGGAGCCATGAGCTGAACGTCTTTTAATGACAGTGTTGAAACATTTGGAGAGCTTTTGAGTCTTGATGCCGTTGCCAATGCGGAAGGACCCTGTGAAATAAGCTCTAATAAGGTTCCCGGAAGCCCCGCTTGATGTGAAAGCGGGAGAATGGAGTCTTGGTCAATTAAAAGTCCAAAAGTTTCTTTTTTCTGATGCTGAAAAGTTACAAAATTCATTTCATTAACCTCGTATGAAAATCGTTATAACAATAGTAGACAGCCTGCCGCAACTAAAGTGGGAAATAGGGCAAAGAAGAAAAGCTTTCCAGCATCTATTGCCGAGTCGGGAAAGTAGCGCTGCAATATGGCGATTCCGGCCGGGTTTGGCGCATTGGCAATGATAGTCAAGCCCCCGCCAGTCACCGCGCCTGCAACGAGTAAGTACTTTAGGCGGTCATCAAGAGTCGGAATAAGAGTACCCAAATAAGTGAGAGCGGCATTATCAAGAACTGCAGTTAAAGTCATTGAACCCCAAAATATTTTTCCTTCGGTAATGTACTTTGATAACTCCATCACCCACCAAGACTGAAAAGGTCCAAAATAGATCAGTCCGGCCAAAAAGCTTGCCACAGGAAGAGCGAGTTGAAAGCGAAGTGGCTCTTGATGGCGCTCCGTGATTTTATGAAGAATAAATAAGGCCACGAGCCCGCTCGTCAGAAGCCATGGGTTTTGATGAGCCCATATAATGGCCAAGAGTAATATTAAGTGAATCGCTATGAGAAACGGCGGGAAGGTGGATCTGAGGTTTTCGGATACAAAGGAATTTTTAATTTCTCTTCGAAACACCAGAGTCAGCAAGATCGTGTTTAAGATGCAGATGAGCGCGGCCTTCCACCCAAAATGCTGAAGCATGAAGCTCAAATCCCAGCCCCAGGTGCGTGCAACCATTAATACCGGAGGTGCCGCATACGGAGTCAGAAGTCCACCAACAGAAATATTGACGAGTAAAGTTCCAACCAACGAATATTTAAACAAAATGTTGTCACTGTTTTTGAAAAACCCTCGGCCCAAAAGTAGAGCCACTAGTGTTATGGCAGCGGGCTCAGTGATGAGACTCCCCAGCAACGTTCCAAATGTGAGCAAGACGAAGAAGTGTCCTAAGCCTTTGTTTATGGGCAACAGGCGCGCAAGCTTAGCAATAAACAACTCGGCACCCATAAGTATGGGTCTCGTTGAAGTCACGAGAACAATAATTAAAACAAAATACGCCTCCGTGTAATGAGCGCGGGTGATGGTTCGTAAAGATACGGAGGGACCCTCAGTCAGACCAAGAATGATCATTAGGACTAAAGACCAGATGGCAAACGAAAGCTCAGGTTCAGTGAGCCAGTGCCAAAAACGTTTAAATAATTTAGATTGGATAAATCGTTCGAGATGACGCAAATTCGGAGCTAAAAAGGTGTGTAATACGGCAAGCCCGAATAGCAGGGTTCCCCAAAATTTTGGTATCGTTTCTTCCACAATGGTAAGTTAACTTGAATTAGAATTGAGGAGCAAGACAAACAGTAACTCCTTAGGAGCCAAGCACCGTATGACTGATACCAAACGAACATTCACATTAAATGACGGTAGAAAAATCCCAACTGTTGGACTGGGGGTTTTTAAAACAAAACCTGGAACAACGACCTATGAAGCGGTTAAGCAAGCACTCAAGGTCGGTTACCGTTTGATTGATACGGCCAAGCTTTATAACAATGAAACCGATGTGGGGCGGGCCGTAAAGGATTCGGGAATTCCGCGGGACCAAATCTGTGTCACGACAAAACTGTGGAATGACGATCATGGTTTGGAATCTGCTTTGCGCGCGGCCGAGGAAAGTAACAAGCGCTTGGGTCTTGAATATATTGATCTCTATTTGATTCATTGGCCAGTTCCGACTAAACGGCGAGATTCTTGGAAGGCGCTTGAAAGACTCAAGTCCCAGGGGATTTGCAAATCCATTGGAGTCAGTAACTATACGGTTCGACACTTAAATGAGCTGCTCGAATATTCAACAGTAGTTCCGGCAGTTAACCAAGTGGAGTTTAGTCCCTTTTTATATCAAAAAGAACTTCTGGCATTTTGCAAATCAAAACGGATTTATATTCAGGCCTACAGTCCGTTAACCAAGGGAGCAAAACTTCAGGACCGCCGAATTGCTGAACTCGCAAAAAAATATTCAAAGACATCAGCGCAGATAATTTTACGATGGGCTCTTCAGCATGAAATTATTGTTCTCCCTAAATCAGTAACGCCTCAACGAATTGAAGAAAACTTCAAGGTGTTTGATTTTAATATTTCAGAGGCCGACATGTTAATTCTTGATGGTCTAAATGAAGATTTCCGGACATCTTGGGATCCGACTGACGAAGCCTAGCGGCGGCGTAAGCGTTTCGTTACGCTAATAAGCATGGGCAAAATAGAAATAAAAACGACAACGACGATCAACTTATCTAAGCGATTTGCGAGTGGTGTTTGACCAAGAAAATAACCTAGCCAAATGAGCGATGTGATCCATAAAATTCCGCCTGAAATATTCCAGAAAACGAAATTTTTGTAAGGCATTTTTGCGACGCCGGCAACAAACGGAACGAAGGTTCTCAGAATGGGCACGTAGCGCGCGCCAACAACTGCTGGGCCCCCAAATCTTTGGTACAAGTCTTGGGCAGCCTCAAGGTGCTTTCGCTTATAGAGCCAAGAGTCGGGTCTTCGCCAAATTCGATTTCCTGTTTTATGTCCGAGATAAAATCCAACTTGATCACCTACGACAGCGGCCCCGCAAAGCACTAAATTAAGAAACAGCGGGTCTAAGGCGGGCACGTGCTGAGGATGGAGAGGATTGCTTAACACGCCAGCTGTAATGAGAAGACTGTCTCCTGGCAAAAAGAAGCCAACGAGCAAACCTGTTTCAGCAAAGATAATAAGCGTGAGGGCAATAATCCCGCCGGCCTGAATAATTTGGGAAATTCCCTGGGAAGAATGTAGTGTTGATATCCAATCAATCATTGGATCATCTTGCCACGGCCAGATTTGGATCGCAACAAATCTGCGGCTCGGCTATCATAACCATTCTATGGCACGACGACTCAAAACGGAAAAAGGCATCATCATTCTTCTTGGAGCAGTTCAATTCATGAATATTTTGGATTTCATGATGGTTATGCCGTTGGGTCCTGATTTTTCAATCAGCTTGGGAATTCCAATTTCCCAATTGGGATTAATTGGAGGAAGTTACACGATCAGCGCAGCCATCACAGGACTCATCTGCGCCTTATTTTTAGACCGATTTGGACGCCGAGTTGGGCTGGTTTTTTGTTTGGTGGGTCTTTTCGTTGGAACGATCGCGTGTGCGCTGTCTTATGATTTTCATTCTATGCTTGCGGCAAGAGTTTTGGCTGGCGCATTCGGCGGGCCGGCAACGTCATTCACTTTGTCTATTATATCGGACATCGTACCACCGGAGCGACGGGGGCGAGCCATGGCTGCCCTTGCTCTTTCGTTTTCGGCCGCATCAGTTTTGGGACTTCCGTTCGGCTTGGAGCTTGCGCGATTGTGGGGTTGGAAGGCGCCGTTTTTTGTGGTGGCTGGAATGGGTTTTGTTATCGCATTCGGAGTCATGATGATTTTGCCCCCGCTTGACAGCCATTTATCTATTGCAAAAGAAACCGGGGGCCTTAAGCAGCTGTTTGGAATATTAAAGCGAAGAGAGGTTCAATGGGGCCTGCTTGCCATGACGGCAGGGATGTGGGCTGGATTTATGATCATACCTAACATCTCAGCTTATTTGCAGCTCAATGCCGGATTTCCGCGGGAACAACTAGGACTACTTTATTTTTCCGGTGGCGTAGCGTCTATTTTTGCTTTTCGTATTGGCGGTAACTGGATTGATCAATACGGTGCGGTCAAAGTAGCCGTGCTGGCTTCTGTATTTTTAGTGGCCACCTTGATACTGGGATTTGGGTTTGGAAGACCCTTAATCCCGCCGGTTTTGCTCTTCATATTATTTATGACGTCAATGTCGCTTCGTAATATCACGATCAACACGCAAGCTTCAAAAATTCCCCAGCCTCAGGAGCGAGCGAGATTTCAATCCCTGCAATCTTCGGTTCAACATCTGGCCGCGGGGCTAGGGTCTATGGCATCAACGGTGATATTAACTCAAGACAGCCATCATCACCTGATTGGGATGGGTAACCTTACGATCGTTTCATGCATTGCGACGGTTTTGATTCCTGTTTTTATGTTGAAAACGGAAGGGCGGCTGAAGGCCGCCCATTGATGACTAGCTCGCGACTGGTAAAGCAACGGGCGCTGGCAACAAATCAAATATAGATATGTCAATGACCACAGGGAAGTGATCAGACGGGTTGCGATCCCGGTCTTTGTGTTTTCTAGGTAAGGGTTTGTCTTTGCCGTTACGATCTTTGAATCGATAGACATCGGCTCTTTTAACGTTAATTTTTGCTTCTTTTGAAATCAAGATTGTATCCATCTGGTGATACTGAGGTCGACCTCGACGGGGAATATAGGAGTGTGTGATGCGTTGGTATAATGGCAACGTCTCTTTTGCCACCATAAACGAGTCGGTAAACTCTCTCCAAAGAATGTTCATATCGCCTGACTCTTGAATATCTGTATTGAAATCTCCGCCAAATAAAATGGGAACCTCGGCTCCAAAGCGCCTTTTAAGGTCCTTTGCGATTTGGGCGGCGCCGTCAATTTGCGCCCGTCGCCACAAACGTGATTGCGGGTCGCCATCTCGATTTCTCTTCGATTTATTGTGCGTTCCCATAAACACGAAGGCTGGGGTTTCTTCTCCAGATTTTCTAAAAATCAACATAGGCAAATCTCGTGAAAACAAGGGAATTTCTGTTCTCGTTGCGGGATCAAACCATTTTAAATGGGCATGGCTGACATGTTCAATTTCGAATGGTACAGATTTGCGCACAACAAAAGCCACGTTGAGTACTGGATCATTTCCTTGAATAAAAAATGTTCGATACTCACTATTCAAAAAGGAGTCATTAAGTCGATCGAGGGATTCTTTATCAGCGATTTCGGTCAAAACAGCGATATCCGGCGAAACTTCACGAATCACTTCGCTCGTTTCTTTTAGCGACCGATAGCCGGGGCTAGAAGAACGATCGGGTCTGCGAACATTGAAGGCCATCACCCGTAGTTGGGTGGCTCCCTGTTCAAGCGAGTCAACAACCCGGTTTAGGTCTTTGACGTCTTGAGCGCAGTCTCGCGCCAACGAAACATGAGAAATTACACTGAGGCCTAAAGCCACTCCAAGGACTATTAAATTTTTAAATTTCACAACACTCCCCACAAGGTTGGTTTTAAGTCGACTTTGCAATGGATGTGCCCAGTTATTGGAGAGATTTATATGCGGAACAAGGGGTCGGTGCTTCTAGAGCGAAATCAGTTAAAAACTTTCAAAAAAAAGTTAATGGACCTGGAGTTATTTTCAAATCGACTCGCTTGGAGTGTTCATCGAATCAATCTTCTGGAACAGCGCGTTAATTAGATTTTTACGCTCTTCGGTTTTTAAAGGGCGCGCTCCTTGAGGGAAATGTTGCAATAGTTCCTTAGGTATTTCGATTAGAAATCGGCTTGGAGCAACTTGACCGGTCTTTCCAAAACGAGTTCGAGTCCTAACGTGACTTAGGATCAGATTTTGTTTGGCGCGAGTGATTCCAACATAAAAGAGCCGTCGCTCTTCGGTCGAATCGGTACCAAGCGTTTTATGCGGAATGAGGTCTTCTTCGACGCCAACCAAATAAACCGTTTCAAACTCCAATCCTTTTGAGGCATGGAGAGTGAGGAGTTGAATGCCGTCGCTCTTTTCCTGTTCTTGTCCTGCGGCATCATGGAGCTCAAGGGCATCCAGAAATTCGCGAACGGTCTTTTCACTTCGGCCGCCGCGAGCCACAAATTTGTCTAAAATGATGGCGACTGTTTCAGCCAGTCCCCAGCGCATCTGAATAACGTCTTCTCGATGGGATTGTTTACTCAGGTGCTCGCGATACCCTAAATCAATAAGCCAACTGGTTAGCTCGGCCCCCGCCGATCGGCTACCTTGAACAAGCACCGATTTTAGGCACTCAAGTTTCGAAAAAAATAAGTCGAGTGACTGTCCAGCGCTATCGGGGACTCCTGCTTCGCGCCATCGTTTGCAAGTTGACCAAAATCCCACATGTTGAGTGAGACTGAATTCGGCCATTCGCTCGAGAGAAGTATCTCCAATCCCGCGATTAGGAATATTTAAAACCCGCCGCAGGGCCATTTCATTGGGCCGGATGGCACATCGAATGAAACTCAGCACATCTTTGACTTCGCGACGATCAAAAAAGCCCATGCCACCTGCAATCTGATAGGGGATTTGCCTTTTTCTCAATTCAGCTTCAAATAGGGCTCCCTGTCCGTTAGATCGAAACAAGATGGCAAAGCGATTCCATGCCCCCGTACCTTTTCGAGAAACAATGTCATTGAGAGTGCTTTGAATTTCGTCATCTTCGTTTTCATAGGTGAACAACTCGGGTTTTAGATTTTCTTCCCATTCGGTGCCGGCCTTCAAGACCTTAGCGTGTCGCTTTTCATTCTTTGCGATTATGGCGTTGGCAACAGCAATGATCGAAGGCGTTGAGCGATAGTTGCGCTCCAATCGAACAACTTTGCAGTTGGAGAATAATTTTGGAAAGGACAAGATGTTTTCAACACAAGCCCCTCTCCATCCGTAAATGGACTGATCATCGTCGCCAACCACAGTTAGATTTCCGTGTGGTTCTGCCACTTGCAAGACCAAGTCGAGTTGCGAAACACTCGTGTCTTGAAACTCATCGACCATAATTTGAGTAAATGCGTTTTGCACGCGCTGGCGAATTTCAGAATGGGTCTTAATTAATTCAAGCGGCTTGAGTAATAGTCCGTCAAAATCAACAACGCCTAGAGTTCTTAGTCGTTTTTCATACCGTGGCAAAAGCCATTGAGCGGCAATTTGGTAGGGATCCTCCGGATTGACAGCTTCAGTGCGTCGGGTTTCTCGCCAACGACTCAAAATAGACAAGAGGCGCCCAATATCAAATGAATCTTTATCTGGAATGGCAACATCTTTAAGCAGATCCTTTGCCACGGCCTGTGCGTCTTGAGAATCAATGATACCGAAAGATTTTGGAAGCCCACATTCTTTATGAAATTGCTTCAATATCAGAAGTCCAAAGGAGTGAAATGTGCCTGCCCACACACCCTCACCAATGGGGCCAAGTTTGGCTGCAACGCGGTGTTTGATCTCGGCGGCGGCTTTATTAGTAAACGTTAAAACCGCGATTTGACGAGGGCTGGCAATTCCCTCATCGATGAGTCGTCCCGTTCTTGAGACAAGGACCGTAGTTTTGCCACTACCCGCGCCCGCAAGAATAAGTTGCGGCCCCTTGTTATGAAGGGCCGCCTGCTTTTGTTCGGCATTGAGATGTGATACCCACTTACTCATATTTGATGTGTGCTCAACAATATGAGCTGAGTAGAGTCGATGTGCAACAGAAGAGTTAGAATGAAATGAAAATTTCTTTTTTGACATCTCATGAGTTTCGATCCTTGACCGATGATGACCGTCTGGCCGCGAGCGCATTGGAACGACTCGGACACAAGGTTATGCCACTTGTTTGGGACGATCCAAAAGAAATCGAACTCATTGGTGAGCAAGATCTTAATGTTGTCAGGTCCACCTGGGACTATGTGGAAAAGCTTGAGCAGTTTAAACTATTCATCAATCACGAAGATCAAGTCGGGCTTCAAAACGAACGACGACTGTTGCAATGGAATTTGAATAAAACGTATCTCCGGGAATTACAATCAAGAGGCGTTAGAATCATTCCGACCCTTTGGTTGAAGAGCCCTGATGACCAACTTATCCAAAAATGGGCAGATGAACATGCGCCTCAAGGGTATGTGATTAAGCGTTCGATCTCGGCAGGTGGGGGTGAAACTTTTTTGTTCCAGCCTGGCGAAAGATGGCTTAAATACCCCACTTTGAGATTTTCTGAAGAAGAACTCATGATTCAACCGCTATTTGAAGAAATAAGAACTCAAGGCGAATGGTCTCTACTTTTTTTTAACGGTGAATTTTCCCACGGAGTCGTTAAAAAACCCGCAATGGCAGAGTTCAGGGTTCAAGAGCGATTAGGGGGTACGGTCGAATCGGCTGTTGCTCCAGGCGATTTGATTGAGCAAGCGAAGTGGGTTGTTCAACAAGCTCCCGTTTTGCCGCTGTATGCTCGGGTTGACGGAATCTGGCGCGACAAAAAACTCCATTTAATGGAACTCGAAGTTTTGGAGCCGTCGCTGTTTCTTGCGCAAAGCCCTGGGTCGGAAATTCGATTTGCCCATGCTATTTTAAGCCGGCTGTAGGCCATTGACATTCAAATAAAAGCCCCCATACTTTGCTTTAATTGGGTCTACATGTGCTGATTTGCTTTAAGCGATCAATATGTTGATTATTATCGATTTTCACAATGACCTTGAGCCAGCATATAATGACCAAAAAGGAGACTTAAAAAATGAAATGGGCTAAGCGAATTTTTCTATTCATGATTGTTAACGTCCTCGTGGTTCTCACTATAAGCATGGTCACGAGCTTCTTGGGTGTTAGACCCTACTTGTCCGCACAGGGGCTTGATTACAACAGCCTCATGATCTTTTGTTTAATTTGGGGTTTTGCTGGTGCGCTCATCTCTTTGGGCCTAAGTCGAATCATGGCCAAAATGATGATGGGTGTTCGAATTATTGACCCTTCAACAAATGATCCCCAACTACGTTGGCTCGTTCAGTCCATTCACAGAATGTCTCAGCAAGTGGGCATTACCACAATGCCTGAGGTTGGGGTTTACGACAGCCCTGAGGTGAACGCTTTTGCTACTGGTCCAACTAAGAATCGGGCCTTGGTGGCTGTTTCAACGGGCTTGCTGAATCGATTGAGTCAGGGGCAGGTTGAAGGCGTGCTGGGCCATGAAGTTGCGCATATTGCAAATGGTGACATGGTGACCATGACACTTATTCAGGGGGTTGTGAACGCGTTTGTCATGTTCTTTGCTCGTGTCATTGGATTTGTCTTAAGCCAAAATGCACGCGAAGAAAATCGTCACTGGGTTCAGTTCATGACCACGTTTGTTGTGGAAATTCTTTTGAGTATTTTGGGCATGTTCGTAGTCGCATACTTTTCGCGCATGCGTGAATATCGAGCCGACGCGGGTGGTGCGGACTTAGCGGGCCGAGGCAAAATGATTGATGCTTTGCAAGGACTACGACGAACCATTGAACTAGTTGACACTGAAGCTCAGCCTGCTGTGGCAACTTTGAAAATCAGCGGAAAAGCTGGTGGTCTTATGGCGTTGTTGTCTACCCATCCGCCACTCGAAGAGCGAATTCGACGACTCCAAAGCGCCTAATTTAATTTTTAGGAAAACGACAAATAAAGGTCGCCCCCTGGCCGGGGCGACTTTCTACTTCAGCGCTACCCTGATGGCGCTGCATGATGTGCTTAACAATAGCGAGACCAAGTCCGGTTCCACCTTGTTCTCGGGATCGGGCCTTATCAACGCGATAAAATCTTTCAAATAATCGGCTTTGATGCTCAGGAGGAATTCCCTTACCATTGTCAGAAACTTTCAGGACAATTGCGTTGGGGTCTTCTTCCCACACGACCTTAACGGCCCCACCTTCGGGAGTGTACTTGTGGGCATTATCTAACAAATTGACAAGCACCTGTTCCACGCGTCGTGAGTCAGCGAGCAATTTTGGTGTGGCAAACTGAAACTGAAGTTTTTGGCGCTTGGTTTCAAATCGACTTTGCAATTGAGTGGCAACTCTTTGGGTGAGCTCCTCCACTGCAATTGACGATTTATGAATAACATCAGTGCTTTCAAGCGCCGAGAGATCCAATAAGTCGTTGATCAAATCCATCAATCTATTCACATTTCTCGAAATGACTTCCATGTGAGAGGTATCAACGGTGCGGTTGGATCTTAAATCCTGAATCACGGTGTCAGTAAATCCTTTAATTGATGTCAAAGGAGTGCGTAGCTCGTGAGACACGTTGGCAACAAAATCAATTCGAATTTGTTCGGCACTTTTTAACTCCGTTACATCGTGGAAGATTCCGATTGCTCCGTAAATTTGCCCATCAGATTTTTTAAGCGGGGATACTGAGATTGAGTAGAAATTTTTCGGCCCTTCTTGTGGACCAAGTTGAATGGATTGTATCAAAACCGTTTGGCCAAGTTTATTCACTGCCTGAAAGGCTTCCAATATTTCTGGAATTCGAAACACATCGGCCACAGAAAGGCTTTGAGTTTGAGTGAAATTTCTTGGCATGAATTGAAGTGCAAATCTGCTGTTATAAAACAAAAACCGACCGGATGAATCGGTGGCCAAAATAGCGTCGGAAATAGCCGACATCAAAGTTGATAGCTCTTCTTGCTCTCGCAGCAATGACTCAGTTTTTATGACCAGGTCCTTGCGTGCATTTTCGAGGGCCGATTCAATTTCTTGCCATTCTCCAAGCTCTTCTTCGCCGAAATAGTCTTGTTCATAGAGTGCTTTGTTTGATTTAGCGCTAAGTGCTTGGGCTCGACGAAGAATTCTCGAAACTGGGTTGGTGATTCTTCTTGTCCAAATGAGAGATGAAGTTATCTGAATAAAGAAAATGGCTGCTATGACAGACCACAAAAGTTTTCGAAGTCTTATCTGTTGAAGATTCAATAGATCCAAAGAAGTACCCACGCGCAAAATTCGCCCATCGCGACTGAGAGTTTTTGAGACGTATGCCTGGGCCAATTGTTTATCGATCCAAGTATGAGATTCTAACGGACTACCAAGACTGGCGGCTCCGTCTTTTGCCAAGTCTATATTGGTGGTTTGGCCTGTGTTTGTGCACAAGACTTTTCCGCTCGAGTCGGCGAGCCATATTTGAGGAATTTCTATTTGTTTAAGGTGCCGACAAAAGGAATTGGTTTCTTCTGGAAAGGTTTTCTTGGTTTGTTCCCAGGAATGCTGGGATTGAATCAAAAACATTGAATGGAATTCTGACTTTATGAGGTAATCACCAATAAAGCCAAAGCCCACCATTGCAATAAAGAAGATAAGCGCCTGGCTTATCATTGCCTTTTTAAATAATTTTGTAGGAATCTCTTTTATCACTCGGCTGGGATTCTATATCCAATTCCACGAATAGTCTCTACTACTTCTGAACAAGCGCCCAATTTCTTTCTGAGTCCAAATATATGCGTATCGACAGTTCGATCAATGACTGCAACCCCATCACCTTGAACCATTCCAATAAGCTTTTCCCTAGATAAAACTTTGCCCCGATTTTCGCACAGGGCCACCAGCATCTTAAACTCTGATGGGGTTAGAGAGACTTTTTGATTTTCGCAAAGAACATCATGACTTTCTAAATTGACCTTGAGCTTACCGATGGACAAAACTTTAAGTTTTGAGCTTTCCGCTTGAATTGCAGCCCGCCTCAGCAAAGAGCGAACTCGCGCCAAAAAAACCGGGATTTCAAAGGGCTTGGTGACGTAGTCATCAGCCCCCATTTCGAGGCTCAGGACGATGTCCGAAGAGTCCGCCCGCGCCGTCACCATCAAAACGGGGACCTGCGCATTAGGGCCACTGGCTCGGATGCGTTTGCAGATTTCCAACCCATTAACTCCGGGAAGCATCCAATCTAAAACCAGCAAATGATATTTGTCTTTTTGGGTTTGAGCCAGGGCCTGCTCGCCATCCTCGGCCACCTGGCATTGATATCCTTCTCGGTTGAGGTGAAGAAGCATGAGATCTCGAACATCTCTTTCATCTTCTACAACGAGGATCTTCACTGCCGATGGATTGGGGGTTGCCATTAATTTCCCTACCTTTTCACTCCTGCGGACTGTGGGTGCCGAATATCGGCCCCAGTCAGAGCGAAAATAACTTCTTCAGCAATATGAGTAGCGTGATCGCCGATTCTTTCAAGGTTTCTTGCAATTAAGATTACGTTAAGACCTTGCTCAACTTCTTTTTCATGGGTTTTGAGATAATCCAAGACCTGATGAAAAATTTTATTTTTCAAATTATCGACTTCGTCGTCTTTTTTGACCACAGTTTGTGCAATTTCTGTCGATTTTTGAGTGAAAGCATCAAGAGCGAGTCCCACCATTTGCTTTGCTGACTCAGCCATCTGTTTCAAATCCGAGGCTGACTGAAGGGGAATTTCTTTTAAATAGCGTTCGCTATTATGGGCAATATTAACCGCTTGATCCCCCATGCGTTCTAAGTCTGTGTTAATTTTTAAAATGGCCACAATAGTTCTTAAGTCAGTGGCCATTGGTTGTTGGGTGGCCAAGAGCTTTACGCAACCATCATCAATGAGTTTGTGACTTTGATTAATTTTGTTTTCAATTTCGTAAACCATGGCGAGCACCGCGGGGTCGCCCTCAAGTAAAGCCTTTGTGGCGTGTTCAATGGAGCGCTCGACGTAGCCTCCCATTGTGAGCAAATGTTCTTTTAACTCCCTGAAATGTGTATCGAATGACCTCTCGCTCATCCGAACCTCCCTGTTATATAGCGCTCCGTCCGTCCTTCTTTAGGTGCTGTGAACACCTGAGAAGTTTCTCCAAACTCTACCAGTTCTCCCATTAGGAAGAAAGCGGTATGGTCTGAGATTCGGGCCGCTTGCTGCATATTATGTGTCACGATAATGACCGTAACCGATTTCTTTAATTCGGCAATAAGTTCTTCGATTTTTGCCGTTGAAATTGGGTCTAAAGCACTTGTGGGTTCGTCCATGAGCAAAACATCCGGGTCCACGGCTAAGGCTCTGGCGATGCAAAGTCGTTGTTGTTGGCCACCAGACAGGCTTGTGCCGGGCATATGGAGTTTGTCTTTAACTTCGTCCCATAAAGCGGCTTTTCGAAGACTGCGCTCAACAGCATCTTTTAGGATTTGCTTTTTATTTACACCCGCCAATTTAAGACCCACGGCCACATTCTCAAAAATGGAGAATGCCGGAAATGGACTAGGCTTTTGAAAAACCATTCCAATAGTTCTTCTTAAAGCCACCGGGTCGATCATCGGGGCGTAAATATCTTCGCCTTTGAACAACACGGTTCCCGAGGCTCGCGCTCCCGGAACTTCTTCGTGAAGTCTATTGAGACCACGAATGAATGTGGATTTACCGCAACCGGATGGGCCGATGATGGCGGTCACAGAAAGTTCAGAAAAAGCGATGTTCACATCTTTGACGGCATGGCTTTGCCCAAAGTACGCATTCAGATTTCTGACGTGCATGATTTGTGAGTCCATTACTTTCGCCAACCTCGCAGCGTCGTTGCTGCGCGAGAAAATACTATACGGGTCATAAGATTTACCAATAAAACCAACAAGACAAGCACTAGTGCACCGGCCCAAGCTTGTCGATGCCAATCATCAAACGGCGAAATGGCGTAACTGTAAATTTGAACGGGAAGGGTCGACATGGGTTGATCAAGTTGGGTCGACCAAAAACGGTTATTAAGCGCCGTAAAAAGCAAAGGTGCCGTTTCTCCGGCAATGCGCGCCAAAGCCAAAATAACTCCGGTGATGATGCCCGCTCGGCAGCCCTTCAAAACAATCTGCAATGTAACTTTCCAACGCGGTAGTCCCAGAGCAAGGCCAGCTTCACGCACAGTTTGAGGGACCAGCTTTAGAAGTTCTTCTGCGCTTCGCGCGACCGTGGGAATCATGATGATGCTTAGGGCAATTCCACCAGCCAACGCAGAAAATCTCTTCATCGGTAAAACGACCATGGAGTAGGCAAATAAACCCACAACGATAGAGGGGATGCTAGCAAGGATATCAACCAGAAACCTAATCGTGGATCCGCGCTTGCCCTGTCCATATTCGGAAAGGTAAAGCCCAGTGCCTACACCCACTGGAATTCCTATCAATGATGCAATTCCAATGATGACAAGAGTACCGGCCAGGGAGTTGGCCATTCCGCCCCCGACTTCACCTACGGGTTTTGGTGTTTCTGTGAAAAAAGCCAGATTGAGCGCAGGTAAACCTTGCTGCAAGACATAGATAAACACGCTAAAAAGTGGGACCAAAGCTCCAATAGTAACGAGGCACAAACAAATTTGAACAAGAAAGCTTCGAAATTTGCTGCGACGATAATAATCAAAGGCGAGGCCCTTTCGTCGAAGCGAGGGATGTAAGCCTTTAAGCGGGCGATCAAATGTCATTAAGCTTTCTGACGAACTCATGCTTGCTGCCTTTTGAAAGTAATTCTTGAAATCAAAACCCGCGCCGTTCCATTGATGATAATGGTCACTATGAAAAGTGCCAGGCCAACGGCGGCCAAGGCACTTAAATGCAAGTCGTGAGTGGCCTCTGCGTATTCATTGGCAATAACGCTGGCCATGGTTTGCCCAGGGGCGAAGAGGGAAAATGAAATTTCGGATCGGTTTCCGATGACCATAGTTACGGCCATCGTTTCTCCAAATGCTCGGCCCAAACCTAAAATGATGGCGCCAAAAATCCCTGGTTTTGAAGTTTTTAAAACGGCCAATTTCATCATTTCCCAGCGAGTTGACCCAAGAGCTAGGGCGGATTCGCGTTGGGCCGTAGGAACCGCTTTGAAAACCTCTTGGCAAATTGAAGCAATGGTGGGGGTGATCATGATCGCAAGAATCAGCGATGCGGTTAGCATTCCCACTCCGTAGGGCGGGCCTTGAAACAAGGGTAAAAATCCAAGTGATGAGCTCAGTGTTGGTTGAACAGTTTCACGCATCCAAGGCGCGAGAACAAAAATACCCCAGAGACCGTAAACGACGCTAGGGATTGCCGCCAACATTTGAACGAGGAATCCAAACACCGAGGCAATCCAAGCTGGAGCAAGCTCTGTTAAAAACAGAGCAACCCCAACACTCATGGGACCCGCAATCATAAGAGCGGTTAGGGACGATACAATGGTTCCAAAAATAACAGGCAATGCACCATAAACGTTTTGCACTGGATCCCAAACCGACGTAACAAAAAAGGCAAACCCAGAATTGTTAAGAGCTGGAATAGACGCCTTGGCTAGAAAAAAACCAATTGCGATGAGCATGATGCCGACAAATGCTGCGATAGATTTAAGGGACAAGGCAAAAACCCTGTCCCCCAAATGAACATCTTTCGGTCTCTTAGCGATTGTGGTCATTTGACTTGAATGCCCTTAATCATTTTCGAAACTCGAGGCGTCAGCTCATTGGGAAGTTTGGCGTATCCCAAATCTTCGGCGAATTTTTGTCCTGACGAAACGGCCCACTCCAAAAACTTCTGTATGGATTCGCCCTTACCTTTTGGAAGAGTTTTGTTGACCAAAATAAATGTAAACGCAGAAATGGGATAGGCCCCTTTTCCGGCGGAGTTTGTTAGTGAAATTCTGAGGTCCTCTGGAATTTCGCTCTTTTTTGTTGTCTTAAAGTATTCAGCGGCAGCAGCGGTAACACTCTTTGTCGATGGTTTAATAAATTGACCGGATTTATTTTCCACATCGGCAAATGCCAATTTGTTATTGAGTGCGTAAATAAGCTCCACATAACCAATCGCGCCTGGAGTTTGCTTTACAAGTCCTGTGACGCCCTCATTTCCTTTTCCACCTAAGCCCACAGGAAAGTTAACGGCGGTTCCTTTTCCGACTTTAGAAGCCCAATCCGGACTAATTTTGGAAAGATATTCTGTGAAGATGTTCGTTGTACCACTTCCGTCACTTCTTCGAACAACCATAATGTCAGAAGTAGGCAATTCTAAGCCTGGGTTTGCTTTTTTTATTCTTTCATCATTCCATTTGGTGATTTTTCCTAAAAAGATATCAGCAATCACTCCAGGTGTAAGCCGCAACTCTTTTTTAAGAGTGGGCAAGTTATAAGTAAGTACGACCGCCCCGAGTACGGTTGGAACATGAAGAACATCCCCTTTTACTTTTTCAATTTGCTCGTCGGTCATTGGGGCGTCGCTAGCACCAAAGTCGACGGTCCGATCGGAAAATTGTTTGATTCCTCCACCACTTCCGATGGACTGATAATTGATTTGTACTTCTGAAGATACTTTTTGGTATTCCGAAAACCATTTAGAATAAATCGGATAAGGAAACGTTGCTCCTGCTCCGTTAATCAAGGTTGCAGCAATACTTGTACTTCCTAGACTTAAGGCCGTTATCAATGTGATGAGTAGTTTCATTAGAGCCTCCTGTGGCATGCGTGCTGCCTCACTCTTATCTAAATTAGAGGCGAACTTTTTTTAAGATTTGGTTAGGGCTCTATAATTTTGCGATTCGACTTTGGCCTGGGGAGTCAATAATCGCTTTCGAAAAAACTCAATCAATCCGAAAAGATGGCATGAACATTCGGATTCAGCAGCCTTGGATTCCTCTCGAACGTTTGGAAGCTGTCGTCAGAATTGACGTGGGCCTAGTTATATTATCAGCAGCCCTCGGGTCGTGGCTTATTTACAAAATCTTTTTTAAGGCTCTAAACGAAGATCGTCATCGCAATCTGCGCGAATTATTTTGGAATCTCTGGGGTCATGTTTTAGCTACGAGCATATTCGCTATCGTCTTTTGGAATCTGCTCTCGTTTTCGGAGGACTCACCGAGCGTTCGCCATCTCGCGGCCTACGTGGGATTAATCGCACTTTTATGGGGAGCCGTTGTTTTAATTAAATCGGCTCGGATCTTAGCTTTTGAATATTTGTTTTTGGGGCACATGAAACAAGGGGTCCCGTTACTGACCGTTAACTTAGTGACCCTTGTCTTGTCATTGCTTGTTACGGGATGGATTGCGACAGAGGTGTTTGGTTTCAAGGTCAGTAGCCTTCTGGCCACGTCAGCGATTTTTTCTGTCGTTATCGGTCTTGCTCTTCAAGATACCTTGGGAAATTTGTTTGCCGGTGCCGCCATGCAATTCGATAAGCCCTATGAAATTGGAGATTGGGTAGAGATTTACTCAAACAATCAAACTTGGATTGGCCAAGTTTATGAAATATCTTGGAGAGCCACGGTTTTGCTTGGATTAAGCGATGAGTTTATCACCATACCAAATCGAATTGTGGCGCAAAGTCAGGTGTCAAACTTTGCTGCAAAACGAAACCCGATAGCGAGACGACTGACATTTCGACTGCCCTACGGAGTTCCAGAAGAAAAAGTAAAAAGGCTCATGATTCAATCGGCTCTAAAAATTCATGGCGTTCAAACCAGCCCTTCACCAATGGTGGTCATTTCAGAAGCGGCGGAAAGTTGGATGCTTTATAAACTCGTTTACTTTGTAGAAAATTATGGACAGCAGTGGATCGTGGCTGACAAAGTTTTTTCTGAAGTGGTGCGAGGGCTGACTGAAGAAGGGGTGAGTCTTGCTCACCCCAAACTTAGCGTAAATTTAAATCAAGGACATTTATAAGCAATACCTTTTACGGCTGTTGCTTGACCTGAGTATTGATCGACAAGAACGTAAGTGGCGCCTTTTTTGGCGGCTTCGTCTTTCATGTCTTGTAGGGCCTCTTCGGCACTGCCTTTAGCCGTTATGGTCGTTCCGCGAACCACTCCAATTTCAGTACAATCGGAACTGGGTTTAGAGCGGCCGACCTTTATGGAATCGGCCTCGGGTAAAATAGGCTGGCTACTACAAGCAGAAAAAACAATTGCCGCTGTTAACAGGATGAGCTTTTTCACGGTTTAGCTCCCTCGGCAGTCGATTTATCGTGCTGACGAGATTTCAATTCTGTTTTGCAGATATCGACCTTTTCTTCGTACTCGTCTTGGCGCTTTTGGAGAATTCTTTTATATTCTCGGAATCGCTTAATGCGATCTTTCAAAAACTCTTCTGAAACGGCCACGAGCTTGTCTTTTTCATCTATTCCAATTTTGTAGTCTTCTTCTTTGTCAGTGACGCGATCAATAGGCTCAGTCCAAATGAGTTTTCCATCTCCACCGTTACTTTTGTCAGAAAGTTTGGCTTTGCAATCTTTCAGCGCTCCGTAAAGGCCAGTCGAACCATATTTTCGGTTTCCGTAGACGCGGTCTTCGAGGCCAAAAACATCATGTTGCAAGTCGCGAAGTTCCTCATTCATCATGGTTTTTTTCTGAACCACGAGATTGCCGTCTTTAACACCTACTTTGGTGTCACCGGATACGGTGTCGGAGCGCTCCATATCCGTTTCAACTTTTTCGGCTTTATGCGGGTTAGACGAACAAGCTCCAACAAAAAGTGCAGCAGTGATCAATACGATAAATTTCATTTAGCGCTCCCTTTTATTTTTTATTGGGCGGGACAGTCAAATGACTGGGGCCGCAAGACTTAACTAAGAGATCTACAAACTTACTTTCAAACGTGCAGGCAAACTTTCGCAACTCGGGCTCTAAGGGCATGCCATCATTTAAGAGTGAGAGGACGGCTTTTTTCTCAACGCCCGCCGCAAGCTTCTCCGCGACGAAATGAACGGCAAACCCGCTTGAGGCGCAGTCCTTTTCAAGCGTGATAATGGCAACGCATCCGCTTTTGCGATGAACGGTTCTCACTCGCATATTTTCATGAGAAAAAACTTCCGTGGGGCCCGCAAAGGTATTTGCGGAAAGACTTCCGTGAAATACACCGCCACCGTGATCCATCAAGGTAAAACCATGGCCGGCATCGGCAACGTTTGGCGTATAGCAAGTCATCAGCGCCTCATGAGCAAGGGCGATGGGCGAAGCGGCCAATAAAATAACGATCGAAATGATTAGTTGTTTCATAATTCCTCCTACCGGCAATCGATTAGAGTTCAAACGACTCACAATTTCCAATGAAAATTGGATTCAGATTCTAACGGTCCGTGTTATGGTCAATTTGAATGGAACCTGCCTGAATTTTATGGGCGGCAGGAGATTGGCGAGGCTTTGTCATGATGCGTAAGGTTTTAGAGAAAGACGGTTTTCATTGGATTGATCTGGTAAGCCCATCCCATGAGGAGCTTGATCAAATCTCAAAAGAATTCGGACTTCCGAGTCAGTCCGTTCAAGATTGTCTCGACCCCGAGCATTTGCCCAAAGTTGAAAAGTTTGAAGATCATTTCTTTATTATTGTCCGGGCGTTTGGCGATAGAAATTTTGACGATCCTGATGCGCACACGGTGCAAGACTTAACTAGAAAGATTGCGGTGTTTTTAAGAAACAATGTCATCATCACGATCCGTCGAAGTCCCATTTCATTTTTAGAACAACTAGTAGAACGATGGTCGAAACAGCGAAACGCCTCAAAAGAGCTTTCACTTACTATTCTAACGCAAATCTTAGAAGAGGTTATTTGGTCTTATGAAAGACCCCTTGATCGCGCAGAAGAGACGATGGATCAATTTGAGTCTCGAGTGTTTTCAGGTAAGCAATTTCGGGAAGATCTCATTGAAGAGGTTTACTTTCTGAAGAGAAAAGTAAGTGTGGTGAAAAAACTGTTACGAAGGGTCATCGATGTGACTTACAAGATTGATACAAATACTAAGTATGGACTGCTGATGGTTGAGGACCTTCGTCAAGACGGCGACCGGCTCTCATTTTTTGCTGACAGCATACTCGAAAATTTAGACAACTTGCTTGCCACAAACCTATCGATTGCGAGTCATCGGACCGGTGAGGTCTTGCGAGTACTGACTCTCTTTTCGGTCTTCTTTATGCCGCTGACTTTTATCGTAGGAATTTATGGAATGAATTTTAAATTCATGCCCGAACTAGAGTGGCCCCTCGGATATTTGGGAATTTGGATTCTCATGGTATCTGTCACAGCGTTGATATTTATTTGGTTCAAGCGAAAAGGTTGGTTGAATTAACCTAGTCTATTGTTCGACCGGGGTCAGGTTGTCCGAATCCATATATTCTTGCAACGTGACTGACATGAAGCAGCCGTTTTCGTCTTTGACTCGAACAAGTTTATTCTTATCAATCTTAAGAACATCAAGCCAAGTGGCGTCAGGGTCATCCGCAATTTTTTCGAGCTCTTTTTTCTTGTCGTTATATGATTTCCATCCGGCAGCTCCAGATCCTGCAGCAGCACCTCCGATGAGTATCCGATAAGCAGTTACACCGATGGAGCCTTTTACGAGCGCAAGGGCGCCCGAGATTATTTGTCCACCTCGAATAACCGCAGTGGCAGCGGCCACAACCTTCAGCATGATAAATTCTTTGCCCAAAACATCGGCTGCTCTCATGCTGAACAAAAAGCGAAAATGTTTGTTTTGATCGGTTCCAAAGCATTCAAAGGCTGCCTGATCAAACCAGGGGTTGCTGATTGTGGCTAAGAGTTTTGGGTTTACGTAGTCACATGTCTTTTTCTGAGTGGCATCGTCGATATGGCACCATTTGGTTAGCTTGGTGTTCTTATAGGACTCATAAGCGATATTGCGCACGAAGTGAAAGTAGGCAGACCACGACTCAGCAGTTGGTTTGTTCAGGTAGTCGTTGAATCGGTCGCAAAGTAGGCGCGTGTGAACATAAACTTCCACGTCTTCAGGACAACTGGGGCGACGTGTAGACTGTTGAGCATGCGCCATCGGGTTTAAGGTCAAGGTCAGCAATATGAGAATGGTCAGAAAATTCGCCCTCATGGCCGACCTACCAAGCAATGGTCATGCCTTAGGAAGGGGCATCAAATGCAAAGGGATCCAGCTGGTTAGCTGGATCCCTTGTCAAAATTCTCACAGGAGAGCAATTAATTCAGCAATGCCGCTTTAACAGATGCAAGCGCGTCGATGGATCCGAACCCGTAGGCATTATTCGGAACGGTCGCTGCCGTTGTACTTCCGCAGTTTTCTGTTGAGACTTTGGGTGCGGCGGTCTTTCGCACAAGCTCGGCGCTAATGGCTGTATTGCCAATTAGTTTTGGGTTTGCGGACCACATCAGAGCAATCTGTCCAACAACGTGTGGACCTGCCATTGAGGTTCCGCTCCAACCATTTTCCGAATAGCCATTTCCTGGAATGCTCGAATATACCCGAACTCCAGGGGCTGTTACGTGTGGGCCAAGTCCACCATCAAAGGCGCTGGGGCCACGGCTTGAGAATGAGGCGATCTTTCCATTGCGATGGTCGAGAGCGCCAACGGTCAACGTTAGGAGCGAAAAGTGAGCCGGTTGACTTGAGATGGTTGAGCATCCGGGACCTTCGTTTCCAGCCGAAACAACAACCATAATTCCCGCGGCATTGAGCGCCTCCATGACGGGCATCATCTCCCATCCTTCACAGCCTTCATCTTTTGGGCAGCCCCACGAATTATTTAGAATGTGCGGAGCAAGCTCAGGCTTTCCTTGGGTCAGAGCATTTCCGCCTTGAGGATACGGAGCAAGAAAGAACTCGAAGCACTCAATATAAGTTGAGGGGCGACCAACGCCTCCGTCCATGTTTCTGCAGCCGATCCATTGGGCCTCGGGTGCCATTCCTATGGGGAGATTTTCGTCACCGCCAAGTATGGTACCGAGGGTATGGGTGCCGTGCTGATCGTCATCGCATGGAGCCTTTAAGTTATAGCCGCACTTGTTTGGCTTATTGTTGACGGGCTTACGAATAGAGTCGTGCCAAGCATAACGATGATCGAATTGTCCGCCTAAATTTCCACGATATTTTTCGACCAATGCAGGGTGATTAAATTGATAACCGGTATCTTGGGCCCCAATCACAATTCCTCGCCCTCGAACGCCCAACTCTTTCCAAACGCGATCGGCTTGAGTGAAACGAATATTCTCACCTGGTCCAGCAGCGATCGATTGATTGAAATCAAAAGTTTTGATGCCAATGGGATCATCTGATGGGAACGGAACTCCAGGAAGTGGAGGGCGAGAAAAAGGCGGATCGGCAACAATTTTACCGACGTCTTCTCGCATTGACAGCGCCTCTAATTGCGCGGGGAAAACCCGTTCGACAGCAATGGCATTTATAATGTGAAACTGCTTATAAGAAATTTTCTCGGCTTCGAGGTAGGTGATTAAACTTGTTTGTGAAGCCATCGCTCGTTGTCGGAGTCGATCGTAAACAATACGACCGCGCACTTCCTTGGATAAACGATAATCGATGTCTTCAAACTTTGTCTGCTCGCGCATGATGATCAGGGCGTTGACCGGCCCCCTCGCTTTGCGCAAGATTTTGGATAGTTGCACGCCAATTTTATTTGATCCTGCCCAACTTGGTGTCGAGACGAAGGACCATATCAAAATAAGACAGACTGCCTTGAATCCATTCATAAGCTCCCCCTAGATATTTCTAAAAATCCCCACAAATAATTAAATGGCTTTAGGTCTTCAAAAACAAGTAAAAAGCCCGCCTTTCGGCGGGCTTCTGGGCATTCTCCCTGATCGAGCAAATGGGCTTAGTTATGAAATTGTTCGGCTTCCGTAGAGTGACTGAGCGCGGCCGTTGAGGCTTGCCCTCCAGTAATAGTCATCAGCACTTGGTCGAAGTAACCTGTTCCAACTTCGCGTTGATGTCGAGCGGCGGTATATCCGTCTTTTTCTCTCGCAAATTCTCGATTTTGGAGGCGCACATAAGCCGGCATCCCTTCATCTTTGTAGGCCTTAGCGAGCTCGAATGTTTCCAAATTAATCAGATGCCAGCCAGCCAGAGTGATAAACTGAAATTTATAGCCCATGGCCCCGAGTTCTTTTTGGAATTTCTTAATCGTTTCGCCATCTAAATTTTTCTCCCAGTTGAACGACGGGGAGCAGTTGTAGGCCAACAATTTACCTGGAAACTTTTTATGAATAGCTTCAGCAAATTGTTTTGCTTCTTTCACATCGGGTTTGGATGTTTCAAACCACAACAAATCGGCATAGGGAGCATAAGCCAATGCTCTTGCAATGGCGGAGTCGATTCCCGATTTAACATAAAAGTATCCCTCTGGTGTACGGGCTCCGGTACAGAAAGCCTTATCTGCGGGGTCGATGTCCGATGTTAGAAGTGTGGCACCCAAAGCATCCGTACGAGCGATGATCACCGACGGAACATCCAAAACGTCGGATGCAAGTCTTGCCGATATCAGAGTTCGGACAAAGGCACTTGTGGGAATTAAAACTTTGCCACCGAGATGACCGCATTTTTTCTCGGCCGCCAGCTGATCTTCAAAATGAACGCCCGAAGCGCCCGCTTCGATCATTGATTTCATAAGTTCGAACGCGTGTAAGGGGCCTCCGAATCCAGCTTCGGCGTCGGCAACAATGGGGAGATACCAGTTCAAGCTTCGCTGACCTTCCGATGAGGCAATTTGATCGGCGCGCATCATGGCATTGTTGAGACGTTTAACAAGGCTGGGGACGCTGTTCGCGGGATAGAGGCTTTGATCGGGATAAGTTTGGCCGCTAAGATTCGCGTCGGCGGCCACTTGCCAACCGCTCATATAAATAGCTTTCAATCCGGCTTTGGCCATTTGAACGGCTTGCGCACCTGTTAGTGCACCCAGCGCATTGATATATTGGTCGGTATGGAGGAGATCCCAAAGTTTAATGGAACCCAATTCTGCCAGTGTGTGCTCGACTCGAATTGAAGTGCGAAGCTTAATGACTTCTTCGGGGGAATAAGGCCGCGAGATTCCTTTCCAACGAGGATCAGTCTCCCATTGATATTTCATTTTTTGAGCTTCTTCTTTTCCTAATCCGTGACTGGTCATGGTGGCTCCCTCCGTTAATGGATTTCTGTTAAGTATTTGTAAGCTGGTATGGTCAAAAACTCGGCAAAGCTCTGACTTAAAACGAGACCGTCAAGAATTTCTACGGCTTGGCCGAACTTGTTTCCTTTCGGTTGATCGAGCTTTTGAAGTTCCTCTTCCCGCCACTTTTTATAAAGCGTGGAATCAATTCTCTCGCCTGAAGAGAGAGTGGTCTGTTGGTGCACCCATTGCCACAATTCCGCTCTTGAAATTTCGGCGGTCGCAGCATCTTCCATCAGGTTAAATATTCCGACTGCGCCAAGCCCTCTCAGCCATGCTTCAAGGTATTGTAGGGCGACACTGATATTATTTCGGACGCCATTTTCTGTAACCTGACCTTGAGGAATCTGAAAATTAAGAAGGTCGCTAGCTTTAACGCTTACTTCTTCTCGTGTTCGGTTCTTTTGATGCGGCTGCACTCCAAGTTTTTGATTGAAGATTTCCATCGCCACCGGAACTAGATCCGGATGGGCAACCCAAGTCCCATCAAATCCGTCATTAGCTTCGCGGTTTTTATCTTCTCTAACTTTTTTAAGTGCGACTTCATTGACTTGTGGGTCCCTTCTGCTCGGGATGAAAGCTGCCATACCACCGATGGCATGGGCACCGCGCTTATGGCATGTTTTCACCAGCAATTCCGTATAGGCGCGCATAAAGGGAACAGTCATGGTGATTGAACTTCGGTCAGGAAAACAGACCTTGGGATCGTTTCGAAATTTTTTGATGGCGCTAAAAATGTAGTCCCAACGGCCTGCATTGAGGGCACAGATGTGATCGCGCAATTCAAACAGAATCTCTTCCATTTCGAGGGAGGCCAGAATTGTTTCAACTAAAACGGTGGCACGAATGGTGCCGCGAGTGATTCCTAAATAATCCTGGGAAAAATTAAAGACTTCGTTCCAGAGCCGGGCTTCAAGGTGACTTTCAAGTTTTGGAAGGTAAAAGTAGGGCCCGGTTCCACGCTTTAAGAGCTCACGGGCATTGTGAAACATGTAAAGCCCGAAATCAAAAAGACTTGCCGAGATGGGTTTGTTGTCGATTTGGCAATGGGACTCCGTGAGGTGCCACCCACGCGGACGAATGACCAAAGTGGCCGTGTTTTCATTTAGTTTATAGGTTTTGCCATCAGGATTAGTAAAAGTCAGAGTGCGGCGAATGGCCTTAGAACAATTGATTTGTCCGGTCAGAACATTTTCCCATGTCGGCGAGCAGGCATCTTCGAAATCGGCCATAAAAACTTTGGCACCGGAGTTCAAAGCATTGATCATCATTTTGGCTTCTACGGGCCCGGTGATCTCGACGCGACGATCTTGAAGGTCGCTAGGAACTTCGGCAACCTTCCAATGGGAGGCCCGCACTTCAGAGGTTGCGGTTAAAAACGCCGGCTTTTCACCGGCATCAATGCGGTGTTGGCGTTCGATTCTAGAGCGCAAAAGATCTTCTCGTTTTGTTCCAAATCGCCGGTGGAGTTCGACGAGAAATTTAAGCGCATCGGAGTTTAAAATTTGTTGGTATTCGGGGGACATTTTCCCGAGAATTTCTAGATCTTTTTGGACAAGTTGGCCAGGCGTCATGCTGCCCCCTTTTTTTGTCGATGATATTCGCTTCGATCACGCAATATCAATCAAAAACCCGCAGTTGCACGGATTAAAATTGATGGGTAGAAAAGTCTCATGCGAATTTATTCTTGGAATTTAAATGGCATCCGCTCGGCGGCAACGCAGGGGCTTTTAAAATGGCTCTCGGACGAATCTCCCGACATTGTGTGTTTTCAAGAACTCAAAGCCAATAGAGAAGATGTAGATCAGCTCATACTCAGTCCCTTTGGTTACCAGTCATTTTGGCACTCTGCGGAGAAAAAAGGTTACAGCGGCGTTGCTATTTACTCGAGGCGTCGACCCGACGATATTTCTTTGGGATTAGGTGTGAAGGCCTTTGATCGGGAGGGGCGGGTCATTGCGGCTCAGTTCGGCGATTTAATTGTGGTCTCGGCCTATTTTCCAAACAGCCAGCGTGATCATGCTCGTCTAGGGTTTAAAATTGACTTTTGTGAGGCCATTGCTGAGTACGTCGACAAACTCGTGAGCTCTAAGAAGTCGGTCGTCTTGTGTGGCGATTTCAATATTGCTCATCAAGAAATTGATCTTAAAAATCCGCACTCCAACCGAAATAACGCAGGCTTTTTGCCTGAAGAGCGGGCGTGGATGAGTCGGTTTCTAGGAAAAGGCTACGTGGATTCGTTTAGAAGTGCTTGCCCTGAGCCTGGCCACTATAGCTGGTGGAGTTATCGTCCCGGAGTGAGGGAAAAAAACATTGGGTGGAGACTCGATTACCATGTTTTGAGCCCCAATTTGAGGTCACGCATTCAACGCGCCGAAATTCATCCCGACGTTCTAGGAAGTGACCATTGTCCGGTTTCCGTAGAACTTTCTGACTAAAGCCGAGGCCGAAAAATCTAAGGACTTCGCTCCCACGACTTGATTCCCCTATGAGCTTCCTTCACAATAAAGAGGATCACGCAATTTAGGAGGCGCATCAATGAAATGGTCACTTTTGTTACTCAGCATTTTGCTTTGGACCGATTTTGGTTTTGCCGCGGGTAGTACTCGTGACAACTGGTCCATTGGCTTTCTCGGTGGGATCACCACTAATAAGCAAGACGATATGAACACGCTGATAACGCGTGCTAACACTCGAGTTGGCGGGATCAGCACGCCTCAATTTACTAACTCTTGGGAAGTTGCGATGTTTCTGCAAAAAAGATTTAGTCAAAGTATAGTCGCCATCCAGCTTCGACCTTCTTATTTATTCAATACGGTTTCAGGTAATGGCGGGTCCGGTGCAAACGCCGGAACTTATTCATATAAAATTTCTGGCTATACGATAATGCCTCTGCTGAGGGTGCACATTCTCGAAAGTTCATCAATTAAACTATTCATCCAAGGGGGCGTTGGCTGGGGTAAGTTAGACAGTGAAATCCAAGAGGCCTCAGCTTCCGTAAAATTTTCTGGTTCTAATTACGGCTTTCAAGGCGGTGTTGGTGTTGATTGGTGCTTTGGTACGAGCGGGCGCCACTGCCTCATTACTGAAGGAAACGTTCGCTATCTATATATTGA
Organism: Oligoflexia bacterium; assembly: GCA_020847095.1. GTDB lineage: Bacteria > Bdellovibrionota > Bdellovibrionia > JABDDW01 > JABDDW01 > JADLCR01. Next base: position 23,903 of record JADLCR010000009.1, on the reverse strand, counting down.
GCGCAATATAGCAAGTTCGGTCGGCGGAACATTTTCATCGGGCGCCAACGGATCATTGTCTCAGGCGGCGAATGGCCGGGAAGTGGAAATCGATTCTAAAGATTTCGGCACCACGTTCTCCGGCATTCAAGCCTTTGTTGGGTATCGATTCGCGTTTTAATCGACAACAGGTCCGGGGCCCATCCGTGTGGGTGGGCAGTTTCCAGGACCGGCAACGGATTCATATCCCAATTCAACATCATCGTGACCATCAGTGGGTTCAAAGCCCGCCCATTGAACGATAAACGCCCGCGGATTAAGCTCCTTCAAATAAAGACATGCACTTTTAAACTCGAGTGGAATGGAACCAGTCGGAATATGAGCCAAATGTTGGAGCGAAACTTTGGGTCGATCGCGAAGCCACCCGCGCAGCTTAACAGACATGCGGCCGCCAGGGGCCACAACCACGTGAGTTGACCCATCTTCGGAAGTCATGCGCTTAAGGCCGTTTCCATAGATGATCAATTCTGGCTCAAGAAGGCGCATTCGATTTGAAGCAAGGGACTGATGCATCCCATTCACGTAACCAGAGTAAACGATCAAACTTTTGAGTTGATCGTTTTGAGGCATGATTTTAAAGCCTACCGAGCGATTCAGAGAGTTATCAAAACGAAATTCCAATACATCAAAATGATTGGTTGATTCGGCAAACTCATAAGCGTTGTGCTGAACTCTGATTGTTTGGATTTGAATTGGAAAGTGGCTGGCAAACTCGATTTGAGTGGGAATGTTCAATTGGCGCGTCGATCCAATGGAGTTTGTCACAATCAGATTTAAGTTGCAGCGGTTCACGCGAGGTAAAGTGTGGAGTTTAGGAAATGAAATTTCATTAAATGTCACGACGAGGTCTTGCGGGCCGTTAACCGGCTGACTGTGAACCCACTGGGCGTCGCCGCACGTCAGTTTTGAATCAATTTTTGTGATGGTTTCGAGATTCTTGGCGAAAATAGAATAGTGGGCCACTGAATCGTCTTGTCCTCGATTAAGCGTTATTTTGAGCGGTTTTACCGAGGGATCTTCGCCGGCTGGGGACATCAACTGTACCTGAGGGCCTGAGTCTGAAACGGATTCCACTTGTTTTAGGCAGCCGATGAGGGCACCCGACATCGTCACTATTAAACTTATTAGAACTTGATAGGTTTTCATTGGTTTTTCCTCCAAGCTCGGGGGGTGATGCGAAAATGTCGCCTAACGGTAATTAAAATCCTTTGGATTTGGCGGCCGGAGGCATCCGAAATCCGATTGTCAAAGTGTTGAAAGATTTGGTCCGGCATGATGAAAGTGAGTGCGATGAACGCTGTTTCAAAAACCCTGATTTTGGCTGGTTTGATTCTCATTGTGACCGGTGTGCTATGGCATTTCGGCTCAAAAGTCTTTCCTGTTGGGCGTTTGCCGGGTGACATCACGGTCGAAAAGGAAAATTTTAAATTCTACTTTCCCATTATGAGCAGCCTGATTTTGAGCGCCGCATTAAGCTTAATCATTTTTTTAATCAGATTTTTTACGAAATAAGTAAGCCCCGCTATTGACCCGCAAGGGGTCCTTCAATAGATTACCGCCACATACAAATTCCGGGGGGACTATGCTGATCATTATCGAAGGCAACATCGGTGCAGGTAAGTCTCATCTCACAAAAGCTTTGGTAGACCGTTTAGGTGCTAGAGCTATGTACGAACCAGTCGAAACGAACCCATATCTGGAAGATTATTATTCCGACTCAAAGCGATGGGGCCTTGAAATGCAGTACTGGTTGATGGCGCGCCGATTTGAAATGCATGAAGAAGCGATCAAGCACATCGCCTACACAGGGCAAGCTATTGTGATGGATCGAAGCATTTACGGCGATTCAGTTTTTGCCAAGAAGAACTGGCTCGACGGAAACATCGACGATCGTGGGTACAAGTCCTATATGCAGCATCGCAAACTCTATATTGATCGTTTGCTAACTCCTAATGTGACTTTATTTTTGGATGTTAAACCTGAAGTTTGTTACCAACGAATTCATGAGCTTAGGCAGCGCGAGTGCGAGTCGGGAGTTCCTCTCGAATATCTCAAGGGGCTGGACAAGTGTTATAGCGAACTATTGATGGAACTTGAAGACCGGGGCAGCCATGTCATTCGAATCGACTGGAATTCGTTCAAAACGATCGACGAAGTTTTAGAACAACTCGAGGCCAACAAGCGATTTTCGCTATTTTGGAAGGGCTATTCCAAAGAAGTCGCAATTAAGCGTAGTCCCATTACAGGTGTGCAAGAAAAGCCGCCGGCTCATTTGCTTTCATGAGCCAATAATTTTGACGAGTACGCGTTTTTTGCGATTCCCGTCAAACTCTCCATAGAAAATTTGTTCCCAAGTTCCGAAATCGAGCCGTCCTTCGGTAACGGCCACCACGACTTCGCGACCCATGATCTGACGTTTCATATGAGCATCGGCGTTGTCTTCACCCGTGTCATTGTGGCGGTATTGGCCAGTGGGCGCATGGGGAGCAAGCCTTTCGAGCCACTTTTCGTAATCATGATGAAGTCCGCTTTCATCGTCATTGATAAAGACCGATGATGTGATGTGCATTGAGTTGACGAGAACTAGTCCTTCACGAATACCCGATTCGGTGACGCATTTTTGAACATCCCCTGTAATATTCAAAAACCCGCGACGACCTTCTATAAAGTAAGAAAGTTCTTTTCTAAAGTTCTTCATGATCTATCTACCGCAGATTTTTAAATTTTTCTGTCGCTTCGACAAGGGCGCTCAAAATTCCAGGTTCGTCAGCGGCGTGCCCGGCGTCCGCGATGATTTTTAGCTCTGACTCAGGCCAGGCTTTGTGCAAATCCCAAGCGTTTTTTACTGGGCACACCACATCGTAGCGCCCATGCACAATCACGCCTGGTATGTGGCGAATTTTGGCGATATCAGCGACTAGATGGTCGTCTTCGCGAAACCAACATTTGTTGTAAAAGTAATGGCATTCAATGCGCGCCAGACTGATCGACATTTGATCAGAACCAAATTGCTCCACGGCTGCCGGATCGGGAAGGAGCTTAATTGTGCCACCCTCCCATTCAGACCAAGCTTTGGCGCAGGCGACTTTTACTTGGTTGTCCGCTCCAGTTAACCGTTGATAATAGGAGGCGATCATGTGGTGGCGTTCTTCTCGCGGGATTGGGGCCACGTATTTCTCCCAAAGATCCGGAAAGAGAAGATCGCATCCTTTTTGGTAAAACCAATCGATTTCCTCTTTGCGGCATAGAAATATTCCGCGAAGTACAAGTCCAGTGACGGCTTGTGGGTATGTTTCAGCGTAAGCTAGGGCAAGAGTGCTTCCCCAACTTCCGCCGAAAACAAGCCACTTGTCGATGCCCATGAATTTTCGAACTTTCTCGATATCGTCGACGAGGTGCCACGTCGTGTTTTCTTCTAGAGAAGCAAACGGAGTGCTTTGCCCCGAGCCCCGTTGGTCGAAAAGAATGATTCGATAATGTTTGGGATCAAAAAATCTGCGGTGATTTTTCGATAATCCAGCTCCGGGTCCACCGTGTAAAAAAACAACGGGCTGACCCTTTGGATTTCCACACTCTTCAACGTAAAGGTTGTGTATGGCAGAAACTTGAAGCCGATGAGTTTTATAAGGTTCGATTTCCGGAAAAAATGTATGCATCTGTCCTCCAGTAACGCCTGACGTCAAAACTGATGAGTCTTGACATTAACTTGTGTTCGGATTGAACTGCAAGGGATTCGTTCTCGGACTAAAAAGAGGAGACATCTATGTCATATTCATTATTTTCTCACGGCGGTGGTTTGTTCTTACTCCGCTATTTTCACGTGTTGGCGGGTATTGTTTGGATTGGGCATCTTTATTATTTCAACTTTGTCCAAGGGGCATTTTTTGCGGAAACTGATGCGGCGACAAAATCCAACGCCATCCAAAAGCTTGTGCCAAGAGCTTTATGGTGGTTTCGTTGGGGCGCAATGATCACCATGATCACAGGGGTGCTGTTGTACATGGGGAATGGAAATTATATTCCCAATAATTCGCCCGCGCTAACCATCACTCTAGGAATGGCTTTGGGTCTTGTAATGTGGTTCAACGTTTGGTTCGTTATTTGGCCAAACCAAAAGATCGTGATTCAATCGGCTACCCAAGTGGCTCAAGGCGGGCAAGCCTTGCCAACTGCGGCAGCGGCGGCCGCAAAAGCGGGACTCGCGTCAAGGCACAATGTCTTGTTTTCCATTCCTATGTTGTTTTTCATGCTCGGAGCGCAGCACTTAGGAATTGCTGTTAATCCCGAATACAACATGGGAGTCTTTTTTGGGATTTTCTTTGCGATTTTGGGAGCGCTAGAGTTTAACGCGTTAAAAGGTAAGCTTGGTCCGTTAACAACTGTTAAAGGAGTTATCCACATGGGACTCTTCTTAACCGTCGTGTTTTACCTGATGCTTGAAATCTTGACTAAGTAAAAGCTGTCAAACTTGATTGAACAAGCAAATGGGCTCGTCATCACGAGCCCATTTTTTTTATCGACTTTAGTCGGGGAATTAAAAGATCTGAAAAACTAGACTCCTTTGAAACCCGCTTCTGGTGCTGAAATGGGGAGATGAGAGGGATCCTCGCGCTTTTTGTTTTTTCAACAATGTGTACGGCTTGCAGCCCGGCTCAACCATTCTTGCCCGCGTCAACGTTGCTTGCTTCTGGACCATCACCAACGAGTAACAAGGGTTCACCATTTACTGCTTGCCCGACCCTATCGTTTTCGGGAGTGAGTTGGGATGCAGACCTGACACCGTATGATCGAGAAGTTTATAAAGTTGCGCTCAATATCACCGGAAGCTTTGAGGGTCACGATGGTTGGACAAATATCACCCGAAACTTTGATGGTATGGGACTAAGTCTGGGGTTACTTAATCAAAATCTTGGAACCGGTACACTTCAACCGATGCTGCTGAAGTTTATGGGGAGACATCCGCAGGCTTGGATTCGAATCTTTTCGGATGACACTAGACGAGCAAGTCTTGAATCCATGCTCATGAGTTGGGAGCAAAACAAACAAGCGGATCCGGGAAGTGAAGCAAATTTTTTAGACATCGATTTTAACAAAGATTTAAAAAGTCGAAATTCCGACTCGGTTGCGTGGGCCGTTGAAAACATTTATTTGTCCAATGGTCAGTTCATACAAGTTTGGAAAGAGGATTTTTTGGAACTCGCAGGAAATCCGGACTTTAGTACTATTCAAATGCAATCGGCAGCGACTTATCGGGCGCGGGCCGTTCGCGATCATAATAGGTTTGGACTCGGTGAGCTTCGAGCGTTTTTGTTTATGTTTGATGTCAGTGTTCAGAATGGCGGATTTAAATCAGTCGATTACAATGACTTTAATGCATTTGTTCAGGCAAACCCGGGGTCTACGATTCAGGATCGTTTACAAAAACTTTTAGACCTTCGTTTGCGCCATGTGCGTCCTGAGTATATTGAAGATGTCAGGGCCCGCAAAACGGCCGTCATCAACGGGAGCGGAGTCGTGCATGGCTCGGCTCGATTGCTCCAGCAGGAGTACTGTTATCCCGGATTTCTAGCCTATCCCGAGGTTTCTATCTCTCTTCCTTGAAAAATAACGCCTCCTGTGTCAGGTTGGGCCCATGGCACAGCACTTTATTTATACGATGAAAGGTTTGGGGAAGGTTTATCCGCCAAACAAACAAGTTCTAAAAGATATCTATTTGTCGTTTTATTACGGCGCCAAAATTGGAGTTCTAGGTCTTAATGGCGCGGGTAAAAGTACGCTCCTCAAGATTATGGCGGGGCTAGACAAAGAATTTGTTGGTGAAGCTTTTTTGGGCGACAAATTTAGAGTTGGATACTTACCTCAAGAACCAAAACTTGATGAAAGCAAAACCGTAAAAGAAAACGTTCAAGACGGATTAGGTGAAACGGTCCAGCTCCTCAAGCGCTTCGAAGAAATTAATGCTAAGTTTGCCGAAGAAATGACTCCTGAAGTGATGGAGAAGCTTTTGGCCGAGCAGGCCGCGGTTCAGGAGAAGCTCGACCACTTAAATGCTTGGGAGCTTGATCGCACTCTTGAAGTGGCAATGGACGCATTGAGGTGTCCGCCCGGAGATGCATCAGTTAAGAATTTGTCAGGCGGTGAGAAGCGACGCGTGGCCTTGTGTCGCTTGCTTCTCGAAGCTCCTGATTTGTTACTTCTTGACGAACCGACGAACCATTTGGATGCGGAAAGCGTTGCATGGCTTGAAAACCATCTAAAAGAATATAAAGGAACAGTCGTCGCCATTACTCACGATCGTTACTTTTTGGATAATGTTGCCGAATGGATCTTAGAGCTTGACCGGGGAACAGGAATTCCGTGGAAAGGGAATTACTCCTCGTGGTTGGAGCAAAAACAGAAACGTCTTGGAGCAGAAGAAAAAGCTGAATCCCGTCGACAAAAGACTTTAGAACGTGAGCTTGACTGGATTCGCATGGCCCCTCGCGCGAGACAAGCTAAAAGCAAGGCGCGCATAACAGCGTACGAAAGTTTAGTAGCCGAGGAGGCAAAAACAAAAATCGAAGAAGTGGAGATTCAAATTCCACCGGGGCCCCGGCTTGGTGATAAGGTGATCGAGTTTAAAAACGTCAGCAAGGCCTTTGGGGAAAAATTGCTGGTCGATAAAGTGAATTTCAATATTCCGCCCGGAGCTATTGTGGGAATTGTTGGCCCCAACGGTGCTGGTAAAGCCACCTTGTTTAGAATGATCGCAGGGATCGAGAAGCCCGATCAGGGCGAAGTCGTTCTAGGCCAGAGCGTAAAACTCGGATTTGTGGATCAATCACGCCCGCTCAACGACAAGCTCACCATTGTGGAAGAAATTTCTGACAGCAAAGACATCGTGATGGTAGGCAAGCGCGAAGTGCCCTCTAGACAGTACGCCGCTTGGTTTAACTTTACTGGGGCAGATCAGCAAAAGCGCGTTTCTATGCTTTCGGGTGGAGAGCGTAATCGTGTGTATTTAGCCAAGATGCTGAAAGAAGGGGCCAACGTCTTGATGTTAGACGAACCTACCAACGATTTGGACGTTAACACCCTTCGTGCCCTTGAAGAGGGAATTCTAAACTTTTCGGGATGCGTGTTGGTTGTGAGTCATGATCGCTGGTTTTTGGATCGTATCGCCACCCACATTTTGGGGTTTGAGGACGACAGCCAGGTGTATTGGCATGAAGGAAATTATCGCGATTACGAAGAGAACTTGAAAAATCGCCTCGGCGTTCAGACGCTCATCCCCCATCGCGTTCGCTATAAGAAACTTCGGCACTAAAGGCTAGGAAGTTTTTGACCGTCTAATTCTTTGGAGCTTACGCCGAAGAGTTAGCTGATGGTGGAAAAATCTTTCGCGGAAATTCTATCAAAGCTTTTGCAGGGTGAACCAAATCCAACGGAGCCGCCGAAAACCGCTTCAAACCAGGCAGAAGTGAATCTCGATTCATGGCTATTTCAAGTGGGTCCGGTTGGACTGCAGGAACCATTGGTTAAGGCCCAAGCAAAAAAACATTATTCTCAGAGCGTTAAATCAAGGCAATCAATGTCTCCGCCGAAAGTTGAAGTCCCGGTTCAATCTCCTGAAAAACGCAAGGTAGAGCCAAAGCCCAAAACCTTTCGAAAAGAAAAGCGGCTCACCGCTGATCAGAAGACCGCTCTTCAAAAATTTGAGAGCTGGGGACATGCGCTTTCGGTCGACAGTAGTCTCGAGGAAATCAAATCGGTGTATCGATCCCTTTCTAAAAAATACCACCCGGACCGCAATCCCCAAGGGGTTGAAATATTCAAAGTGCTTTCAAAATCATACCGCGAGCTGATTAAGGGCTTTTAAGCCAATCAGTTGGCAAGTCCGTTGCATCCCAATCCCAAAAACTGGCGGGAGGCTAACGTGATTTCATTTTCCGGAATTTTTTTGGCACTAGGTCTGTTCTTTGGTTCATGGTCCGCACAGGCCATCACTTACGATGAAATATTTCCATATTACGTAGAGCTTTGCTCGGTGTCTCAAGTCAAAGAAAAGGGAGGGACGCCCGGCGGTATTGCCGGTCACGCTGCCCTATACTTGAAGGGGGTTTGTCGAGACACAAGCGCTCCATACCCTCAAATCAAAGTCTGCAACCAGGGCCCGATGGGAGATATTCGTCATCCTGACTCAGGCACTTCGGTAAGTGTGGATAAGCAGTTTCGAAATGTGAATTGGTTGGCTGTTGAGAGAAAATCCATTTTTATCAATGGCGGGCTTAACGACGTTTCGAAGCTCACCGCATCGTTTCGAGATGCGCTTGTAGACTCTCTGGTTAAAGAGGGGGTTTTTAATGGTGTTGAGTTACATCGGCCAGAGGCCTTGGCTGGGCAAGCCGATGATGATGTAACGGGACTATTTGGTCCCGCTCCTGGAATCACTGATCCCCGAGTCATTGGGCTAAAAACTTTGGATACTGATTACGCCATGTGGTTTGGGAGAACGGTAAGTTGCGTGAGATTGCCCATCCCGCAGTCAAAACTTCAGCCCATGGTGGATTATCTCAATGCGCTCAATCAAAAGTATGCAGAGCCCACAAGTCAGGACTATCGCAACTATCGTTGGAGCGGAGTGTACAATAACTGTACTCACACCGTCGTTAATGCTCTGGCAGCGGCGGGCATCTTAGATAGCATTGAGTTCGAACTTCCTGGATGGCGGCAGGTGGCATTTCATTTGGCAATTCCAATGAATCAATTTATCAACTTGGCCCATTTGGGGGTGAAGGGAGTTTATCCAGGTCGAAGGATTAAAGATCTTAAGCTTAATCACCCTTCAATGCTCTATCGTCACCCCTTGGCAAAATCACTTTTGATAAATCACCAATGGCTGCCGATGCAGCCTGGCGCGGTGATTGAGCATCTGCAACATGCAGAAAACGAACTCTATGAATACTCTGATTATGCATTTGATCTAAAAAGTTTGCCGTCAAAAACGACGGCCTTACTACGACAACTCGGCTGGACTTCGGTTGCTCGAATTAAACAAATGATAGATGGAGCGCTTCGAATCAAAACGGACGGTCAAGTCATTTTAAAGGACCCCAAGTACTATGATCTCAAGGCAAACCTCGAATACTTTGATGACGTTTATTCGAAAGCTTTGAGCACAAAGCCCAGTGTCACCAATGAAATGTTTTGGAATTCGTCGCTCTATGCGGAGCGAAAAGACTTCACCAATTTTTATATTAAACATGATGCCTATTTAAGGCGACAGCTCGAATTTGTGAAGCGTGCTAGAGGACTTGTGCAATAGGTTCGCCGAGTCTTACTAAAGTTTCAATTCCATCCCTTGTATTTTTAATCAGGTCAGCGGCGGGCTTCCATTTTTGAGGCTCACCTAAAACGACCACGGTAGAGGCCCCAAATAAAAAATATCCCTTTTCATCGCCTTTTTTAAATGAAGGGCCAGAATGAGTTTGGACAATTTTGCCAACGCAGAGAGCTCCAACCTCAATATAGGCAAGAAGCCCGAAGTTCTTCGTTTCTAAAATGCTGACGTGTCTTTCATTGGTGCTCAAAATAGAAGGTTTAAATGTAAGGGCCATTGGGTTGACCGAGTGAAACGGTCCGTGAATTCTTTTTTCAAAAACCAAATTTCCATCATCTGGAAAATGAAAACGGTGATAATCCACCGGGCAAAGGCGCGCTACAAATCCTGGTCCGTTTTCGAAGCGCGACCAATCCTTAACTCCCTTTAGGAAGTCCATTGGCCTTATGAATTCGCCTTTAACTGGGAAAGTCACTTGATCATTCAAAGCTTCGAAAGCCGCATAACGTCCTTCAGCAAAAGCCCCCATTTGCTTGGGGTCTGATGCAAATGATCGAGCTCCAGATCGAAATTTTCTGATAAAAAAGTCGTTAAAGCTTTGAAATGGTCCGGATTCATAAAGATCCATGGGGATTTGAAACTTTGAAATAAAGTCAGGTATTTTTTTTGCGCTCGACCGGCGCGACTGAACGGCCCCATAAACTTGACTGATCCATTTTCTGGTTAAAACCGAAGACAACCCCTGTCCTATTGGATTCTGGTAGAGCCAGGCAATGATGTCGCCGCCATAAACCAGCTCCTGCTCGCGCTTTCCGGTTGCGCGATTAATGAAAAAAATGGGTTGGGTTTTTGCATCTAAATCTGGCATACACGTGAGATTACTCAAAAGATTCCAGATTTTATAGAGGTTTATTTGAGTCTTTGGATTACCGAAATTAACCCGTCCGTTCTGACCCCTAAACTTTTAGGGGGCAAGGGCATGAACCTATTTAAACTTAAGCAATGGGGGGTGCAAGTTCCCCCGTTTGGTGTTGTCACGACGGTAGCATTTGACCAGTGGCAAAAAAGCAGCAAGCTTGATTCGAATTTGCTGGCTGATATTCGAAATCGTGCTCGAAGCTGGAACACTCCGTATTTTGCGGTGCGAAGTTCGATGACCGCAGAAGATGGTGAGACTTCAAGCTTTGCTGGTGTGATGGAAACCTTTCTCTACGTTAAAGAACCAGAGCTTGAAGAAAGAATCATCGACTGTTTTAAATCGGCTTTTTCTGAAAGGGCCATCGATTATTCGAAAAAACGCTCAGAAGACGCTGGGATCAAGGCCGCTGTCGTCGTCCAAGCCATGATTCCATCGGTAGTCAGCGGCGTTGCATTTAGTCGGGCTCCCCAAGGGAATTCATCACTTATTTATATCGACAGTGGTTACGGTCTGGGAGAGGGAATTGTTTCGGGACTCGTTGAAGTCGATTCGTTTTGGGTAACAAGATTTTTAGAAGTTCATAAATCGCAGATTCAAAACAAAGAAAAGCAAGTGGCCTATGTGGCAGATCGGCATGCCACCGAAGTGGTTTCTGTGCCGGAGTCCCTTAGAAACCTTCAATCTCTCTCGGATTCACAGATCAAAGAACTTTCGCGCGAAGTTTTGAGAGTAGAAGCAGAATTAGGACGGCCTGCAGATATTGAATGGGCTTTTGATCAACAGGGTCATTTGCATCTCTTGCAGGTGCGACCCATAACTCAAATGTTCGAACCTCTTGTTTACTATTCGGATACAAATTTGAGTGAAAGCTATCCGGCGCTGACAAGCCCCATGACCGCAGATTTTGTGAAAAAGATGTACACAAAAGTCATCAGCGAAATCGGAATTTACTTAGGTCTTGGTAAATCAAGGATGGCTGAGTTGGGCCCGTATTTTGATTCGCTGATTTCTGAATTTGGCGGTCATATGTATTATAATCTCAACAGCTACTACACTGTTCTGAGCGTATTGCCCGGAGGTCAAAAGGCCATTGATGATTGGCACCGAATGATTGGCGGGCAGAAGATTTCTGTTCCGTTGCCAAAGTTAAAGCCGTTTAGTCGTTTCGAAAAGTTAACCATGCTGGCTCGCTTTGCTTGGATCGTGCTGTGGCATACAAACATTTTCCGAGATTTTTGCACAAGTTCTGAAAAGAGAATTTTGGTTCTTGAAAACGAAACGCAAACCGCAACCAATTCAAAGGTACTTTCTGAGTTTCTGTTCGTGGCCATCGACCGGCTTAAAGGCTGGGGATGGACTGCTCTTAACGACATTTTGGTGATGAGCGGGCTTCGCAAGGTCACTAAGAGTCTACAGCGTTTCGGGTATGGAGAAGAGGCTGTCTCAGGGTTGCTTCGAACCAAAAAGGGCGTCGATTCTATGCAAGCTTTGGTGGAGCTTAAAAAGTTATGCTCCGCCATTAAAGAAAATACCGATTTTTGGCTAGCACTTGGAAAGCTTCTCGATTCCGGAAATCCAAAAGACGAATTGAAGAATGCTTATTCAAACCTTCTCGCTCAAGGATTTGCTCGCGAAGTCAGGTTGATTGAAAAATACCTAGACAACTTTGGTGATCGCGCGTTTGAAGAGCTTAAACTTGAATGTATGACCTTTAAACAAAGTCCTCGGGCTTTTTTGGGGCTCATGCGTTGGATGGTCAAGAGCGATCTTGGGGATCGAGTCTATGAAGAAGAAAAGGCTCTCGATTTGACTCGCATGGGTTTGCTCGCGCGATTGAAGCTCAAAGTTGTGATGGGTTTTACGGAAAGAACCATTCAAACTCGTGAAAAAACACGAATGTTGCGTGGGCAGTATTATGGGTGGGTGCGACGAACGATTCTTAAGATTGGGGAGTTGTTGAAACAGGAGCATCCAAGCTTATTTTCTGATTTCACGAGCCTTGACTTTTTTAGCTTAGAATTTAGCGATTTAAAAAAATATGCTGACGGTCAGATTTCTGCTGCCGAGGTTCGGTCGCTAATTGACTTAAGAAAGGGATGGCCGGAAACAAAGTTCGCTTATCCAGAAAATTTCTGCCATCCGGAAAATTCTAAAGTGCCCCCATATTTTTTTGATGAGGATAAAGCCGAAGAAGTTAAGCTTGACGGGGATTCCCTTTCTGGAACAGGCGCCAGCCCCGGTGTCATTCGAGCTAAAGCACTAGTTTTAAAAACGCCGCAAGAGGCCATGGCCTTTGATGATTTAAAATCATACATTTTAATAACTCAAACGACTGATCCAGCGTGGATTTTTATTCTTTCGCAATGTTGCGGACTGGTTTCTGAAAAAGGAAGTCTCCTCAGTCATACAGCGATAATCGGAAGAGAGCTTAAGACTCCAACAGTAGTCGGAGTCCGAGGAGCAACCAAGATGTTTCAAACCGGCGAGATGATTGAGATAGATGGCGAAAAGGGCTTGGTCAGGAGGTGTCAATGAAGATAATTGACTGCGATTTTAACGAAGCACTTCTTTTGAAATCGTTCGATTTACAGAAAGAGTTGATGGGGCAATTCAAACAATGGCCCCTGCCGCAAAAGGACCATGAGGTCAGCTTCTATTCTTCTCAAAACCCAATGAATCGACACACGGAAGTTCGTCACTTCATGGCCTTATCGGGTGATCAAGTAAGAGGAAGTGTCACCGCATTTATTGACAAGCTTTTGCCTGCCGGACAAGCCGTCTTAGGGCGTTATGTATGCGAAAATCGGCCAGAGACATCGAAAGCCCTGTTGGGCGCAGCCGTTGAATGGTTGAAGACAAAATCTATCAACACAGTGATCGGGCCTGCTGACTACGGAATTTGGGCCAAGTATCGATTCAAAACGGATGCTTTTGACTTGCCTTATTATGGCGGTGAGCCGGTGAATCCACCGTATTATCCACAACAATGGGAAAGTTTTGGATTCAAAAAAGACGCGCGATGGAGAACTTGGGAAGTTTCTCGATCAAACATCGAAGCCATGCATCAAATGTGCATCAAGCGGGCAGAGGGAGTTCAAGGTTGGAGAGTTGAGCGCATTCTGGTTGAGGACGAACTCACTTTTCAAAATTACCACCGCCTATTAATAGAAATTTTTTCTGAAAACTATTTGGCAACGGGAATTGATTATCTCGACTTTAAGTTTTGCTTTGGATCTCTGATGAAAGCCCTTCCCTTGATCCACTTGTTTTTTATCATAGGGCCCGACAATAAAGCTCACGGCCTAGCTTTGGGTCATCCTGATTTCGGGAAAGCTTATAAAGATGCCCATGGGGGAGCGGTTACTCCAGCTTTGTTGATGAACGCAGCAGAAACAACGGATTCATATATCTTGAATATGATGGGCATTGATAAAGAAAGCAGGCAGCAGGGAGTGGTCGATTTATTATTCAAATCCGGTCTCTATAGCGCGCTTGAGCGACCCCGCGAGCGTTATTACGGATATTTAGTGCGCGAAGGGAAATCCATTTACTCGCACTTTGGTCCCCATCAACGGGAATACTGGATGTACAAACTTGAAATTTAAAACTTTTGCCTTTTTAACCCCAGAGAAAACAATCCCATATTCACCACAAGGTGGATGAGGGGGCCGACGCTTAAGAATGCGACAAGATAAATAATCGGCACGGCCAGCAGAGCATAATACACAACGGAACAGCCAAATCCTGAGTCAACTTGATCTAAAAAAACAAAGAGCCATTTATACCTTCCATTGGTGTTGGTGCCTGGGGCAATTCCAAGTCGCCGCTTGAGGAAAGAATTTGGCAACTCTGTCGCCATGTATCCAATGCCAAGCATCGGACCCAAAAACCACAGAGATTCTTTCGCAAATTTCACCTGAAGCAAAGGTGTCAAAAGATCTTGAACCATAAAAGCTAAGAACACGCCAAGGGTGCAAGTCACAGGCATGATCACAAAACCTCTCCAGGTTTTGTTGGCGCCAAAGGCGGATTGGCAAATGGGGATTTTAAGTGGCTTCAAAATGTCCGCTTTGACGGCAATCATGTGAACGATGCCACCGACGACAAGTGGCAAAGCCAAAAAGGCTCCCGTTACGGCAAACTCAGGAAAATTCACTTAATTCCCAAAATGCGGCGAGGCATGTAGAAACTTCGGTTTTCAGCCATGCTGCGCGCCACAATGAGAGCTTCGGCATGAGACCAACCCAACGGGCAAACGCTTGCTCCGTCAATCTGCTCACAAATAATTCCCGTTCGAGCATCGGCCGCTCCAAAAAGCATTCGTGCAAACGGCGTCGGGTCTTCGCCCCGAGCTATAGCGGCTAAGGCGCGCTCGCCGGCCAAGAGGGGCCAAGGTCGGCCAAGGTGTCCTTGCCCGTATCCGTCGTGATTGTATCTTAAGTAACCTCGGCCATTGGTGGCAATGGGGCCGGCCACGCGATCAAGGGTTGCGATCGCCGAGTTCAACCTTGGATCGAGCGGCGATAAAAGACCTGTAAAAATCCAGTGGAGAAAGCCTCCGTCAACGATCTCACTTTCTAGGAAAGTATTCCCACCGACGGGGTTGTTTCTAATCTGAATGACCGTAGAGTGACTGCGATCTTGGGGATGACCTACGTGAAGCCGTTCAAAATAACCACGGCCGAGCGGACCGTTATCAATGTAAGTCCAGTCGAAGATCAAAGTTTTATATTTTTCGCACAACATTCCGTAGGCTTGCGATCGACTCTGGTCGATTCCCTGTTCAAGCCAAGAGGCGTCCAGCAAACCTTGGCAGGCTGCTGCAATTGAGTTCGGACTTAACCCACCATTTTCTTCCCATCGTTCTTGGTCCGTGATTGGACCTCGAGTCAAAAGACTATCGGCCGCTTTTAGCACCATGGGGCGAAAGTCACTGTAGCGAGCAATGCCAAGTTCTACGAGTTTGGATACAAGTGAAATGGCAAGCCCGGTTTGATCCATTTGATAGCCAAGCCAGCTCGGCTGGCCATCAACCCATGTGTTTTGCCAAAATGAGCCATCGGCCTTTTGTGTTCGCTGTAAAAATCTCGCAACATTAATGGGTGTTACTGTATCTCCGGCGGCAAGTAGCGCAATTCCCATATGAGCTAAATCTCTGGGCCAAACCCTGTGATAACCACCGTTAATGTCAGCTTTTCTCAAGCGCGCGGTTTCATAATCGTATTCAATTAACTCAAGACGTTCGGGAAGCGAGGGTTTAGCTAATCCCGCAATGAGAGCTCCGGGATTAAATTTATCTTCCAAACCTTTTAGCATTAAAACATGGGGCTCCATGCGTTGGCCCAAAGGGTTTAATTGCGACAGATAACTTTCCCAAGACTGGCGATTGAGTGTTAACAATCTTCGTAAAATCTCTTCTTGAGGGAGCATAGAAAACTTTGAAGAAGCCTTGGCTAAAAAAGGTATAGGGTCGATGGAGGGTTCATTTAACGAAAAGTTTAGTGAAAAGTGAAAACTGACTTCTCGACTGTTGCCGCTTAAAATCAGAGCCCCCGCAACGTTTCCGTTTTTCGCAGAAGTAAATGTCTGATTGAGCATCCCGAATCTTAGGAGCTGTTCGTAGGGGCCATTGACGCCCTCAAAGCCGACTGTTCCTCCCTCGGTTGGGCCAGCCAGAACAAGTGACTGAGTGGCTCTGCGAGCCAACGTTGGAGGTTCGTCACCGCGCCGATCCGATTGAAACGCGAGAAGCTCACGGTCTCCGGCCTGTCTCGAGCGCACAAAAATCGCGTCACCGCCGGCGGTATTGTCGGCAGCGGGATTATGAAGTAAAAAAATCTTAATTGGGTAAGGCTGAGCCATTGAAATCCGATAAGAGACCCACAGGCTCGGCTGTTGCGGATCAGGTACGAAATCCTTTTCAATGCGAATTTGAAGTTCTTGATTTACCGAAGTGACGTGATAGGCGAGTGTGCCCGGGTATCGCGTGACGACGTGAGTGAAATGCTTTCGTTCTTCTAGAATTCGTTGACCAATGCGGATCAGAATTTGTGTGTCTTTCGTTTGGGCGCGATCGGCAAATGGAAAGTGCACTTCCGTTAAAACACCTTCTGCAATGGTCGCCCACAAGGGCTGAGTTTTTGATGTGATGAGTCCTTGCTTATCGGGTCGACTCCACACGCCCATCATTCCCGGACCGTTGGGTGCGTCTTGACCAATGGCCATGGCACAGTTCAACAAAACCACCGAACAAAGGAATAAATTTTTCATGATCACCCCAGAATTTTTGAATTGCTGGCAATATGTTTTGAAAGTCTCACGGTGTCAACGAATTTGAGCTTGACCATATGCAACGGCGATCAGTAAAGGTTGCTTCACAAAAGTGGAGGGGGAAGTTGCGAATCATTTTTATTTGCGCGCTATTGGCATCAGGTCATTTGTATGCCGACGACTGCGTCAAATCTTTCTTTCGCATGTCTAACCTTCAAAATGATTCGTATGAGGCCACCCGAACAATCGGTCTAAAACCCACGAAACAAATCAAAAAATTTCAGCCTCAAACCGGCATCAGGGTCACAAAGCGCAATTCCAACGGCGCGCCCATTGAAATCAGACTCCGTGTGCTTTCTGACAATCCTCAAAATCAAATTGGTGTCATAGGTGATTTCAACCAATGGGATAGCAATCGGATTGTTTGGCTCAAACCGGAGCCTAACTCTCCTTATTTTTCGGCAACTTTAGTGGGTTGGCGCTCTGGAGATCAATATAGGCTCGTGCTTAACGGAGAGCAGGTACTGGACCCTTCGGCGGCCGTCTATTCTTCTAAACCATTCAATTCAAAAAGTGGGCGAGAGGGTGAGTTCCTTAATTCGATATTTTGGGATTTGGATCAAATTGCATCGAATCGATATTTCAAGAAGATTCCTGATTTGCGCGGTCGTCCTGTGGTCGCCACCGAAATCGAAATTTTTGAGTTGGTGAGACACTGGCCAAAAGAAGGACGATTTGGCCCTGCTTCTGTTGAGCATACCTATGAATTTATTCGCACTTCGGGCGTCATTGCTGAAATCAAAAAGATGGGCATTAACGCCATTGAATTTTTGCCTTTTAATGCTAGCGACGACGGCAGCCGGTGGGACAAAAGATATTTAGTTTACGGACTTTTTTCGATCGAATCCCGTTATGGAAGCCCACAAGAGTTTGCTGAAATGGTTAAAGCATTTAATGAAGCAGGGATTTCGGTAGTTATGGATATGGTGGCCAGTCACTATCCTCATTGGGGTAATGAGGGGGTTCGCAATATTGAACCCATTGGTTTGCACCGTTGGATTAAAGCCGATGGTCGAAAGCTTTTTGGAGAAGATCCAAGCCCATGGAAAACACTGCGATACGATTACGCGAACCGCTTTGTGCGCCGCTATCTCATCGATGCGGCCCTGCTGATGATAAAAAACTACGGAATTGGTGGCATTCGCCTGGATAATTACGACGGAATAAAGAGTGCCCCGGGTGGTGAGCAGTTTTTATTAGAGCTCATGACTGAAATTAGAGCGTACGCTCCTCAAATTTGGGCCAATAGTGAAATGTTTTTTGGGGATAATCGGGTCACGCGACGCATGGATCAAGGTGGGTTTGGAATGGATGTTCGAAGCCACTCAGATTTTTTTGATTTCATTAAAGAATTCGCACAAAAGCCCACCGAAGAAATCGATATGGAGATTTTACGACGCGCATTGAGAGATCCTTGGGCTTGGCAAGAAGCGGCAAGGCTCTTTTACCTAACGAATCACGACGAGGCGTCTAATGACCGAGGCGGAGCCACGGGAAGGTATTTTGCCTCTTTAGTTGATGGCGGCGACCCGTTCTTTGTTGAGGGAAAAACTCGTGCTTTCGCTGCATTGGCCTTGTTGGCCGGTTCTTATTTTCTAGATATGCCGCAGTTGCGATTAATGCAAAAGGGAAGCTTCAACACGAACCCAGGTGTGCAGTGGGAAAATCGCAACGATCCAAGAGTCAAAAGCTTGCAGACTTTGTTTACACAGCTCATAGAACTCTTCGTCAATAATCCAGCGTTCACTTTTTCAAACCAAGATTTAAACATTGAACACTGGATCGATTACGAGAATAAAGTCATTGTTTTAAAACGCCAAGAAACCGATCGGAGCGAAGGGTTTTTTATTGTTATCAATCTTGGGCATCGCGAATTGAAAAATTGGCAATTTGGCGCAAACTCCACGGCGGTACTTCTTGAGCTGAGCTCTCATTCGACGAAAATCAAATCTCTTGGCGATCGCATCGAGTTGGACCACCTGGCTCCATATGGTGTTTATGTGATTAAAGCGGCTTGGATCGAACCTGTTCCAAATTCAAAATAAACTGCTGAAGTAGGGTGTAGAAAACAGGCGAAGCGTGTTCGGCCCAAACCAAATAGGTCTCGTACAAAAGTTGGGTGAGATAGCGGCTTTCTTGTCTTTTGGCCCCTGGGTGAGCAGAGATTCGTTTGAGTTCTAAAGAAAATTTCGCAAATTCTTTTAAAAAGGCCTGACTCGCCACACGCATGCCTGAGTTCTCTCCCAGAATAAACGGAACCAAAAGATTGGGGTTGATGTAGCCGTCGTTAGTCTTGAACTCGGGATTGATTTCACTCATGAGCTTTAGAGCGGTGCTGGCGTCGAAATAGTCTCCGTCGCTTAATCCAATGGACGTTCCTGCTTTTCGTAAGAGACTTGAATCGATAATATCAAGTTTAAGCGGTTCAAACGGCAGCTGAATATTTCTCCGTTGCCCGAACGCTTCAGCGATAAGTGCCGCCGCTAACAAGACATCTTCGAGCAGCCTAAAGTCACGTTGCTGCCGATCGACAGCGCCGTCTTCAAGGCCTTTAAAGTGCACTGCGGCTCTTTTGGGGGGTGCAAGCAAAGAGCGGATTTCAAGGGAGATTAACGCATCTCCATTAGTTTTACCCCAATAGCGAAAGGCGATTCCTGCGGCTTTCGTGGAGTAAATGGATCGTGGTTGGGAGATTCGTTCTTCGGATTCAAGGTTCAATATTTCAGAAAGCCTTTGTGATTTGTGTTCATGCCAAACAGTCAGTGCGGATTGCGTTAAAAACTCTCGCGACAGGTGCAGTTGAGTAGTGAAGGCCACAAGGTTTAAAAATGTGAGAACCTGATTTATCGAACTTTCGCGCGACTTGAGCACCTCTGGAGGAATGCGGAAAAATACATGTTCGTGCATGCCGGTATGTCCTGTGGCCGCAATGACTTGCTGAGCGCGCTGGGTGGTTTCGGCAACACTCAATGCGGGCTGATCTTTGGCTGTTTTTATTTCTGGAAGGCGAAGAGTGATTTGAAGTTTTGTTAGCGTCGTTTTTTTAGCATCAATCATCATTTGTCCGAAATCTGGTTCAAAAGACGGATTGAGAGCCAAATAGCTTGGAGCCGAAGGTTTGCGCACGAGTAATAGAAAATCTCTTTCCGATCCCCATACCGTTTGCACTCCAAATTCTCGTTCAAATTTGTCCGCTAGTAGTTCTAAATACTTGAGTTGTTCATCGAGTGAGAAAATATCGAAGTCTTTCGAACCAAATGCTTTTTGAGTTCGGTGCATCCACTGTCCAATTTTGGATCGCTCACTCACCACTTGAGTGACGAGGGCGGGATCAATTAATTTTGGCTCATAATAAGTGAAAAGATTTCCAGTGGAATCAAGGGGACTGATTTGATCAAAGGGGGATTCAAACTCTTGCTGAAAAAAAACCCCTGCGAAAGAAGTTTTCAAAAGCCTTTGGCGCACGTCGGAGAACGCCATTGGAGTTTTTGAAAACCAACTGATTCCTGAAAGTCTTGAAAGGTCGTCGCCACACGAATTCGTGCTTGAAGCGCTGATGGCCAAGGGCCAGAGTAAAAGAAGGGATAATAAAATGGTTCTCACGCCATTTTTAACTGCAGATCAAGTGCCCAATTTTTGAGAAAGTAGCCTTCTAAATTTGATTTGAGCCCGGGGCCGTCATGAGTTGCCAAAAATTGCTAATCAGCTGTCTGAAATCCAACAACAGCCGTCTCCTCTATCGTTGTTGAAATCAGGGCTCATATTGCAATAAAGTATAGTAGTTTCAATAGGTTGCGCCCATAATCCTGTGATTTAATAGTGATACTGATGGGTCGGGAAATGTGTACTGTTCATTTTTGCACGATTGAAAATTTATCTGATTTTTGAAGTTGCTCCGCGCGCGTTGTCAGTGGCCTGACTGCGCGGGTTGGGCCAGGTGGAAAGTTTGCGGATTAAATCTTCCGTAAATATGTGTCCACCTTCGTAGGAAGTAATTGTGCTTCCGGGCACTTTGTTTTGGAGCGTCTTATAAAGTGAGCGCGCCCGGACCGAGCCCCAAGTATCAAAAGTGCCGTAGTAAACTTCAACTGGGTTGCAGGCTTTGCTGGGGGCATGGGGATAGTCCTGGGCGCCAGCTCCGACAATCACCAAGCGTGAATCGGCATCGGCAACGCAAGATTCGCTCAATGCGGACACAAACATCCCGCCGCGCGAAAATCCCACAAACATTTTTGGGGCCGTCGAGTTGGGCCAACACACCCTCGTTTCATCGATAAGACGATCGTGTTCGAGCTTGATGGTGGCCATATCACCTAAAGGCCAACAGCGAAGGGACCGATCGTTTGGGCAGGACATTTGGGCCCGAGGAAAAGCAATTCGAAATTTCGGGTCTTTTGATTTTTGAGCCAGCTCCGTCAACAGTTTGCGATTGGTTGCTTCATATTCTTTGCTCGACGGATGAGTGTCTAAGCCGTGAAGATAAATGACATTAATATCGGCTCGTACGGGCCCGGCGCACTCTACGCCGAGAGCAAACGGAATTTTTGTGAGACCTAAAGTGATCACCAAGGCTATGTGCCAAACGGTGTTAAATTTGAAGAAGTAGGATCTTTGATTTTTAAGAAACTTACAGATTGTCTGATTATCAAATATAATTTTCATTGACCCCAAACTTACACAAAAGTAGAAGTTTTGGAAACAAATAGGGGGTATCAAATGAATTCAATTTTAAAGCTGGTGGTTGCGTTAAGCCTGATGGTCCCTGTGACGCTGACGCCAACGGTGACTTCGGCATCAGGATCGAGCATGTGGGCCGTTTGTCTCATCCTACTTCCCGTATGTTTAGTCAGCTCCACAACAGCTAAGATTCAAGAACTGTCAGAATCCACACAGAGGGATCGTTACCAGGCGGTGGCGACCACAAATCTTATCGATGATGCGGTAAGGGGGTCGGGCCCGGCGCTGACAAAGACTGCCAAGTTATTGAATACCGATGAAGCGAAGTTGGCCGAATCGGTTATTCGCGTTTATAGCGAAAATCCTGAAATTCAAGGTGACACGCGCAAGCTGTCAGCCGTGATGGCAATGGAATTTAAAAAGGAATTTGTCCCAACTGAGCAGTAATTTAAATGATTTGGTTTTTGATTTTCATGGGAGTGGCGCAGGCGACTCCCATTAGTTCTTTCGCGGATCTTCAGAAGTTCATCCAAAAAGGTGAGTACAAAACAATCGAATCGTTTCTAGAGGCACTTCCGGCTGAGTCCAAAAAGCACTTCACTTTCGTTTATCAAAGCCGCAGTCTCCATGGTTCTAGTGCTTTAAATCCGCGCGCCTTGGTCTATTTGAATCGAGGAAAACTCGTGTTCTCGTTCAACGGGTCACCGGAGCAGAAAAACTTCGATAAGCTCGAGGTGATGGAGTTTGATCAAAAAGAGTCACGGTTTCGGTTTCATGAAATTGTTTTTCCAGAAGGGCGACTTGGCGCTAAGCATGAATTCAATCTCAACGACAGCAAATGTCTGCATTGCCATCGTCAGGATCCGCGCCCCATTTGGGACTCCTACGATCTCTGGCCCGGGGTATACGGAAGTACCGATGGAAAAATGCAAAAAGGTACTTGGGAGTTAAAAAAGTACCAAGAGTTTTTAAATAAAAATGCCAAAACCGGACGGTACGGAAACTTACATTGGGATTTTTCGAAGTCTCCGGTCTATCCATTTGTTGTAAGCCGAAAACTTAACTATAAGTTCAATTCAAGCCCCAACGAAGAGCTTGGTCTTTTTATCTCACTTAACAATGCGGATCGGATCATCCGCCTCATTCGCCAAAGCCCGAATTATGAAAAATATAAATTTTGGCTTTTTAGTTTCAGGGGATGTTTTAAGTTTCGCCCCACAGAAGAGCTTTTGAGTGGAATTCGTAGCGCGAGTGCTCGCGGATTCAAGGTCCGGCTCGCGCGGCACTTTGATCAGTACAATACGACAAACCGAAAAGGCTTTGAGCGATTTTATCCCGAAGAAATTGCAAAGGCCGAAGTTATTTCTCAAGCGTTCGGAATCTCTCTCGAAGAATGGGCAAGTGGCTTAGAGGCAAATTCATATTCCTTCGAGTCCGCAGCGGGTTCTTCCGTAGAGAGTTACGTTTTGCCAAAACTGTTTGAAGCAGTGGTCGATGACACTCCTGAGCTTCAAGCTTTGAAGAAACAAAAACTGTCGCCGGCAAAATTTTGTGAATCAATTAATAAGCGGCGAGAAGAAGAGCTAAAAGCCAACCCTTTGGCCACCGATGATTGGAAGAGCTACTATGCCCAAAAAGGCCTTTCGGTCGAGGCGACGCGTCCAATCGATAGATGTGTGAGTTGTCATACAGGCGATCATCATGCTGGCCCTACGATCCCATTTGATAGCGACTCTCAACTGCGAGTGGCCTTACAAAAGGGAGGATACCCACGCGGGACTCTATACCAAGAGATGAAATATCGATTGAAATCAAAAGGAGCCGATCGCATGCCGCTAAATGAAATTTTATCAGCGGCGGAAATCTCGAAAATTGAAACCTATCTGGCAAACTTAGCCGAACGGCCTTATTAAATGGTAGAAACGAGCAACGGAGAATAAGTTTTGAAAGATCAGAATCTCAAGGAATTTTGTGGAAAATGGCTCAAGTCTTGGTCAGGAAATCGGCCCGATCACCTCATTGAGTTTTATTCTGACAATATATTTTATCTCGATCCGGCAAAACCCCAGGGAATCCATGGGAAGGACGCCTTATTCCGATATTTCAAAAAACTACTCGCCATCTATCCAAATTGGAAGTGGAGCTTGGTTGAACTTTTTCCAAATGAAAAAGGGTTTGTCTTAAAGTGGGAAGCTCAATTATCGGCTGAGTCAGAATCAAAAAAGTTTTACGGTGTGGACATTGTCGAAATTCACAATCAAAAAATCACCCGAAACGAAGTCTACTTCGACCCAAAAAACCTAAGCTGATTGAAGCGGAGAGAAAGTGAAGGCAATGAAGGCGCTATGAAGGCGCTAAGCTGCTTTTCCCCTCTCAGCGCGTTAAAACGCCCTCAACTATGTCGTCAAGAAATGGGCAGGCAATGGGGATTGGGTGACTTCTCTGAAGAACAATTCGGGTCATGACTTGGTGTGAGGCGAAAAGCGACTTAGCGCCCGTTAGCTTTTCCCCTCTCAGCGCGTTAAAACGCCCTTAACTATGTCGTCAAGAAATGGGCAGGCAATGGGGATTGGGTGACTTCTCTGAAGAACAATTCGGGTCATGACTTGGTGTGAGGCG
>JADLCR010000008.1 GCA_020847095.1 Oligoflexia bacterium | reverse complement strand
TTACGGCTGCGGGCGTACATTTTATCGTAATAATTCACAAGCAACTCGCGCGTGAAGGTTCGGTACTCACGAGCCATCAATAGAGCCAAAAGCTCGGCGTGCTTCTCTGAGCCGAGACGTTTTCGAATGTTATAGAGGGCCCGTTCGGCTTCAGCCCGCATAAGATTCTCATCAACCGAAAGAACGTAGTTTTGCATCAAATGCTCCACCCGATCTTCTAAACTCTTTTCGATAAAGAGATGGGTTCCCTGTGCCATTGCTTCAAAAAAGCGATTAGGAATTTGGCAATAGCCAATGCGTTGGGACTCCCCTTCGACAAAAACTTCCTTCGCCCCCTGATTTTCGAGCAAGGCCATTTCCCAAGCGAGTGCGTTTTCAAATTCCACCTGCCGGCCTCGCTTTTCGTGACCCAGCTGACCAAACGCACTCCCACGATGATGAGCCAGGGCTTCGAGATCAATCACCGGCTTTCCTTCGGCCTTCCATTTTTGCAAAAGCTCGGTCTTGCCCGAACCCGTAAGCCCATAAATCGTTGTCACCTGAAATGAATAGGGATTTTGATTGAGTTTGGAAAGCACCCAAGCGCGAAAACTTTTATGTCCACCATTTAAAACAAAGGCCCTGACCCCCAAAAGACTTGCCAAGTACGCCATGGATTTACTGCGCGCGCCTCCACGCCAGCAATAAAACAAAACGCAATTGGTCGAATCCGAAGGCAGTGTGGACAAAGAACTATTCAACGGCGATTCGGGAATTGAAAATCGCACACTTCCTAAGCTTTCGCCTTCTGGCTCTTCAACCACCAGCTGGCGCGCGACCAAATCAAATAGCGAATCAAGCGTTTGGGATACCTGGGGCTTCGTTGGGCGCAGGGCTAGAACTTGATCAACCAACGTGTTCAGTTTTATACGAACAAACCGAAGCGCTTCTTCTCGCGCTTTTTGAGGGCTGGTTTTTTTGTAAAGTGTTCCCACAACCCGACGCTCTTCGTCGGTAAAGAGCGGAATATTTTGAGCACCGGGCACTCCGCCCTCGGTAAATTCTGATGGCGAGCGAACATCCACAATGGCACCACGCCAATGGATTAAATCACTGGAATTCAAAAAACTTAACACGGCGCATGTATAACCCTTTTCTTGCTGCGGGTCTATAAGAACGGCTATCATAATGGGTCACTATGAAAAAAATTAAATACATCATTGCTGGCGCAGTTATTTTGGCACTCATCGGAGTTCTGGTTGTGACTTTTGCCTATTTCACAATCAGCTCTCAGCTTCCTAAAATGATCACTCTTGAAGACTATAAGCCGCTTCTCGTAAGTGAAGTGTACGATCGCACAGGTCAGAAAGTCGGAGAATTTTTTAGAGAAAAGCGCATCGTCATTCCCTACGAAAAAATACCTAAACAACTCATTCATGCCTTTGTCAGCGCCGAAGACTCTCAATTTTTTCAACATGGCGGAATTAATTTTGTGGCCATCACGCGCGCGGCCATTGCGAATTTAAAAGCAGGACACACGGTGCAAGGGGGCAGCACGATCACCCAGCAAGTCGCAAAAACGCTGCTCTTGTCGCCTGAGCGTACCCTTGATCGAAAAATGCGCGAGGCCATTTTGGCGTACCGCATGGAAAAAAACCTCTCCAAAGAAGACATTTTGTTTTTGTATTTAAATCAAATTTACCTGGGTCACGGCGCCCATGGAGTCGAGGCCGCTGCGCAAAACTACTTTCGTAAATCCGTCGACGATCTCACTTTAGCCGAAGCTTCTATGCTCGCGGGCCTACCCCAAGCGCCCGGCAAGTATTCTCCCGTCTTAGCGCCCGATCGAGCAAAAGAGCGGCAACTTTATGTTTTGGGTCGAATGGCCGAAGACGGCTACGTGACGAGCGAGCAAGCTAAGGCTGCTGCTGCCGAACCAGTCAAAGTTTACTATCGCGAAGCTTTTGAAGACGTGGCTCCTTTTTATAAAGAAATCGTGCGCCAATATTTGAATGTCGCCCTTGGCGAAGAAAAGGTTCTTAACGAAGGAATTAAAATATACACCGCCATGGATTTGCCAAAACAATTGGCCGCTCAAGAGGCCGTTGAAAAAAATCTTCGCGACCTCGACAAGCGCCAGGGATTTCGCGGCGTGACCCAAAATATAAAAGAACCCGAAGAAATCGCTGCATTTTTGATCAAAGAACGCGATGAACTGTTAAGAAAGAAAAATCCCTTTCGCATTGTTTCTCCCGATGCCAAAGAGCCACCCAAACCACCGCTCGATTTAGTTCGAAAACCCGGACAAAAAAATCTTCCTGACTACGCCGCGCTCAACCAATTGGTCGATGGCATTGTCACTAAAGTCGATTCAAAGTTTGGACTGGTGACCGTACGATTTGCCGAAACGCAGGGCCTAATTGATATCGATGAAATGGGCTGGGCACGCGTTCCGGACCCAACCAAACATCACACTGAAGATATCGTCAAAGATCCGGCGAAGGTTTTAAAAGTCGGTGACGTGATTGAAGTTCGGATCACCGCCGAAAAATTCAACTCACCTAGGATTGCAGAACAGTTTAAGAAGAAAAAACAAAAACCCGCTGACTTGCCTAGTTTTGATGAATATTTGCACCTGCAACTCGAACAAAAGCCCTCGGTCGAGGCCGGTCTCTTAAGCTACGACCTGCACACCAATGATGTTTTAGCCATGGTCGGTGGACGCGATTTTAACGTCAGCAAGCTCAACCGAACGATGCAATCACGTCGACAAACGGGTTCAGCATTTAAGGCCTTTGTTTATGCGGCAGCTTTAGAGAGAGGCTTTACGGCAGCGACTTTGGTTACCGATGCTCCCATCGTCTATGAAGAGGGAGAAGGGCAAGAAACAAAAAAATGGAAGCCAGGCAATTTTGAAGGACGCTTTCAAGGCGACATTACCTTTAGAACCGCGCTGATCAAATCACTCAACATTCCAACAGTTAAGATTTTAGAGAAAATTGGAATCGATTGGGCTAACAAATACTCTCGTCGCCTGGGGATTTTTTCTCCGCTCAATCAAGATTTCACCATGGCGCTCGGTTCAAGCGGCGTCACACTTTATGAAATGACCCGCGCCTTTGGAGTGTTTGCCAAAGGCGGTAAACGCATGCACCCCATTTTAGTAAGAAAAGTAACGGATTTTAAGGGTCAAAACGTACTGCTCGAAAATCTGTCCATTGATGAAAAGTTTAAAGACGAGCTGGCCGCCATCGAAGAAGAATTTAAAACCATAATCGAACAAGCCTCCACGCAACCCCCCGCCCCCGAGACTCAAGGGCCACCGGTACCTGGGCAACCAGTTGATATTTTGAAGGCGTTCAAATTTGACGATCCCGACCAATTGATTTCAACGCAAACAGCTTACCTCACCACGAGCCTACTCAAAGGGGTTATCGAAAATGGAACGGGCTTTCGCGCTCGCGCCATGGAAAGGCCCCTTGCCGGCAAGACCGGAACCACCAACGGATATTACGATGCCTGGTTTATTGGCTATTCGCCTCAAGTGATTTCAGGTGTTTGGGTAGGATATGATCAAGAAAAGCCCATTGGTCGACTCGAAACAGGCGCCTCAGCGGCCTTACCGATTTGGATTCAATACATGACCGAAGCACTGAAGGAATTACCGCCTATTGATTTTCCAGTACCTCAGGGTATTGTGTTCGCCAACGTGGATTCAGAAACTGGATTATTGGCCTCAGCGCGCTCTAAAAAAACCGTACGCAGCGCTTTTCGTGAGGGCACTGAGCCCACCGAAGCCACTCAGAATTCCAGCGAAGGCGAAGATAAGAATTTCTTAAAAGAGGATTTGTCGGAGTGAAAGAAATCGTCCTTCAAGGGGCGAAGCAAAACAATCTAAAGAACATCAATGTACGCATTCCCCTTGGCAGCTTTACCGTCATTTGCGGACCTTCAGGGTCCGGAAAGAGTTCTTTGGCCTTTGAAACTCTCTATGCCGAAGGTCAACGTCGCTACATAGAAAGCCTTTCGACATATGCCCGGCAATTTCTGAATAAAGCGCCCAAGCCGGATTTGGATTTTGTTCAAAACATTCCGCCAGCCATTGCCATTGAACAAAAAAACTATGTCAAAAACTCCCGATCAACTGTGGGCACAACAACCGAAATTGTGGATTACCTTCGTCTTCTTTTTGAAAAGGTCGGTATCCCCATGTGTCCAAATGGCCATGGACCCATCAAAAAAGATTCCGTGACTGACGGCGCGACCAGAACACTTTTGGAGTTCCCGGATAATCGTGGATATATTTTGTTTCCTGTTGGCGCCAATACGCGCATCCTTGACGGCAAAAAACTGCTCGCGGGTTTGATTAAAGAAGGTTTTGTTCGCATTCGCAAAAAATCTTCGAGCGACATCATCGAACTTGATCTCAAAACAAAACTCCCAACGGCTGAATTTGAAGTTGTCGTCGACCGCCTTGCATTTAACGACAGCTCCCGGGGACGCGTGGCAGATTCAATCTCGCAAGCCTACGCCATGAGCTTAAAGTTCAATCAAGGCTTAGGAGGGGGACACGCGCGCGTATTGACCGTCGACGGAAAAGAGCTCCTCCTCACCGAAGAAAACGCCTGTTCGATTTGCAAATACACACTTCCGCCAATCAACTCCAGGCTCTTTAGCTTTTCAAGCCCTTATGGGGCCTGCCCAACATGTAATGGCTTTGGAAACAACCTTCTCATTGACGAACATAAAGTGATCCCAAATCCCCAAGCCAGCCTTAGTCAGCATTGCATCGAACCGTTTGGCATGCCGAGCAGTAAAACCTGGCAGCGTGATTTGCTGGCATTTGCGAGGAAAAATAAGATTGATCTCGAAACGCCGTGGGCCGAACTTGACCCTTCGGAACGAAAAGCTATTTGGGACGGGGCAAAGGGCTTTGGCGGCGTTGAAGGTTTCTTTGAGTATTTAGAAGAGAAAAAATACAAAATGCACGTCCGCGTGTTCTTGTCACGTTACAAGAGCCCGTTTACTTGCAAAGACTGCAAAGGCAGTCGTCTTCGCCCCGAGGCGCATACGGTCTTTGTCGGCGGAAAGACGATCGGACAATTAACTTCATTGACTCTGAGTGAGCTTTTTAAGTTCATGAGCGAACTCAGCCTTTCTAAACAAGAACAAAAAGTGGCCGAAGAGGTTTTTAAACAAATCCGATCGCGCCTATCGTTTTTGATAGAAGTGGGCGTCGAGTATCTGACACTAGACCGCCTGACAAAAACTCTCTCGGGCGGCGAATACCAGCGCATTCATTTGGCCAATCAGCTGGGCATGGGATTATCTCAAACCCTCTACGTGCTCGATGAACCCACTGTAGGACTTCACCCTCGCGACAACTCGAGGCTCATTGAAATTCTAAAAAAACTTAAAGGCCTTGGTAATACGCTCGTGGTTGTTGAACATGATCGTGACGTAATTGAACAATCAAGTCACGTCATTGAAATGGGGCCCGGCTCGGGCCAACTCGGCGGCGAAATATTATTTAGCGAGAAAACCGATTCGTTTTTAAAAAACAGCCAAAGCCTGACAGCAGGCTACCTTAGCCGCCACAGGCAGTGGACACCGCCCAAGCCCTCACGACCAATGAATATTGATCAATTTAAATTTAAAATTGAGCTCACCGGCTGCACGGGTAACAACTTAAAAAATATTGATGTGACCTTTCCATTAAATCGTCTTGTTTGTGTGACTGGCGTGAGTGGCAGCGGAAAATCTACTCTGGTGGTCGACACCTTATACCCGGCTCTGGCGCGCGCTCTTCATAAAGAGTTCGAGACCTCTTCTCCGTTTAAAAGTCTTCAAGGGGCCGAGTTGATTAAAAATATTATGCTGATTGATCAGCGCCCCATCGGACGAAGCAGTCGGAGTAACCCCGTCACTTACATGAAAATTTACGACGATATTCGTGAAATTATGTCGTCAACGGCCGACGCACGACTCCGCGGATTTACGCCAGGGCATTTTAGTTTTAACGTCGACGGAGGACGCTGCCCCACATGCCGAGGTGAAGGCTTTGAAATTATCGACATGGTCTTTATGGAAGAAGTGGCCTTGAAATGTGATGCCTGCGATGGCAAGCGATTTAAAAAAGAAGTTCTTGAAGTAAAATACAACGGCAAAAACATTGATCAAATTTTGAATCTCACCATTGCAGAAGCAATGGATTTTTTCATCAACCACCCCAACATTCGAAGACCCTTGAGCGTGTTACGCGAAGTAGGGCTCGAGTACCTCACCATTGGTCAACCCGCAACGACTTTAAGTGGCGGAGAGAGTCAGCGGCTCAAAATTGCCAAAGAGTTTCAGACTTCGCAATCACGCAATACGCTTTACATTTTGGACGAACCCACAACGGGACTGCATTTTAGAGAAATTGATATGCTGATGAAAGTCATCAATCGTCTCATTGAAGCCGGTGGCAGCGTGATTCTGATTGAGCACAACCTCGAGGTGATTGGCCAAAGTGACTACATTATTGATTTGGGTCCCGAAGGCGGCGGCGGTGGCGGCCGCATTGTGGCCGCCGGCACCCCTCAAGAAATCATGAATGCCAAAAACAGCCACACCGGTCAGTTTTTAAAATTACTCAATCAATAAACTCTGCCCGCAGGCGACGACGACGGCCAAAGATTCCGCTCATAGCCTTCGATAGCTCTTTGTGAGGCCCGCTGGCACCCGTTAGGACTGTCATAAACCACGGTTCCAAATCCGCCCTGCAAACCTAGCGCTTTGCGAATTTCTTTATAAGTGTCGTCAGCCGAGTCGCGGTCGCCAAAAACATCATAGGCCACGCAAGTGAATATTTCGTTCAAATCCGCAAGCCCACTGGCAATACCTGTGTCTGACCGCTTCCCTTCAAGTGCTGTCGTTAAATCACAGTAAGTGTTTTTTCGATTCATCGATTTGATTTTGTTTCGCAACTGAGCGCAAACCGAATACGGAACATTGCCAATTTTTGAAATGACGCCTAACTCATCAAAAGTAATTGGAGGAGCCATTATAGCCTTTGCCGTTTGCGAGAATGTTCCGAGAGAAACTTCGAGACCGTATGCTGTTTTTTCGCAATGAACTTTAAGTGCGCTTCCGGCACGGGTTTCTATACTTATCGTTGCGCGCCCCTTACTCGAAGCAATAAGGCAGGCTTCTTTGACTTTATTTGAAAGAACAAAAGGAATGGCTCCGGCACAAGAGCCCCATTCATATAAGCCTTCAATGGCCTTTATCGCCCTCTCTTGATTCGCTGAAAATTTCGCACCGGCGGGCAACTTTTGCTTCTCTTTAACAAGGTCTCGTCCAACAAATTGGGCATTGCAAGCCGCGGCCTTCTGGTCCATCCAAAGATTGTGCCTAAATTTATTGTTCGACCCTTGGTACGCCAATGAGAGAGGATAATTAACGTAGCATTCTCGAATGAGCATGGCGGTCTCAAGACTTTTGTTAAAATCGGATT